>NZ_JAPSKQ010000041.1 GCF_031181555.1 Streptomyces sp. | reverse complement strand
GAGCACCAGCTTGATCAGGTCGCGTTCGACCGTGTCCGGCTCCAGGTCGAGCCGCCGGCGCCGGCCGCCGTGCGGCTCGGCGTGCGCCTGCGGGGCGACATCCCACTCGGCGTGCGGCTCGACGTGCGGCTCGGCATGCGGCTCGACGTGCCGGTCGTCCTGGTGGGCCGTCAACGCGACTCCTCGAAGGGGGAGGGAACCTGCGCGTTCACCGAGCTGATGAGCGCGTTGAGATCGATGCGGACCAGGTCGACGTCCGCGATGCGCAGCGTGATGTCGCCCGTGATGACGACTCCGCCGGCCAGGAGCCGGTCGAGCAGGTCCACCAGGGCTATCTCCCGGCGTTCGACGACGGTCACGGCCCCTCCCCCGGTTTCCCCTCCGAGGGTGCCGTTTCCTCACCCGCGAACGAATAGGCGGCCCAGGGGCCGGTGAGTTCGACGCGGATTCCGGGAGCCCCGTCCTTGGTCCGGTCCACCTTTTCCACGAACTCCTCGGATTCCGTGCGCCGCACGAGGTAGGCGGCATTGAGCACATTCCGCCCGGAGGCGCCGGAGAGCGTGGGGTTCTGCGGTGCGTGCAGCCGGGAATCCTCGGCGCACTCGGAAAGCATTTCGTGCAGCCGGGTCGCGAAGGTCTCGGCCTTCTGCCACAGTTCCTCGTGCGATTTCGTCCGCATGCGCCGCTGCCGCAGATAGTCCCGGCCGGACGCCGGCTTCCGCTCCGGCGCGACGGCGGTTTCCGGCGCCGGTTCCGACTCGAGGTAGACCTTGACGCCCCACTCCACGCGGCCCTCCAGCCGGTCCAGGGTCCGCAGGAAGCTCTCCTCCCGCGCCTCCATCATCGTCCGTACGCCGCTGTCGTCCCGGAACACGGTGCCGAGCCGCAGCGGCAGCGGGGTGGTGACGGTGGTGAGCGCGTCGATCACGCCCTGGTGGGCACGGGCGACCGCGGTCAGCCAGTCGAGGTCCTCCAGATGCGCACGGAGCGGTTCCTCGGCGAAGTCCGCCTCCGGCACATGGCTGACGACGGCCACCAGGCCGTGGTGGGGCAGCAGCCGGGGCGGATCGCCGCTCACCCCCGTCAGCTGTGCCTGGAGCGGCGTACCGAAGGGACGGCAGACGGCGTAGACGTACCGCAGTCCGGTCACGGTGTCTCCTCCTGTGCGCGGCGGGGCTCCAGTTCCTCCAGCCGGGCCAGCCGTTCGCGCAACTCGGCGTTCTCCCTGGCCAGTTCGTCCCGACGGGCGCGCGAGGACAGCGCCGGGTCGGACTCCCACCAGTCGATCCCCATCTCCTTCGCCTTGTCGACGGAGGCGACGATGAGCCGCAGCTTGATGGTGAGCAGCTCGATGTCGAGCAGGTTGATGCGGATGTCGCCCGCGATGACGACGCCCTTGTCGAGCACCCGTTCCAGGATGTCGGCGAGGTTGGCGCCACCGCCCTGGCCGTAGGGCTCGGGCAACCGGCTGGGCGTCGTCATCGGCGGCTCCCGCTCTCCGGGGACTCGTCGTCGTACTCGTCGTCGTACTCCTCCGCGTCCTCCGCGTCCTCGGCTTCGGCCTCGTCGTCGTACTCGGCGTCGGCCTCCGCGTCGGGCCCGGGCTCGTCCTCGTACTCCTCCGCGTCCTCCGCGTCCTCCGCGTCCTCGGCTTCGGCCTCGTCGTCGTACTCGGCGTCGGCCTCCGCGTCGGGCCCGGGCTCGTCCTCGTACTCCTCCGCGTCCCCGTTCTCGTCCTCGTCCGCGTAGGCGTCCTCGGCCGGCTCCTCGCCGGTGTCCTCCTCCGCCTCCTCGTCCGCGTCGGACGTGTCCTCCTCGGACTTCTCCTCGGGCGCCGTGCCCTCGTCCTCCTCCTCGGCCAGGGCGTCCTCGTGGCTGCGGACGACCTCGCCGTCGCGGATCTCGCCCCGCCAGCCCTCCTCGACCTCGCCCTTGAGGGTGATGAAGCGGGCGAAGTTCTTCAGGTCGAGCCGGGCCCGGCGGCCCTGGGCGCGCCAGATGTTGCCGGTCTTCTCGAAGAGACCCGTGGGGTAGTACTCGATGACCAGCAGGACCCGGGTGAGGTTGTCGGCGAGACGGTGGAAGGAGACGACGCCCTTCGTCGTGCCCTTGGCGCCCTCGGAGGACCAGGCGATGCGGTCGTCGGGCACCTGCTCGGTGGTCCGTGCCTTCCAGCTGCGGTTGGACCAGAAGACCTTCAGCTGCCAGTCCGAGGTGGTGTCGTCGGACCTGTCGGCGCTCTTGACGCCCTTGGCGAAGGTGCTGAAGTCCTGGTACTGGGTCCACTGGTCGTAGGCCGTGCGCAGCGGGACCCCGACGTCGATGTGCTCGATGATGACGGTGGGCTTCTTGCCGGCCGAGCGCTTGCGCCCGCCCTTGCCTCCGCCCAGGTTCTTCAGGGCGCCCTTCACGTTGTCCTTGGCCCGCGAGGCGCCGAGCTCGACGGCGGTGCGCAGCGGGCTCTTGCCCTCGGCGATCTTGCGGCCACCGTCGGCGGCGAGCTTGGCGAGGCCCGGGCTGTTTCCCTCGGCGATGTCGTTGAGCTTGGCCGTGGTCTCGCCGAGCTTGCGGCCGACGCCGGTCAGCAGACGGGTGGCCTGGGCCGCGAGGTAGTCCTGCAGTTCGGCCTTGAGCCGGTCGGCGGCCTCGCTGTGGGCCACGTCCGCGAGAGGGTTCGTTCCCCCGCGCGCACCGTCACGAACGGCGGAGGACGCGGATCCGAGTGTGTCGGTCATCCTTCACCGCCTCCCTTCGACGTGCGGGAGCGGGTGCCCCGGGTCGCGGTGCTCCGCGCGGCCGCCGTCTTCTTGGCCGCGGCCTTCTTCGCCGGGGCCGCCTTCTTCGCCGCCGTCTTCCCGGCGGGCCGCTTGGCGGCCTCCTTCGACGGGGCCTTCTTCTTCGACGGGGTCTTCTTCGCCGCCCGCCCGGAGGCCGGCTCCTCCTCGCCCTGCTCGTCCTGCGGCTCGCGGTCCTCCTCCTCGGCGGCCCCGGCGTCCTCGGTACCGGCGTTCCCGGCGTCGTGCTCCTGCCGGCCCGCGCCCGTCAGCCGGTCGCGCATCTCGGTGGTACGGCCGTGCAGGCGGTCGGCGAGGGCGTCGAGCTGCCGCTCGACCAGGGCGCCGGAGGCCGCCTTGCCGACGCCGCGCAGATCACCGCGCAGCTGGTCGCCGAGCTCCTTGAACTGCGGGTTGTCCCGGAGCTGCTGGGACACCAGGTCCGCGATCCCCCGCGGGCCGAGATTCAGTTTCTTGCCGGCCACCAGGCCGCCGACGGCGACCGCCGCCTTCAGTTTCCTCGTCCGTCCGAGGAGATATCCGGCCCCGATCGCGAGGCCCAGTCCCACGCGGTTCACTGTTGCACCGTCCCGTCCCCTGTACCCGCGCTCGTGCGCGTTGCGGTCTCCAACCGGTCGAGGAGTTCGTCCTCCTGCCGGTCGAACTCCTCCTCGGTGATCTCTCCGGCCTCCAGCCGCTCCTCGAGCCGGGCCAGTTCGGCACGGATGGTGGCGGGGTCGTAGTAGATGCGCTCCGCCTCCCGGAGCACCTGCCGGATGGCCCAGCCGCTGCCGCGCACCGGGGCGAACGGCAGCAGCAGCACCTCCGAGAGCAGGCCCATGTCCTCACCCCGCTCCGGCGTCCGCCCCGCCGGCCGCGGTGCCCGCCGGTTCGGCCGGGCCGGGCTCGACGAAGCTGTACGGGGGCAGCGGGCCGTTCAGGCGTACCTCGAGGTGGGGCATGTCCTTGCGGGCCTGCTCCACCGCGGCCAGGAAGTCCTCCGCCGCCTCGCGCTTCACCAGGTAGGACACGTTGGCGAGCCAGCCCGTGGACTCGGGGCCCACGCTCACGGAGTCCGCGGCCGGTTCCAGGGCGTGCTCCAGCGCGGCGGCGTCCTCGGTCTCCTTGGCCTTGACCGCGCTGGCGACCATCTCGCCGAGCCGGATCTTGTCCTCGTAACTGCCGCCGCCCGCCTGCCGGTTGGCCTCCGCGAGAGCGCGGATCTCCGGGTTGCCGGCCATCACGTGGTGCAGGACGGCTTCCTCGACGTGGTTGGCCTTGACGTTGTACTCGACCCGGCCGTCCAGCGCCCTCAGCCGCTCCCTGTAGTGCTCGGCGCGCTCGGCGAGGACACCGGTGACGGCGTCGTCGTCCGGGGCGACGCTGCCGAAGCGCATGGGCAGCACGCAGCCGGCCGCGCCGGCCTCGCTGAGCACGTTCTGGTGGGCGAGCAGCTCCCTGCGCTTGGGGCGCAGCCCCTCGGGGGCGTCGCTGACGACGGCCGCCAACTCCCCCTCCCGCAGGATGCGCACCGGACGCGGCGGGTCGCCGACGCCTCCCATGCCCTCGGGGAGGGCAGGGTGTGTGACCGCCGTGATGCCGTAGACGTAGGTGCTCACTCCTGCTCCTCCTTCCGGCGGGTGGACGTGGTCTTGCGGGGCCGCGGACGGGCCTCGGTCTCGCGCTCGGAACCGCCGTCACGCCCCTGCTTGAACGCGTCGGAGATGGTTTCGGCGGCCCCCGACAGCGCCCCCTTGGACTTGCCCCGGGCGCCGGACTCGGTGACCTCGCCGACGATCTCGGGCAGGCCCGGGCTCTTGCGGGGTCCGGCCTCGAGGTCGAGGCGGTTGCACGCCTCGGCGAAGCGGAGATAGGTGTCAACGCTGGCGACGACGACACGAACGTCGATCTTGAGGATCTCGATGCCGACCAGGGACACGCGCACGAATGCGTCGATGACGAGCCCCCTGTCCAGAACAAGCTCAAGCACGTCGTAGAGGCCGCTGCTGCCGCCTCCACCGCCGGTCTGCTGTGCCGGTACGACTGTCATGCCGGCTGCTCCTCCTTGTCTGTGGGTGTGGGTCCGGTCGGGCGGCCTAGCGGCCGCCGGGCCTGTGTGCGTCGGCCCGCCCGCGCTCGTAGCGGCGGACGCGCCGGTAACCGGTGAGCTGGCCGTCGGGGTCCAGCTCCACCTGGTAACTCGCCATCAGGCTCATCGTGTCCGGGACGCGCTCGAGTTCGAGCACCTCGATCTCCAGCGCCCAGCCCTCCTCCGTCTGCTCGAAGGACGACACGGACTCGGCTTCCATACCGGTGAGTTCCGCGAGCTGTCCGCGCGCCTGGCGCAGCACCTCCATCGGGCTCGGCCGTTTGGTGGTCGTGTTCTTCTCCGTGGTTTCCGTGTTCTCCGCGGTCTCCGTGGTCTGACGGGATCGGGGAGACTTCTGGGTTTCCTGTGAACCGTGTGGCTCTTCGGTGTTCTTCGTGTTCGACATGGCCACCTCCCCCTTCGTGTGGCCGCAAGCCTGTTCGCCAAACCTCCACGGACTCACCCGATTGCCGCGCCCCCGCTCGTCGCCCGTCGGCCGGCGGTGCCGCTCAGTCGCGCAGCGCCCGCAGCCGGCGGCGTGCGGGCCCCAGGGCGCGGCCCCGCCGCGGCAGTCCGGCCCACGGGTCGGTGCGCGCCTGTTCGACGGCGTCGGCAACGGTCCAGCGGCGGGCGTGCAGGTCCGGGTCGTCCAGCCGGTCCCAGGAGACGGGGGTGGCGACGGGGGCGCCGGGCAGGGCGCGGACGGTGTAGGGAACGACCGCGGTCTGCGCGTAGGCGTTGCGCTGTACGTCGAGGTACAGCCGGTCGCCGCGGTCCTTCTTGCGGGCGGCGGTGGTGAGCCGGTCGGGGTGGGCGGTGACGAGGGTGTCGGCGACCTCGCGGGCGAAGGCGCGTACGTCGTCGAAGTCGTGGGTGCCGCTCAGTGGCACGATCACGTGCAGGCCGCGGGAACCGGTGGTCATCAGGGCCGAGGGCAGGTCCAGCTCGTCGAGCAGCTCCCCCAGCAGCCGCGCCGCCTCCCGCACCGCCGCGAAGTCGTCGCCCGCGGGGTCGAGGTCGAACACCAGCCGGTCGGGCCGGTCGGCGCGGTCGGCGCGGGACAGCCAGCGGTGCAGGGTGATGCTCGCCTGGTCGACGAGGTACAGGAGGGTGGCGGTGTCGTCGCACACCGTGTGCCGGACGGTGCCGCCCTCCTTGGCGACCTCGGTCCGGGTGATCCACTCCGGATAGGTGTCCGGCGTGTTCTTCTGCATGAACGCGGGACCGTCGATGCCGTCCGGACGCCGGTCCAGCATCAGCGGGCGGCCCCGCAGGTGCGGCAGCATGAACGGGGCGACGGCCCGGTGGTAGTCGACGAGATCGCCCTTGGTGTACTCCCCGGCGTCCCCGCCGCCGGGGAAGAGCACCTTGTCCGGCCGGTGGATCTCCACCGTGCGACGGCCGGCCCGTACCGTCCGCGCACCGCCGTCGGTCACGGCACGACCGCCTCCTCCACCAGCAGCCGGCCGGCCGCCGCGATCGACTCGGCGTCGATGCCGGCGGCGTGCAGCTGCTCGCCCGGGGAGGCCGAACCCGGCATGACGCGCACGGCGAGCCGCACCAGACGCGGTACGGGGCGCCCGTCGGCGAAGGCGTCGAGGACCGCGTCGCCGAGGCCGCCCTCGGGGTGGTGGTCCTCCACGGTCACCAGGCAGCCGGTCTCCTCGGCCGCCGTGCGCAGGGTGTCCCGGTCGACGGGCTTGACCGAGTACAGGTCGATCACCCGTACGGCGATGCCCTCCCCCTCCAGGGTGTCCGCGGCGGCCAGTGCCTCGGGCACGGTGACGCCCGCCGCGACGAGGGTGAGCCGGTCTCGGCCGGAGGAGCGCAGCACCTTGCTGCCGCCGACGGGGAACTCCTCGTCGGGCCCGTAGATCACCGCGCTCTCGCCGCGCGAGGTGCGCAGATAGCGGATGCCGTCGAGGTCGGCCATCTGGGCGACCAGCCGCGCCGTCTGGTTGGCGTCGCACGGGTACAGCACGGTCGAGCCGTGCACCGCCCGCATCATCGCCAGGTCCTCCAGACCCATCTGGCTGGGCCCGTCCTGGCCGATCGCGACACCCGCGTGCGAGCCGACGAGGTTGAGGTGGGAGCCGCTGACCGACGCCATGCGGATGAAGTCGTGGGCGCGGGTCAGGAAGGCCGCGAAGGTGGAGGCGTACGGCACCCAGCCGCGCGCCGCCATGCCGACCGCCGTGGCGACCATCTGCTGCTCGGCGATGTAGCACTCGAAGTAGCGCTCCGGGTGCTCCTTGGCGAAGAACTCCGCGCGCGTGGAGTCGCCGACCTCTCCGTCGAGGGCGACGACGTCGCCGCGCGCGGTGCCGAGGGCGGCCAGCGCCTCGCCGAAGGCGTTCCGGGTGGCCACCTCCTCGCCCTTGTCCCAGCGGGGGAGTTCGAGGGCGGTGGTGCTCCCGGCGGGCGGCGCTCCCGCTCCGGGCGTGCCGGGGCCGGACGGCGTCCGCACCCGGATCCGCAGGTCCCGCGGACCGCCGAGTTCGGCGATCGCGTCCTCGGCCTCCGGCAGCGGCTTGCCGTGCAGGCCCTCGCGGTCCTGGACGGCCTCGACGCCCTTGCCCTTGAGGGTGCGGGCGAGGATCGCGGTGGGCTGGCCCTTGGTGGAGGCGGCCTCCCCGCAGGCGCGGTCGACGGCGTCCACGTCGTGGCCGTCCACCTCGACGGTGTGCCAGCCGAAGGCCTGGAAGCGGCGGGCGTAGGCGTCGAGGTCGTGGCCGTGCCGGGTGGGGCCGCGCTGGCCGAGCCGGTTGACGTCCACGATCGCCGTGAGGTTGTCCAGGTGCTCGTACGCGGCCTGCTCGGCGGCCTCCCAGACCGAGCCCTCGGCCAGCTCGCTGTCGCCGCACAGCACCCACACCCGGTAGTCGGCGCTCTCCAGCCGCTTCCCGGCCAGCGCGATGCCGACGCCGACCGGGAGGCCCTGGCCGAGCGAACCGGTGGCCGTCTCGATCCACGGCAGCCGCCGGGGCGTGGGGTGTCCTTCGAGGCGGCTGCCGCGCTCGCGGAAGGTGAGCAGTTCCTCGTCGTCGAGGACGCCGGCCGCCTTGTAGGCCGCGTACATCAGGGGCGAGGCGTGGCCCTTGGAGAGGATGAAGCGGTCGTTGCCCGGGTGGTCGGGCCGGTCGAAGTCGTAGCGGAAGTGGTGGGCGAACAGGACGGCCATCAGGTCCGCCGCCGACATCGAGGACGTCGGGTGCCCGGAACCCGCGGCGGCCGCGGCACGGACACTGTCCACGCGCAACTGCTGTCCGAGTTCGACGAGTTCACCGGTGTTCATGAGTCTCCTTCGGCGGGGTCTGCGGGATCGGCGGGGGTGTCGGTGCGCTTGACGGGACCCGGGGCGGCACCGGAGCCCGGGGGCGGCTGATCGGCGGGCGGCGCGGGAACGGGCTGGTTCTTCGCGGGTTCGCCACCCGGCTGGTTCTTCGCCGGTTCACCGCCGGGCTGGTTCTTCGCGGGCTCGCCACCGGAAGCCGCTGCGTGACCCTGTCCCCGTCCCGGTCCGCCCGGCACCCGTGCCAGTTCCGGGGAGGCCGTGTCCAGGGGCACCGACCACGACCGTACGAGCCCCAACTGCACGGCCTGGCGCGGCAGTACGGCGTCCAGGAACCAGTCGGCGGCGACCCGCACCCGGTTGCCCGGCATCGCCGCCAGGTGGTAGCCGCGGGTGACCGCTCCCGCGACCGGCCCGGACAGGTGCACGCCGAGCGGGTTGGCGGCGGCCTTGACGCCGCCCAGGTCCACCACGAACCCCATGTCCTTGTGGCGGTAGGCGCGCCGCTCGCCGTCGCCGAACGACGCGGCGATGTTGTGCCCGCAGACCTTGCCCTGCCGCCAGGCGTGCTGTGCGGTCATCGGGGTGTACTCCCCGGGCTTCTCCAGATCGGGCACCGCGGCCGCGTCACCGCAGGCGAACACCTCCGGCCGGCCCGGCACCTGCAGGTGCGGGTCGACGAGCAGCCGGCCGCGTTCCATGGGCAGCCCGAGGGACTCGGCGAGCGGGTCGGGCCGTACGCCCACGCACCACACCAGCGTGCGGGTGTCGACGAACTCCCCGTCGGTCAGCAGCACTCCCTCGTGCGTGGCCTCCTTCACGGACGTGCCCATGCGCACGTCCACGCCCCGTTCGCGCAGCACCGTGTCCGCGGTGCGCGAGAGCCGTTCGTCCAGCTCGGGCAGGACCCGGTCGGCGATGTCCAGCAGCAGCCAGCGCGGCCGCATACCGGTCCGCAAAGGGTGCCGACTCACCTGCGCGTCGGTGAACAGCTGCCCGTGCGCGGCGACTTCGGTACCGGTGTAGCCGGCGCCCACCACGACGAAGGTGCACCGGGCGGCGCAGCTCTTGGGATCGTCGGCGGAGGCCGCGAGTTCCACCTGCCGGGTCACGTGGTCGCGCAGGTACAGCGCTTCGGGCAGGCCGCGGAAGCCGTGCGCGTGCTCGGCGACGCCGGGGACGGGCAGCAGCTTGTTGACGCTGCCGGCCGCGAGCACCAGCCGGTCGTAGGCGAGGGTGCCGCCCTCGTTCTCGGGACCGGTGTAGTGCACGGTCCGCCCGTCGAGGTCGATGCGGTCGGCCTCCCCCAGCACCAGTCGCACGTGCGGCAGCGTGCCGGACAGGGAGACCGTGACCCGGCGCGGCTCCAGGATGCCGGCGGCGACCTGGGGCAGCAGGGGCAGGTACAGGAAGTAGTCGGTCGGGTTCAGCAGGATGATCTCGGCCCGTCCCCGGGCCAGCCGGGACAGGGTCCGGGCCGTGCGGTACCCGGCGAAGCCGGCACCGACGATCACTATGCGGGGTCGACTCACGGTTCGCCTCCGGCGCTGTCGCATACCTCGGGAGACTTCCGCGTCCCCCCGGCCGGGGCCGCCAAACGTCCGCCGGTTGCCGCCCGGACCCCCGGGTACCCGGATCCGGACCCGGACCGCCCACGTCGCGGAGGCACCCCCCATGCCCGAGTACGGCTACTTCCTCTCGTGCGAGCAGTACGGCCCCGCCGAGCTGATCGAGCAGGCCCGGATGGCCGAGCAGGCCGGATTCCAGAGTCTGTGGATCTCGGACCACTACCATCCGTGGACCGACGAACAGGGGCAGAGCCCCTTCGTGTGGTCGGTGATCGGCGCGCTGTCCGAGGCGGTGTCCCTGCCGGTGGAGACGGCGGTGACCTGCCCGACCGTGCGGATGCACCCGGCGGTGGTGGCCCAGGCCGCGGCCACGAGCGCGGTGATGTCGCCGGGCCGGTTCCGGCTCGGCGTGGGCACGGGCGAGGCGCTGAACGAGCACATCCTCGGTGACGCCTGGCCGCCCGCGCACATACGGCTGGAGATGCTGGAGGAGGCCATCCAGGTGATGCGCCGGCTGTTCACCGGCGAGGAGGTCAACCACCACGGCACGCACTACACGGTGGAGAACGCCCGGCTGTACACCGTGCCGGACGAGCCCGTCCCGATCGACATCTCCGG
This sequence comes from Streptomyces sp., assembly GCF_031181555.1. Lineage (GTDB taxonomy): Bacteria > Actinomycetota > Actinomycetes > Streptomycetales > Streptomycetaceae > Streptomyces > Streptomyces fimbriatus. Next base: position 32,471 of record NZ_JAPSKQ010000041.1, on the reverse strand, counting down.
CTTCGGCCCGGCGGCGACCAAGCTCGCGGCCCGGGTCGGCGACGGCTACGTCACGACGATGCCGGACGCCTCGATGGTGGAGCAGTACCGCAAGGGCGGGGGCGGCGGCAAGCCGGTGAGCGGCGGCACCAAGGTCTGCTACGGCACCGACCGGGAGGAGTGCGTGCGCACCGTGCACCGCCTGTGGGCGAACGAGCTGCTGCCCGGCGAGCTGGGCCAGGTGCTGCCCTCGCCGAAGCACTTCGAGCAGGCGCAGTCCCTGGTCACCGAGGACATGGTGGGCGAGAGCCGGGTGTGCGGCGACGACGTGGACGAGCATGTCGCCGAGCTCAGGCGGTTCGCCGACGCCGGCTTCGACCGGATCCACGTCAACCAGATCGGCCCCGACCTGCGCGGCTTCTTCGACTTCTACCGCACGAAGGTGCTGCCGCAGCTCCAGCAGGCCGGGTGACCCGGACGGAGGAGGGGCTGACGATGGAACTGCACCGGCCCGGCGTCTCCGTGTACACCGTGCCGACCGACGCCCCGGAGGCGGACGGCACGCTGGCCTGGGAGGCCACGACGGTGGTGATCGTCGAGGTGTCGGCGGGCGGCGCGACCGGTACCGGCTGGACGTACGGCCCGCCCGCGGTCGGCTACTTCCTCGAGGGGCACCTCGCCCCGCTGGTGGAGGGACGGAGCGCGCTGGACATCCCGGCCGTGCACGACGCGATGTGCCGCTCGGTCCGCGACACCGGACGCCCGGGCATCGCGTCCTGCGCGATCTCGGCGCTGGACATCGCCCTGTGGGACCTCAAGGCGCGCCTGCTGGAGCTTCCCCTGGTGCGGCTGCTGGGGGCGCGCAGGGAGCGGGTGCCGGTGTACGGCAGCGGCGGGTTCACGACGTACCACGACACGCACATGGCCGCGCAGCTCAACGGCTGGGTGCACGGGCAGCACATCCCGCGCGTGAAGATCAAGGTCGGTGAGGGCTGGGGCCGGGAGGTGGCCCGTGACCTGCACCGGGTGCGGGCCGCCCGGCACGTCATCGGCGACCACGCCGAGCTCTACGTCGACGCGAACGGGGCGTACACCCGCAAGCAGGCGGTGCGGGTCGGTCACGCCCTGGCCGAGCACGGGGTGGGCTGGTTCGAGGAGCCGGTGTCCTCGGACGACCTGACCGGGCTGCGGCTGGTCCGCGACGCCGTGGTGAGCGACGTGACCGCCGGGGGGCACGGGTTCGACCTGCCGTACTTCGCGCGCATGATCACGGCCGGGGCGGTGGACTGCCTCCAGGTGGACGCGACGCGCTGCGGCGGCGTGACCGGGTTCCTGCGCGCGGCGGCCCTGGCCGAGGGCCACGGTCTGGAGGTCTCCGCGCACTGCGCCCCGCACGTCCACGCGGTGGTCGCGGCGGCCGTCCCGAACCTGCGGCACATCGAGTGGTTCCACGACCACGTCCGCATCGAGGACATGTTCTTCGACGGCGCCCTGGACCCCACGGGCGGCACGGTCACGCCCACCCGGGGCCTCGGTCACGGCCTGACGCTGCGCGCGCAGGACGTGGCGGAGTACCGGGTCGGCTAGCACCCGTCCCGCGGGCCGGGCCGGCAGGCGTGTCCGTCACGGGCGGGGCGGGTCAGCCGGGGGGTGGCCAGGAGGCCGGCGCCCAGGGCGAGGGCGCCCAGGCGTCCCCGGTTGCGGGACAGCCGGTCCTGGGGGCTGCGGTCCGTGGACTCGTCGTCGAAGCGCCCGTGGGCGCCGTGGTCCCGCCCGTGCGGTCCGTCGGCCGGCGTCCACAGGTTCACCGGCCCCTCCTGCTCGCCCTCGTCGTGCTGCGAGTGGTACCCGGTGCGGGCGCGGCAGTGGTCGAGCAGGCCGGGTGCGACCGCGTCGGCGACGAGCGTGGCGGCCGTCGAGCCGCCGACCCGGCAACTCCCCCCACGCCGCCGGCCCCGGTCACCACGACGGCCTCGCTGTGCTTCGGCGACCGCCTCGTCCCGGCCAACGCGGGTCACGCCCGCGGCGCTTCGGGGCCGCCACCGCCGTCACCGTCCGGTCGTCGCGGCGGTACGGCGCCCGTGGTCGGCGGGACGGACGGCATCGGCGGAACGGGCGCCGCGGTGCCACCGGGTGCCACGTGCCGCTGCCCGGGGACGGCGGCACGCCCCGGGGCGGGCCGGGGGGCCGAGGGCCGGGCGGCGTTCCGCAGGGCGAGGGCGAGGGCGCCCAGGACGGCGGCCGTGATCAGCGCGGCGGCCCAGTCCGGCAGGACCAGGGCGAGCGCGAGCCCCGCGGCCAGTGCGACGGCCGCGCCCGCGTACAGGGCCACGGCGCCGGACGCGGCGTACAGCGCGGCCCGGCGCCGCTGCTTGCGCGTCTGTTCGCGCAGTTCGTCGCGTACGGTCTCGCGCGCCACCTGGGTCAGCTCGTCGACCAGGTGCCTGTCCAGATGCTCCAAGTGCTCCCAGCGCTGCATGGCCGCCGGGTACCCGGGGCCCGGGACGCGTAACGCCACCGGGTGCGGGGTGTGGAGATCGTCCGTGAGCGTCCCCCCGTCCGGTCCGGTCCAACTAGGCTCGGGCCCATGGAGATTCTGGGTGCCACACTGCGCGTCTGCGTCGACGACATCGAGACCGCCATCCCCTTCTACGAGCGGCTGGCGGGCGGTCCGGCCCTCCGGTTCGAGCGGGGCGGCGTCCAGGTCGCCGCGGTGGGCTGCTTCCTGCTGATGAGCGGTCCCGCGACCGAACTGGAGGTGCTGCGCCGGGTCGCGGCGACGATCGCGGTGAAGGACGTGGAGGAGGCCCACCAGGTGCTGACCGGGCTGGGCGCCGACATCATCGCGGGCCCGGTCCCCACCCCGGCGGGCCGCAATCTGCTCGCGCGGCATCCGGACGGGGCGGTCTACGAGTACGTGGACCGCCACCAGCCGTAGCCGGCCCGGTCACGGCGCGGGCCGGTCAGGCCGTGGGCCGCATGCGGAAGTCGTGGCGCTGCGGCAGCGGCTCACCGGTGATCCCGGTCCACAACCGCCCGATGGCCTCGTCCCCCTCCCGCAGGTCGGCGACCTCGAAGCCCGCGTCGAAGACGGCACGGGCCTCCTCGCGCCTCCCCTCGGCGAGCAGCAACCCCGCCTCGATCAGCCGGAACCGTCCGCGCGCCCGGGTCACGGGGTCCAGCCGCGTCCACACGGACCGCGCGTCCGCCGTACGCCCCACGGCGAGCAGCGCCTCTACCGCCTCCCGCCCGAGCGCGGCGGTGGCGGCGGTCCACGATCCGTCTGCGTCATCGGCGTCATCGGCCTCGCGGCGTTCCCGGCACAGGTCGTCGAAGGCCCGCGCGTAGCGCTCCGCGGCCCGTTCGTGGTGGCGGGCCTCCTGGTCGGCGACCGCGAGGCAGCGCAGCGCCGGCCACACCGACGGGGCGTGCCGCAGCCCCCGCTCCCAACTGCGCACCGCCTGTGCGAGGTCACCGGCGTGCCACTGGGCGACTCCGAGGTGGTACTCGGTGAGGGGGGTGGCGGGCGCCGTCTCGAGCATGTCCCGCCAGTGCCGGGCGACCAGCGTCTCACCCGGCGGCCGGCTGTCCGGCGGCTCGGGGAGGGAGCCGGCGCGCAGCAGGTGCAGCCAGGGTTCCTGGTCCTCGCCCAGGGTGGTCTCGTCGAAGGGCGTGCCGGGCAGCTTCCAGCCGGCCCGCAGCACTTCCAGCGCGCCCCAGCCGGAACCGGTGGCGAGTCTCTCGCCGGGTTCGGCGTCGGCGTACGGCTGCCAGGCGGCGTGGGCGGCGTCGACGTCGGCGCGGGGCAGGGCCGCTTCCAGCCGGTCCTCCGCCTCGCGCAGTACGCCGGTCCACTCCCCGTCCGGCCGCGCCTCGAAGGGGCCGTACGCCTCCAGCCAGGACACCCCGCTCTCGGCTTCGAGCCGGACGTGTTCCAGCTGGGTGCGGGCGAGGCCGGCCTGGATCTCGCAGTAGCCGCCGGTGCCGGGCTCGGTGAGCCACTCCTGCCAGCGCCGCCCGCCGGGTCCCCTCCCCCACACGAACAGCTTCCGGCCGCGCAGCGCGTCGGTCGAGGTCTGCACGAGACCGCGGCCGTCGGCGTCCAGGGCGGCGATCCAGCGCCTGCGCTCCGCGGGCACCTCGTAGAAGTAGTCGGCGGCGTAGGTGCTGTTCGGCGGATAGGTGCGGTCGACGCCGTCGTGCACCGGGACGGGCACCCGGCGCAGCCGGCGTTCGTAACCGATGGGGGTACCGCCCACGCCGTTCAGGCAGTGGGGGAGCCAGGCCTCCTCCGCCGGGGCGAGGACGCGGCAGTCCTCCGGGACGGCGATGTTGGACCACCAGTACGTCGGCACCGGCTTCTCGTGCGGGTTGCGGACGCGGACGCCGACGAGGAGGAAGTCGGAGCCGTCCGGCAGCCACAGGTCGACCTGGAACGGCAGGTCGCGCAGCCGCTCCCACTCCCACAGGCGCAGCATCTCACCGCCGTCGGGGGCGGGGACACGGGCGGCGTGCACGGGCGAGCAGGACAGGGTGGTGTGGCCGGTGGCGCCGATGTTCCACTCGATGCCGCCGGAGAACCAGGCGCCGTTGAGGGCGAAGTTGGCGGGCTGGAACACCGGGTTGCGGTAGAGGAGTTCGCGGCCGGTCGGCTTGTGGACGAGGGAGCCGACCCGGCCGCCCAGGCCGGGCAGCACGGTGGCGCGCAGCCGGTCGTTCTCGATCACGAGGGCGTCGACCGGTCGCGGCTCGCGCCGGCGGCCGTAGCCGTCGCGGACGCGGACGGGCAGCAGGCTGTGCAGGGGTGCGTAACCGACCTGCCGGGCCATGTCGCGCGGCAGGTCCTCCTTGTCGCGGTCCTCGACGCGGTGCGTCTCGTCGAGGGGCCGCAGCGGGGGCAGCGGGTTGTCGGGACCCAGGTGTGCGGCGGGCAGCGTCAGGACCTCACGTCGGATCGTCGTCACGATCTCCATGGAAGCCGCCGCGGGCCCGGCTGCACAGGGGCACTGCGGGTCAGGATTGCGCAAACGGGTCTGAGTAGTTGCGGTACAGGATGTAGCGCTGAGATTGATCATGGTCGCTACCACAGTGGCCAGCCCGGGTGGGGGGCTTCCGGGAAAGATCGTTGAGCGGGTGCGGGGGCTGCATACGGTCCGGCTGTGCCGGTGGAATTTCTGACTGATGAGCGAGCCGCTACCTACGGGACGTTCGGTGAGGTGCCCACGCGCCCGGAGCTGGAGCGGTTCTTCTTCCTGGACGACGACCGCGACCTGATCGCGCCGCGGCGGTCGGACGGGCATCGTCTGGGGATGGCGTTGCAGATCTGCACCGTCCGCTACATCGGCACGTTCCTGGGCGACGATCCCTCGCGGTGCCGTGGGAGGTCGTGGACTACCTGGCCGGGCAGCTCGGCATCGAGGACGCGTCGTGTGTGAAGTCGTACGCGGAGCGGCGGATGACGCCGTACAACCACGCGCAGGAGATCCGGGAGCGGTTCGGGTACCACGACTACGGCGATCGGAAGTGGTTGCGGGAGTTCCGGACGTTCCTGTACGGGCGGGCGTGGACGCACGCCGAGGGGCCGGTGGCGCTGTTCAACCACGCGGTGACGTGGCTGCGCCGGCACCGGGTGCTGCTGCCGGGTGTGTCGGTGCTGGCCCGGCAGGTGTCGGAGGCCCGCACGGTGGCGGAGCGGCGGCTGTACGAGTCGGTGGCCAGGGCCACGCACAAGGCGGACCGGACGCTGGCGCCGGCGCTGGTGGGGCTACTGGAGCGTCCGGAGGGCAAACGGGTCTCGGAGCTGGAGCGGCTGCGTACCCCGCCGACGAAGTCGACGGGGACGGCGATGGTCCGCGCGATGGAGCGGGTGGAGGAGATCTCGGCGTTCGCGCTGGGCCGGGTGAACCTGTCCCGGGTGCCGGTGAACCGGCTGAACACGCTGGCCAGGTACGGGCAGCTGAGCAAGGCGCAGACGATTGAGCGGGCGCCGGAGCCGCGCCGGACGGCCCTGCTGACGGCGGTGGTGCGTCAGCTGGAGGCGCAGGCGGTCGACGACGCGCTGGACCTGTTCGCGGTGCTGATGGCGAACCGGCTGATCAGCCCGGCGCGCAGGGCGTCGGAGAGGGAGCGCCTGGCGATGCTGCCGCAACTGGAGAAGGCGGCCCACATCCTGGCGAAGGCGTCGAAGATCCTCACCCAGGAGCTGGACCTGGTCGCCGAGCACGACGCGGACCTGGACGTGGCCGCGCTGTGGGCAGCGGTCGAGGAGGCGGTGCCGCGTACGGCCGTGGCCGTCGCGGTCGCGACCGTCGAGGCCCTGGTGCCCGAGGACGACGGCTCGGCCGAGGCAGCGATGCGCGAGAAGCTGGCCCTGCGCTACAACACCGTGCGCCCGTTCCTGGCGCTGCTGGGCGAGTCGGACGCGCTGAGCGCGGCCCAGGGCGGCAAGCGCATCTTGAAGGCGGTGCGGCGGCTGCCGGCGCTGTCGCGGCGGCGGGTCAAGGAGCGGCCGCTGCTGCCCCGCGAGGTCGACGCCGAGCTGGTGCCCGCGATGTGGCGGCGGGCGGTGTTCTCCAACGCCAAGCTGCCGCAGGGCGCGGTCGACCGGGACGCGTACGTGGTGTGCGTGCTGGAGCAGCTGCACCGGGCGCTGAACCGGCGGGACATCTTCGCCGCCCCCTCCAACCGGTGGGCCGATCCGCGGGCGCGGCTGCTGGACGGGCCGCGGTGGGAGGCGATGCGGGGCGACGTGCTGGCCGGCCTGTCGCTGAGCGAGGACGTCGGCGAGCACCTGGCCACGCTGACCCGGGGCCTGGATGCGGCCTGGCGGCAGATGGCGGGTCGCCTCGCCGAGGCCGGGGACGAGGCGAAGGTGGAGATCGTCGTCCCCGAGGGCGGGGGCCGGGCCCGCCTGAGTGTGGACAAGCTCGGAGCGGTGGGCGAGCCGGAGTCGCTGACCTGGCTGAAGACGACCACGGAGGCGATGCTCCCCAGGATCGACCTGCCGGACCTGCTGTTCGAGGTGCACTCCTGGACCGGGTTCCTGGACGCCTTCCGCCACGTGTCCGCCCGGCCCACGCGGATGGAGGGGATGCTCGTCTCCCTGGTGGCGCTGCTGGTGTCCGAGGCCTGCAACATCGGGCTCACCCCGGTGGTGGACCCGGAGAACAAGGCGCCGACCCGCTCGCGGCTGTCGCACGTGGACCAGAACTACCTGCGCGCCGACACCATCGCTGCGGCGAACGCGGCGCTGATCACCGCCCAGGGCCGCATCGAGCTGGCGCAGCGGTGGGGCGGGGGGATGTTCGCCTCCGTCGACGGGCTGCGCTTCGTCGTTCCCGTCAAGAGCATCAACACCGGTCCCTCGCCGAAGTATTACGGCTACAAACGGGGCCTGACCTGGCTAAACGCTGTGAACGACCAGGTGGCGGGGATCGGCGCGATGGTCGTGCGCGGCACCCCGCGCGACAGCCTGTTCACGCTGGACACGCTGCTGAACCTCGACGGCGGCGTGCGCCCGGAGATGGTGGCCACCGACAACGCCTCGTACTCGGACATGGCCTTCGGCTTGTACAAGATGCTCGGCTTCCGCTTCGCCCCGCGCTTCCGTGACCTGGCCGACCAGCGGTTCTGGCGGGCGGACGTGCCCGTGCCCGAGGGTGAGGAGCCGGCCGGGGACTACGGGCCGCTGGAGGCCATCGCCCGGCACAAGGTGAACCTGAAGCGGATCGAGACGCACTGGCCAGACATGCTGCGGGTGGCCGGGTCGCTGATCACCAACCAGGTGCGGGCGTACGACCTGCTGCGGATGTTCGGCCGCGAGGGACACCCCACGCCGCTGGGGGCGGCGTTCGCGGAGTACGGCCGGATCGACAAGGCCATGCACCTGTTGGCCCTGGTCGACCCGATGGACGACACCTACCGGCGGCTGATGAACCGGCAGCTGACCGTGCAGGAGTCCCGGCACCGGCTCGCCCGCGCGATCTGCCACGGCGGCCGCGGACAGATCCGCCAGGCGTACCGGGACGGCCAGGAGGACCAGCTCGCCGCCCTCGGCCTGGTCCTCAACGCCGTCGTGCTGTGGAACACCCGCTACGTGGACGCCGCCGTCGCTCAGCTCCGCGCGGAGGGCCACGACATCAAGGACGAGGACTTGGCCCGCCTGTCCCCGCTGAAGAACGCGCACATCAACTTCCTGGGCCGCTACCTGTTCAACATCGCCTCCTCCGGCCCCGCCCAGGGCCTGCGGCCCCTGCGCGACCCGGACGAGGTCGAGCCCGACGACGGGGACGAGGACTGATCCGCGCGTACCGGCCGCGCTGCGCCCGAGGGCCGGGTCAGGCCGTGCAGCGGCGCCACGGCTTGTCGTACTGTGCGACATCCCGTGAGTTCCCCTGAGCGGCGAACAGCTGCCGTTCCTCAGCATCGAGTTCGTGGACAGGCGTACCCGCAGGTGCCGGTGCCGGCTGGAACCTCGCGTGCCCTTCTCGATGTCCTGGTGCATATGAACGATGCACTTCGTAACGTGGTGCCCGTCGGGGTTGTTGCCGTGGTTCTCCCGACCCTCGGAGCGTCAGTCTCCCGCTTGGTCTACTTCGTGACCTTGATCCCCTTCAACTCGGTGGACTCCGGCGCCAGGATGGCGAACCAGTCGTAGGGGGAGTGCTTGGGGCTGTGGATGACCGGAACGCCGGCGTTCGCCTCGGTGTCCGCGGACGTACGGCCGATCTTGGTGGACGTGCCGTCCTTCCAGGTGCAGGTGACCTCCCGGGCGGTCTTGGCGACATGGCCGAACACCAGGCGCGGGGCGGCCGTGCCGTCCCCTGGGAGCAGCGGGAGCGAGACGGTCCCGTGCTCGCCGCCGGTCAGGACGTCGTCCTCGGGTGGCACCAAGTTCCCGATCTGAGTGGTCTTCGCCTCTTCACCGGTGACCCGGTGCACGAAGTGCGCGACCTTGCCCACCAGGTCGGAGGCTGTGGAGACGTCCTGCGGGTGCTCGCCGAACTTCGCCATGGCCGCCAGGGTGGCCTGGGCCTCCGCCGTGTCCGCCGGAGCCTTCCACACGTCGATGTACACCCTCCACGGCACTCCCGCGTCGGTGCCGCTCGCCAGGGTCGTCCGCATGTGCGGCTCGGATGCCTCCGCGCTGGCGACCGGCTGGCTCGCCGACGACACCCTCCGTTCCCCGTCACCGGACAGCCCGTTCAGTGCCAGAGCCCCCGTGGAGCCGGCCACGACCAGGGTGGTGGTCGCCACGACCGCCCAGCGACGGGCCCTGCGGCGGCGGCCGCCGCGAATCAGCGCCTGGGCGGGGGCTGTGCCGATCCTCACCTCGTCGGCGGCTTCGGCCAGCAGGAAGGCGATGTCGTGCTGTGTCATGTTGTGGCTCGTCTCCCAGTCCGCGCTCTTCACGTTCGTCCTCCCTGCGTCACTTTCTCCGCCAGTCCCGAAACGGCGCGCAGCTTCGCGATCCCCTTGGCTGCGTTGCTCTTCACCGTGCCGACCGAACAGCCCATCGCCTTGGCCGTCTGTGTCTCAGTGAGGTCCTCCCAGTAACGCAGGACCACTGCTTCCCGCTGCCGTGCCGGCAATTGGGCCAGCGCCTTCAGCAGCGTGTGACGGTCGTCGGCCTGGGCGATCCGGTCACCGGTGTCGGCCACCTCGTGTGTCAGGCCCGCGTCCCCGCTCCTGGGCAACAGGAACTCCCGCAGCTTCCTTCGATATCTGCGGGCATGCGTGTTGATCATCACTCGTCGCACATACGCCTCAGGGTCGTCGGCCAAGGCGACCCTGTGCCAGGCCACATAGACCTGCTCCAGCGTCGACTGGACCAGATCCTCCGCAGCGTGCTGCTCACCCGTGAGCAGAAATGCCGTGCGCATCAGGCGCGGCCAGCGACCGACGACGAAATCGTGGAACTCTCGGTCCCCGACCTGCTTTCGAACCCCCATGAGCACCTCCCTCCTAGATGTTCAAAAGAGTCCATACGAAGCCGAGACCGTTGCCTCACCACGGAATCTTCTTCCGCTTCGCACAAACGATCCTTTCCGAGAGCAAGATCAATAATGGGCCGCCGGATCGCCGCCGGACCCGGATTCGCTCTCACAACCCGTTCTCACTCAAAAGCGGCACGGATCCCGTTCTGAGACTTGCATTGTGCGAAAATTCGGGGCCATGACGAGCCCTCAGCACCCCTCCCCGGCGGACCGGTCGGACGCCGACGCCGTCGAGGCTCACGCCTGTCCGAAGTGCGAAGCCCAGCCCGGATCACCGTGCCGCTCGCGCGGCGGCGCGGTCGCCTCCGCCTACCACACCCGCCGCTTCACCCGCGTGCCCCGGCTGAAGAAGGCACTGCGCGTGCCGACTCCGGCCGACCGCGCACCGGGCCGGCCGTGGCGGCCGGGCACCCCTCCCCCCGCACCGGTCGATCCGGCCCTGCCGAGCGCGGACATCCGCATCGGCTACGCCCGCTGCTCCACCCTCGGCCAGGAACTCGACTCCCAGCTCGACGCCCTCGCCGGGCACGGCATCCCCCGGGACAAGATCTTCGCCGAGAAGATCAGCACCCGCGTCCGCGTACGCCCGAAGTTCGAGGAGGCCCTCCGTACGGCGCGGGAGGTCAAGGCCCACGCCCCGCACTGCCGGGTCATCTTCACCGCGTACGAGATGAAACGACTCGGCCGTGACGCCGCCGAACTCACCGCGCTCGCCGACCACCTCACCGCCCACGGTCTCATCCTGGAGATGCTCGCCGGGCCACTGCCCGGCATCTACGACCCCACCGGCCCGGGGAAGCTGCTGTTCGCGTTCTTCGCCGCGATGGCGGAGACCGAGCGGGAGAACATCCGCGAATCGACGCTGGAGGGGCTCGACACCGCGGCCCGCAGGGGCAAGCACGGCGGCCGGCCCCCGGTCATCACCGACGACATGCTCCACACCGTGCTGCGGCGCCGCGCGGGCGGTGAGTCCGTCGAGCAGATCCAGCCCGACCTGATCATCCCCACCGGCAAACGCAAGGGACACAACCCCTCGGTGGCCAGCATCTACCGGGCCCTCGCCGAGCACGCCAAGCGCGAAGCATACCCCGAAGCCGTCGAGCAGGCCCACGCCGACTTCGCCGCCAGCCGGACCGCGACGGTCCCCGAGCCCCGCCCCGACACCCCTGACCGAGCGTCACTCTGATCACAGAGAGCTACTTGTCACTTCGCGGCAGCTTCGGGAGGACAGGACCCAGAACCCCAGCCCAGGCCCATGATCAATCTCAGCGCTGCATCCTGTACCGCAACTACTCAGACCCGGCAAAGGCGGACACGGTACCGGGGCGGGCGTCCACGACGACGTTCCGCATGCCGGTGGTCCTCGCCGACGAGCGGCCCAGGGCCCGACGGCCCCTCAGGAGGCGGTACCGGGTGAGCCGGTGGGGGCCGTCAGCCGGAGGCCGTCATCTCACTGGTGATCGCCCAGCGTTCGTGGTCGCGCCAGGCCCCGTCGATGAAGAGCATCTTCGGCGAGAAGCCCTCCAGGCGGAAGCCGCAGGCGCGGGCCAGGGCGATGGACGCGGCGTTGCCGGGCTGCACGTTGATCTCCAGCCGGTGCAGCCGCATCGGGCCGAAGGCGTGGCGCACGACGAGGTCCAGCCCCTCGCGCATCAGCCCGCGCCCCGCCGCGTGCGCGAAGGCCCCGTAGCCCAGCGCGCCGCACCGGAAGCCGCCCTCGACGATGTTGTTGATGTTGATGAACCCGGCGAGGGCGCCGTCCGCCTCCTTCTCGCAGACCAGGAACCCCGCCTTGGTGGGGTCCTCGATCAGCCGCCCCGCGTACGCGGAGTACGCCTCGGCGCTGTCCGGCGGGAACAGCCAGGGGTGGTGCAGGTCCTTGCTCTCCCGGACCCGGGCGGTGAACTCGGCGCCGTCCGCGTGGGTGAAGTGGCGTATGCCCACACGGGGGCCCTCGGCGAGGTAACGGGAAGCGGTGTGCGGCATCCTGCCACCCTACGACGGGCCCGGCGGCCTCGCGCGGGGCGCGGCGCACCGCCGTGCGGGCCGCTCAGGTCAGCGCCGGCTCCTCCAGCGTCAGGGTTCCCGCGTCCGCGTCGAGTTCCGCCGCGACGCCGAAGGGCACGGTGAGCGCGTCGTCGCAGTGCCCGAACCCGAACTGCTCGGCCACCGGCACGCCGAGGCCGCCGAGCCGGTCGGCGAGCAGCGCCCGCACCCCGTCGTACGGCTCGCACTGCGCCCAGGAACCGAGCAGCAGCCCCGAGACACCGTCCAGCCAACCGGCCCGCAGCAGCTGGGTGAGGTAGCGGTCCAGCCGGTACGTCTCCTCCCCCACGTCCTCCAGGCACAGCAGCCCGCCGCGCGCGGAGGGTCGGGCGTGCGGGGTGCCGAGGTCGGCGGCGAGGAGGGAGAGGCAGCCCCCGAGCGTGACCCCGCGCGCCCGACCGGGGACGAGCGCGGTGCCGTCGGAGCGGATGGTGCGGACGGTTTCGGGGGCGAGGAGGGTGGCCCTGAGGTGGTCCTGCGCCCGCGCGTTCTTGACGAAGTCGACGCCCGCGGCCATCGGGCCGTGCAGCGTGACCAGGCCGAGCCGGACCGCGAACGCCTCGTGCAGCGCGGTGATGTCGCTGAAGCCGACGAACACCTTCGGTCCGGCCGCCCGCATCGCGGTCCAGTCGAGGAGGTCCACCATGCGCTGTACGCCGTAGCCGCCGCGGGCGCAGACCACCGCGTCGACGGCCGGGTCGCACCAGGCGGACTGCAGGTCGGCGGCCCGGTCGGCGTCGGCGCCCGCCAGGTAGTCGAACTCGTCGTGCCGGTCCAGGACATGGGGCGCCACCACCGGGTCGAGGCCCCAGCCGCGCAGCACGTCGAGCCCGGCCCGGAGCCGCTCCTCGGGCACCGGACCGCTGGGCGCGACGACGGCCACCCGGGCACCGGGGGCCAGCCGGGCCGGCCGGCGCAGCGGTTCCACCCGGCTCATTCCGTGAGCTCCAGGGTCGGGACACCGGGCACCTTCAGCCCGAACACCTGGGCGTACAGGGACAGTTCCGCCTCCAGTGCGCGCACCATGGTCTCCGCGCGGCGGAATCCGTGCCCCTCCCCCTCGAAGGCGAGGTAGGCGTGCGGTACCCGCTTGCCGGCCAGCCGGGCCAGGAACCGTTCGCACTGCACGGGCGGGCAGATCACGTCGTCCAGGCCCTGGAGCAGTACGAACGGCGCGGTGAGCCGGTCGGCGTGGGCGACGGGCGAGCGTTCCTCGTACCGCTCGGGGACCTCGGCGCGCGGGCCGATCAGGCTCTCCAGGTACTGGGACTCGAAGTCGTGGGTCTCCCCCGTGCCCCAGCCGGCGAGGTCGAGCACCGGGTAGATGATGGTGCCGCAGGCGTAGACGTCGGTCGTGGTGAGGGAGGCGGCCGTGGTCCAGCCGCCGGCGCTGCCGCCCCGGATGGCGAGCCGCTCCCGGTCGGCGGTGCCCTCGTCGGCGAGGGCCAGCGCGACGGCGGCGCAGTCCTCGACGTCGACCACGCCCCACTGCCCGCGCAGCCGGTTGCGGTACGCACGCCCGTACCCCGTCGAGCCGCCGTAGTTGACCTCGGCGACGCCGATGCCGCGCGAGGTGAAGTAGGCGATCTCCAGGTCGAGCACCAGCGGCGACCGGCCGGTGGGACCGCCGTGCGCCCAGATCACGTACGGGGGCCGTTCGTCCGCGGGGCCGGCGTACCCGGGGTGGTGCGGCGGGTGGACGTGGGCGTGGATCTCGCGGCCGTCCGGCCCGGTGAACGTGCGGCTGTGCGGCTCGGGGTAGTACCCGGGGTCCACGGCGTCCTCGTGCGCGGAGCCGATCACCCGGGCCCTGCCCGTCCTGGTGTCCAGCTCCACCACCTCGTGGGCGCTGCGCGGGCCGGCCCCGACGGCGACGACCCGCTCGCCGTGCGCCGCGAGGGAGGGCGTGAACTCGGTCCAGGGTCCGGCGGCGTCGACGACCTCGCCGGTCTCGGGGTCGAGCACGCCGAGGGCGGCGGCGCCCCGGCCGTGCACGACGGCGATCAGCCCGCCGTCCAGCGGGGCGAACCAGCGCGATCCCAGCTTCCACAGCGGCCCGCCGAACTCCTCCTCGCGCGGGCAGACCGCCTCCCCGTCCCGGTAGAGGTTCCACCAGCCGGTGCGGTCGCTCGCGTACAGCAGCCGGCCGTCGTGCGTCCAGTCGGCCTGGGCGACGGACTCCTCCGGTCCGCCGGCGACCGTCCGGGCGTCTTCGAAGGTGCCGTCGGAGGTGACGTCGGCGACGAGCAGTTCGGTGCCGTCCCACGGCATGCGCGGGTGGTCCCAGGCGAGCCAGGCGGCGCGCCGTCCGTCCGGCGAGAGGCGGGGCCCGGTGACGAACCGGTGCCGGCCGTCGCTCAGTTCGCGCACGGCCCCCCGGTCCCCGGCGGCGGAGCCGTCCAGCGGTACGGCGGCCAGGACGCGGCGCACGTCGCTGGGGCCGTCCCCGGTGAACTCCTCCAGGACGCACCACACCTCGCCGCGCTCCGGCAGCAGCACCGGCTCGGCCCAGCGCAGCCCCGGCCCGACCGGGGACACCGGGGTGAGCGGGCGCGGATCGCCGCCCGGCTCGTACCGGTACAGGCGCTGGTCGGCGAAGTTCACGAACACCACGAGCGGGCCGTCGTCCCGCACGGTCCCGGCCCAGGGGCGGCCGCCGTACTCGATGACCCGGCTGCGCACGTTCCACGGCGCGGGCAGGACGGACTCCTCGGTGCCGTCGGCGTGCCGCCGCACCAGGGTGCGCCGGCCGCCCTCGGCGGGCCGGGGCTCGGTCCACCACACCTCGTCCCCGACGAAGCCCGTGTACTCCGGGCCGCCGTCGTGCGCCGCGGCCGTGGCCGCGTCGATGGGCGAGGGCCACTCGCCGTACGCCAGGATCCGCACTGTCTCCCCCACTGCTCAGGCCGTCCGCAGGAACCGGTCGAGGACACGGACGCCGAAGTGGAGCGCCTCGACCGGGACGCGCTCGTCGACCCCGTGGAACAGGGCCTGGTAGTCGAGGTCCTCCGGCAGCTTCAGCGGCGCGAACCCGTAGCCGGTGATGCCGAGCCGCGAGAACTGCTTGGCGTCGGTGCCGCCGGACATGCAGTACGGCACCACGTGCCCCTCGGGCGCGAACTCCTCCACGGCGGCCCGCATCCGCCGGTACGTCGGCGAGTCCACCGGCGCCTGGAGGGCCACCTCGCGATGGTGGAACTCCCAGTCCACGTCCGGCCCGGTGAGCAGGTCCAGGGTCGCGCGGAACTCGTCCTCGGCGCCGGCCAGGAAGCGGCCGTCGACGTACGCCACGGCCTGCCCGGGGATCACGTTGACCTTGTAACCGGCGTCCAGCATCGTCGGGTTGGCGCTGTTGCGGACGGTGGCCTCGACGAGTTTCCCGGCGGTGCCGAGCTTGTCCAGCAGCGCGTCCACATCGGTCAGGTCCGTCTCGATGCCGTACACGGCGGCGAGTTCGGTGAGCGCGGCCCGTACGGTCGGGGTGAGCCGCAGCGGCCACTCGTGCTCGCCGATGCGGGTGATGGCGGCGGCCAGGCGGGTCACCGCGTTGTCCCGGTTGACCTTGGAGCCGTGCCCGGCCCGGCCGCGCGCGGTGAGCTTCAGCCAGCCCGTGCCGCGCTCGCCGGCCGCGATCGGGTACAACTGCCGCCCGTCGCCGTCGTGGAAGGTGAACGCGCCCGACTCGCTGACGCCCTCGGTGCAGCCCTCGAAGAGGTGGGCGTGCCGGTCGGCGAGGAAGCCGGAGCCGTCCTCGGCGCTGTCCTCCTCGTCGGCGGTGAAGGCGATGACCAGGTCGCGCCGGGGCCGCACGCCCTGGCGCGCCCAGGCCCGCACCACGGCGAGGATCATCGCGTCCATGTTCTTCATGTCGACCGCGCCGCGGCCCCAGACGACCCCGTCGCGGACCTCGCCGGAGAACGGGTGCACGCTCCAGTCGGCGGCCTCGGCCGGTACGACGTCCAGATGGCCGTGGACGAGCAGCGCGTCGGCCGACGGATCGCTGCCCTCCAGACGGGCGACGACGTTGGTCCGGCCCGGGGTGCGTTCGAGGAGCACCGGTTCCAGCCCCGCCCCGGCGAGCCGCTCGGCGGCGTACTCGGCGGCGGGCCGCTCCCGGCAGTCGCCCCCGCCCCGGTTGGTGGTGTCGATCCGGATCAGGTCGGACGTGAACGTCACGACCTCGTCCAGGGCCCGCTCGTCAGCCATACTGCTCCTCCACCGCGGCCGAGGCGATCGTGGTGACCGCCTTGAAGGTGCGGATTCCGTCGTACATGGTCCCGCTGGTGTACGCGACCTTCCGCTCACCGGTCCGGGCCACGCCCGGCACGACGGTCGCGGCCATCGCCAGATGCTCGGCGTCGAACTCCACCACGACGGTGAACGGCCCGCCGTCGACCGGCTCCCGGCGCCCCGCCAGCGCGGCCGCCTGCTTGGCCGCCGCGCGGATGTCGGCGGCCGTCCTGGCCGGTGTGCGGCAGACCGCGGCGTACCGCGACACGTGGTCCTTGACGGCGACCTTCAGCGCCTCGGGCGCGTAACCGAGCGCGTCCTCGCACGCGACGTCGTCGCCGGTGACCAGGACCACCGGCACCCCGTACTCGGCGACCACGTGCGCGTTGAGCAGCCCTTCGCTGGCCCGTACGTCGTTCACCCACACGCCGGTGATGGAGTTGGCGAGGTAGGTGTGCGCGAGGACGCCCTCCATGCCCGCGCCGGCGTGGTAGCCGATGAACGCGATGCCGTCGACGTCGCCGTGCTGCACGCCCTCGACCATGGAGAGGGACTTGTGCCGCCCGGTGAGCATCTGCGCCCGCTCGTCCAGTCGCTCCAGCAGCAGGTTGCGCATGGTCCAGTGGGCCTCGTTGATGAGTACCTCGTCGGCGCCGCCGTCGAAGAAGCCCTGCACGGCCGCGTTGACGTCCGAGGTGAACATCGACCGGCACCGCTCCCACTGGGGAGTTCCCGGCAGCACGTCGGCCGGCCAGGTGACGCCGGTGGCGCCCTCCATGTCGGCGCTGATGAGGATCTTCATGCGGCACACGCTACGTGGTCCGGCCGAATCCCTGCCAGCCTGTGGATGACTCCCACCGGTCCGGACCCGTGACGGTCCGGCCCGGTGGGTCCGGGCGCATCCACGCGCGTACCCTGCGCGGCGCGTCCCGCCACGTATCGGCTGGACGGCAGTCCGACGCGAACGCCCCCGGGCGGCACCGGCTCGGCGTCGAGGGAGCGCCGGCTCGAACCACACGCTCCTGCCCGACTTCGTCCGGTTCGCCCCCTCAACCCGCGTCAACTCGCGCGCGAGGGTGCCGACCACGGACGGGCGCCCCGCGGCGTCGGCAGTTCGCGGTCGTCGTCCTCCACCTCGCACAGCAGCGTGTCCGCGCGTGCCCGCACCGGCGTGCACGCGGGTGCTCCCGCGCGCGGACGGCCGTCTCAGTCCTCGTGCCCCAGTTGGAGGTCGCGTTCCGTACGTCCTCCGCCGGCGACCTGGAGCACGGTCGCGACCGGGGGGTAACCGGCCGCGATGACGGTGTACTCGCCGGAGGAGAGGTCGACGAACCGGAAGGTCCCGTCGGGTCCGGTGGTGAGGGTGTCGACGACGTTGCCCGCCGCGTCCAGCAGGGTCACGCGCGCCTCCTCGACGGGCCGTCCGCCGCCGGCCCGCACCGTGCCGCGCAGCACCGCGCCGCCGGCGAGCTCGACGTCCTGGCGGGTCTCGCGGGCCGCCTGCACGGTGACGGGGAGGGCGGCCGGGCGGAAGGCGGGCGCGCTCGCGGCGAGGGTGTACTCGCCGGCCACCAGCTCGGTGATGACGTAGCCGCCCTCCCGGCCGCTGCGGGTACTGGCGACGACCTCCCCGTGGACGTTGGTGAGCGTGACGGCGGCGTCCCGCACCGGGGTGCCGTCGGCGGTGAGGACGCTGCCGGCGAGGCGGCCGGCGCCGCCGAGGACGACGTCGAGTTCGACGGGCCGTTCGCCGACGGTCACGGAGACCGCCTGCGGCTGGTGGCCGCCCGCGGCGGCGATCAGGACGTACGATCCGGGGCCGGGCGTGGCCAGCGCGTACCGCCCGTCCTCGCCGCTGGCACCCCGTCCGGTCTGCTGCCCGGCGCCGTCGATGAGGGTGAGCGCCGCGCGCGGTACGGCGGTCCCGTCGGGATGCTGCACGGTGCCGCAGACGGGGATGCCGCCGGCGTACGGCGAGCGGTGCGAGGCGGGGGTCCCCCCGCCCGCGGGGTGGGGGAAGGCCGACGGCACGTGCGCCGTGAGGTACGGGGCTTCCTGTGCCGGGTCGGCGGTGGGGGCGTTGTGGGACACCAGGGGTTTCTCCTTGAGGAAGAAGGCGATGAGCAGGCCGAGGACGAGCACCGGCACCAGGTAGAGGAAGATGCGCGGCATGGCGTCGGCGTACGCCCGGATGTAGGCGTCGCGCAGCTCCGGCGGCAGCGCGTGCACGAGTTGCGGGGTGATCGATTCGGCGTCGGGCGCGGCGCCCGCGTGGGCGGGCAGGTGTTCGTCGAGCGCGTCGGTGAGCCGGTCGGCGAAGAGGGTGCCGAAGACGGCGGCGCCGACGCTGCCGCCGATCTGCCGGAAGTAGTTGTTGGCGCTGGTGGCGGTGCCGAGGTCACCGGGGCGCACGGAGTTCTGCACGGCGAGGACCAGCACCGGCATCACCATGCCGATGCCGGTGCCGAGCACCGCCATCCAGATGCTGTAGTGCAGCCGCGGCGTGCCGGTCTCGAGGCGGGACAGCAGCCACATGCCGACGACGGAGAGGGCGGAGCCGAGGATGGGGTGGAGCCGGTAGCGGCCGGTGCGGCTGATGAGGTGCCCGGAGACGATCGAGGCGCCGACGATGCCGGCCATCATGGGCAGCATCAGCAGCCCCGACTCGGTGGCGGTGGCCCCGTCGACCATCTGCAGGTACGTCGGCAGGTAGCTGGCCGCGCCGAACAGGGCGACGCCGATCACCAGGCCCACCAGACCGGTGACGTTGAAGACGGAGTCCCGGAACAGCCGGAGCGGGATGAGGGGTTCGGCGGCGAAGCGCTCGACGACCAGGAAGAGGACGGTGGCCGCCGCGGCGCCCGCGGCGAGGCCGAGGACGACGCGGGAGTCCCACGCGTACTCGGTGCCGCCCCAACTGGTCAGCAGCACCAGGCAGGTGGAGGCGGCGGCCAGCAGCAGGCAGCCGAGGACGTCGATGCGGGGCCGCGCGGCCGGCTTCGGGAGCCTGAGCACGACGGCGACGACGGCCAGGGTGACGATCCCGAAGGGCACGTTGATGTAGAAGCACCAGCGCCAGGAGAGGTGGTCGGTGAAGTAGCCGCCGAGCAGCGGTCCGGCGACCGACGCGAGGCCGAAGGCGGCGCCGATCAGTCCCATGAAGCGGCCGCGCTCCCGCGCGGGCACGATGTCCGCGATGATCGCCTGGACACCGATCATCAGGCCGCCCGCGCCGACGCCCTGCACCGCGCGGTAGGCGATCAGCTGGTCCATGGTCGACGCGCGGCCGGCCAGCGCGGAGCCGACGACGAAGACGACGATCGCGAACTGGAAGACGCCCTTGCGGCCGAACAGGTCGCCGAGCTTGCCGTAGATCGGCAGGCCGATGGTGGCGGTGAGCAGATAGGCGGTGATCGCCCAGGACATCTTGTCCAAGCCGTGCAGCTCGCCGACGATCTTCGGGAGCGCGGTGGCGACGATCATCTGCTCCAGGGCGGCGAGCAGCAGCGCCAGCATCAGCGCGAGGAAGACCAGCCGCACGCGACGCGGACTCAGCCCCGGCTCCGCCACCGGCTCCGGGGTCGGCGGCGGGCCCCCGGCCGACGGTGCCGTGACCGCCGTGACCGGCTCGTCCTGAGCCAGAGTGGTCCCTCCCACGTGCCGCTCCCCTCGTCGCGCTGCCGCACAGTTGCCGCGTGAAAGCGACAACTACGAGCAAGCGCGACGAGTTACGGGACGCAGAAGGGGCACGAAGAGATCACCCGAACCGGTGAGAAGCCAACTCCCGCCCGTTCCTTGGTTCTTCGGATGCCCTACTTCTCGACCTCGGCGGCCAGGCGGGCCAGCACGGCGTCGTGGATGCGGGCGAGGCCCTTGGGGGCGAAGGTCTTCTCGAAGAAGCCGCCGATGCCGCCGGCGCCCTGCCAGGTGGTGGTCACGACGACCCGGGACCTGCCCTCGCCGGCCGGGGTGACCCGCCAGGTGGTGACCATGGAGGAGTTGCGGTCCTTCTCGACCAGTTCGCCGTCGCTCGGCTCGGTGACCTCCAGGAGGCAGTCGCGGACGCGCTTGCTGGTGGCCTGGAGCTTCCAGTGGACGAGGGTGCCCTCGCCGTCACCGCCCTCGCGGACCTCGTACTCGCTGTACTGCTCGGGCAGCACCTTCGCGCGCGTGCCGCTGTAGTCGGCGAGGGCGTCGAACACCGTTTCCGCGTCCGCCGCGACGATCCGCTCCGTAGTGGACTCGACCTGCGCCATCGGTTTCCTCCAGGGCATGGGTTCTCGGGGTCGGTGCAAGCCAACCACCCCTCGTCCGGCCGCCCAAATCGGGGGTCCGTTTGTGACCGGAAGCATGACCGAAGATGTCACCCGCACGATCAAGGGAACATTTGTTCTATTCTGTGGTCCAGTGCTACCGAGGAGGCGTCATGCGCTGGGAGAACCTCGCCACGGGCTCCGAACACAGCCGGGCCGACGCCGCGCTGTTCGGCGCGGAGGCGGTGACCACCCGCACCTTCGACACGCCGGAGTTCCGCGGAATCACCTTCCACGAGATCCGGGCCCGCTCGATCGTCAACCGGGTGCCCGGGGCCTCCCGCATGCCGTTCGAGTGGACGGTCAACCCCTACCGGGGCTGCACGCACGCGTGCGTCTACTGCTTCGCCAGGAAGACGCACAGCTACCTGGACCTCGACACCGGCCTCGGCTTCGACAGCCAGATCGTGGTCAAGGTGAACGCTCCCGGGCTGCTGCGCCGCCAGCTCGCCTCCCGCCGCTGGCAGGGCGAGCACATAGCGATGGGCACGAACGTCGACTGCTACCAGCGCGCGGAGGGCCGCTACCGGCTGATGCCGGGCATCCTGGCCGCCCTGCGCGACCACGCGAACCCCTTCTCGATCCTCACCAAGGGCACGCTGGTCCTGCGCGACCTGGAGCTGCTGAAACAGGCCGCCGAGGTGACCGACGTCGGCATCTCGGTCTCCGTGGGCTTCACCGACGAGCGGCTGTGGCGCACCGTCGAACCGGGCGCGCCCGCGCCGGAGCGCCGGCTGGAGGTCGTCCGGACGCTCGCCGCGCACGGCGTCGGCTGCGGGGTCCTGATGGCGCCGGTGATCCCGTTCCTGAGCGACGGGCCGGACCAACTGCGCGCCACCGTACGGGCGATCGCCACCGCCGGCGCCACCTCCGTCACTCCCCTGGTCCTGCATCTGCGGCCCGGCGCCCGCGAGTGGTTCATGTCCTGGCTCGGGCGGCACCACCCGCACCTGGTGAACCGCTACGAGCGGCTGTACGCGGAAGGCGCCTACGCCCCGAAGTGGTACCAGCGCCGGATCACCCGTCAGGTGCACGACCTGGCCCGGGAGTACGGCATCGGCCCCACGCGCGCGGGGACGCCGCGGCGGGCCGGGACGCCCGGCCCGGCCGGGGCCCCGGTGTCCGAGCCGACCCAACTCACGCTCGTCTAGGAGCGTTCGAGCGCATCCGGCGGCGCAATCGGGTCAAGAACCGGTCGGACATGTTCGCCCGGTGCCCTTCCCCGGGACGATGCGGCGTGGACCGTGATCCTCGCGGTCAGCCGCCCCTCCGTCCCCGGGAGGACTTCCATGGGAAAACGCGCAGCCGTGCTGTGCGGCGCCGCCGCCGTCGTGGCCGCGGGTCTCACGGCCGTGCCCGCCGAGGCCGGCGCGCCGCAGGCCGCGGACCCCTCGCACACGGCGGACGCCCCGCGCACCACCGCACCCGCGTGGAGGAAGTGCGCCACCGAGGACTACCCGACCCTGCAGTGCGCGTCCGTCGACGTGCCGCTCGACCACACCGACCCCGGTGGGCGGAGGATCACGCTCGCGCTGTCCCGCGTCCCGCACACCGCGAAGACGTACCAGGGCCCCCTGCTGGTGAACCCGGGCGGCCCCGGCGGCAGCGGTCTGACGCTCGCCGGGTTCGTCGCCGCCTCGCTGCCCCCGGAGGTGGCCGCCCAGTACGACGTCATCGGTTTCGACCCGCGCGGGGTCGGCGCGAGCGAGCCCGCGCTGGACTGCGCGCCGGACCACTTCGCCCCGGTGCGCCCGGACCCGGTGCCGACCACGCCCGCGGTGGAGCGGGCCAACCTCGCGCGCGTGAAGTCCTTCGCCGAGGCCTGCGGCAGGAAGTACGCGGATCTGCTGCCGCACATCGACACGGTCGGCGCGGCGCGCGACCTGGACGTGATCCGGCGGGCCCTGGGCGCGGAGAGGATCAATTACTTCGGTTACTCCTACGGCACCTACCTGGGCGCCGTCTACGCCAAGCTGTTCCCGGAGCGGGTGCGGCGCCTGGTCCTGGACTCGGTGGTCGACCCCACCGAGGTGTGGTACGACGCCAACCTGAACCAGGACCACGCCTTCAACGACCGCCACCGCGCGTTCCTGGCCTGGGTCGCGCGGCACGACGCGCGGTACCGGCTCGGCACCGACCCGGAGGAGGTCGAGGCCAAGTGGTACGCGATGCGCGCGGCCCTGCGGGAGAGGCCGGCCGGCGGCACGGTGGGCGCCGCCGAGCTGGAGGACACCTACGTCCCGGGGGGCTACTACAACGGCTACTGGCCCTACCTCGCGGAGGCGTTCGCGGCGTACGTGAACGACGAGGACGCCGAGCCGCTGGTCGCGGCGTACGAGGACTTCGGCGCCGTCGACGCCTCCGGCGACAACGGCTACAGCATCTACACCGCCGTGGAGTGCCGGGACGCCTCCTGGCCGCGTGACTGGCGGCAGTGGCGCAAGGACAACTGGGAGGCGTACGAGCGGGCACCGTTCATGACCTGGAACAACGCCTGGTACAACGCGCCGTGTGCGTTCTGGCCGGCCCGGCCCCTGCGGCCGGTGCGCATCGTCAACGGCGAGCTGCCGCCGGCGCTGCTGTTCCAGGCGACGCACGACGCGGCGACCCCGTACCGGGGCGCCGTCACGGTCCACCACCTGCTGGCGCGCTCCCGCCTGGTGGTCGAGCGGGACGGCGGCAACCACGGCATCACGCTGAGCGGGAACGACTGCCTGGACAGGCATCTGACGGCCTATCTGAAGGACGGGACCGTGCCGCGCGGGGGTCACGGGGAGGCCGACGCGGTGTGCGCGGCGCTGCCGGACCCGAAGCCGTCGACGTCGAAGGCGGCACCGAGGACCGCACGCGGTGCGGCGCTGCACGGCCTGCTCGGCTTCCGCGGCTGAGTCCCCCCGCGCGGTGAGGGGTACCGGCCGTTTCGTCACCGTCTCCGGCCGGCCCCCCGAACGAGGACGGCCGCCCGGCCGGCGAGGGCGGCGCCGGGCCCGGGCCCGTCAGGTGTCCGGGAACCCGCGGCCCCGGTCCGTCCGGGGTTCCCGGGGGAGATCGAGGCCCCCCCGCTGCCCGGGGGCGTGGGGTATCCCCAGCGGCCGTCCCCGGATAATCCCGGGCCGGCCGCGGCCGTGATCGTCTAGGGTCCCGCCATGAACGGCGACCGTCTCGACATCCGCGCCATGACCGCGGACGACTGCGACCGCGTGGCGGAGATCCGCGTACGCGGCTGGCAGCACGCCTACCGGGGGCTCGTCCCGCAGCCGTACCTCGACGGCCTCGACGTGGCGGCGGACGCCGAACGCCACCGCGAACGCCTCCTGCGCGGCGACGGCCGCGTGGTGAACCTGGTCGCCGAGGCCGACGGCGGCGGGCTCACCGGCTGGGCGGCCTTCGGCCCGTACCGGGACGGCGACGTGCTCACCGGGGACGCCGAGCTGTACGCCCTGTACCTGCGCCCCGAGTCCGTCGGGCACGGCGTGGGCAGGGCACTGCTCACCGAGGCGGTCCGCCGCTGCTCCGCCGCCGGCCACGCCCGCATGTACCTGTGGGTCCTCGAGGGCAACACCCGCGCCCGCCGCTTCTACGAGCGGGCCGGCTTCGCCGCGGACGGCGGCGAGGAGCCCTTCGAGGTGGACGGGGTGGCCGTGCCCGAGGTGCGGTACGCGAAGGACCTCCTCGCGCCCCGGGGCTGACGGCGCTACCGCTGCCCCGGAATCCGCCCTCCGGAGGATCTCTGGCGGGGGATCCGCGCCAGCGCGCGTACCGCCGCCTCGGCCAGCGCCGGGTGGGCCAGGGCCTCGTTCAGCACCGGTTCGGCGCGGGCGTCACCGAGGTCGCCCAGGCCCTCCACGCAGGCGAGAGCCACCCGGCGGTACGGGTCGTGCGGGCGCAGGCGCCGCTCCAGCGTGGTGATCAGGGCGGGCACGGCCTCGGGGGTGCGCAGCCGGACCAGAAGGCGCACGGGGTGCAGGGCGTAGGCGACGCGCAGTTCGTTGGTGGCGAGGGCGGCGGCGGCCCGGCCGGTGCGCGGGTCGCCGAGGCGGGCGAGGGCGTGCGCGGCGGAGGCGCAGCGCGGCGGGTCACGGTGGTTGAGGAGGAGCACCAGGGACTCGAAGGCGCGGCGGTCTTCGGCCACACCGAGGCGGAAGGCCGCGAGTTCGCGGGCCCACAGCGGTTGTCCCGGCGCGGTCAGCACGGCGGCCAGCTCATCGTGGTCCGCGGTGGCGGCCAGCCGCCGGTACGCCGCCGAGTCCCCGGACTCCGCCCGTAAGCGCTCCGTGAGCGAGCGCAACTCTTCGTCCATGGAACAGAGGTTAGAGCCGCCGTCCGCGCCGCGGGACGCACATCACAAACACGAGGGCTGGCGCGCTCGTTACCCGCCGGTTAAGCTCAGACGAGCGAGTTACCCACTCGCGTTCTTCCCCACGGCGGTCTGGTGACGCGGCCGCCGGCGGGGGCACCTCCCACGCCGTCAAGGCGGTGGGGGGAGCAGTCGGTTCGGTACCTGACGTACCGCAGGACGACCCGGCCTCGGGACAGGGCCGGTCGGATCCGCCGTTCCCCGGGCGTGTGCACGCCCGGCGACGGCACCGGGCGTGTGCGCTCGCAGCCCGGCAACACCCGCACCTCACCCGCACGCACCCGGTGCGCCCCTCGGCGCACCCGGGCGTGTTTCCCGTCGTCACCCTCATTCCTGGAGTCCCGCGATGGCCACTCCCCTGTCCGACACCCCTCTGTCCCCGCTCCAGACCGTCGCCGTCGTCGGCCTCGGCACGATGGGCACCGGCATCACCGAGGTCCTGGCCAAGGCCGGCCGCACGGTCGTCGGCATCGACATCAGCGAGGCCCAGGCCGCGAAGTGCGTCGCCGCCCTGGAGGCCTCGACCGCCCGCGCCGTGGAGCGCGGGCGCCTGACCGAGCGGGAGCGCGCGGACGTCCTCGGCCGCGTGACCACCTCCACCGACCTCACGGCGGCGGCCGGTGCCGATCTGGTGATCGAGGCGGTTCCGGAGTCGTACGAGATCAAACAGCAGATCATCCGCGAACTCGACGGGATCGTGCGGCCGGAGACCATCCTGGCGACCGGCACCAACGCCCTGTCCGTCACCCGGCTCGCCGCCGACTCGGCCCGCCCCGAGCGGGTGCTGGGCATGCACTTCTTCAACCCCGCCCCGGCGATGAAGCTGGTGGAGATCGTCTCCTCCGTGCTGACCGCCCCGGCGGTCGTCACCGCGGTCACCGACCTCGCCCTGGACCTCGGCAAGGAGCCGGTCGCGGTCGGTGACCGGCCCGGATTCGTCGCCGACGGGCTGCTGTTCGGCTACCTCAACCAGGCCGCCGCGATGTACGAGGCCAACTACGCCTCCCGGGAGGACATCGACGCCGCGATGCGGCTCGGCTGCGGTCTGCCCATGGGCCCGCTGGCGCTGCTCGACCTGATCGGCATCGACACCGCGCGTACGGTGCTGGAGGCCATGTACGCCGAGTCCCACGACCGGCTGCACGCCCCCGCCCCGATCCTCAAGCAGCTCAGCGAGGCGGGCCTGACGGGCCGCAAGGCGGGACGCGGCTTCTACACCTACGAGGCCCCGGGCAGCGGCACGGTCGTGCGGGACGCGCTGACCCCGCGGGAGGGCGGCTCGCCGGCTCCCGGCCGCCCGGTCCGCTCGGTGGGCGTCGCCGGCTCGGGCACCATGGCCTCCGGCATCGCCGAGGTCTTCGCCAAGGGCGGCTACGAGGTGGTCCTCGCCGCCCGCAGCGAGGAGAAGGCACAGGCCGCCAAGGCCCGTATCGGCACGTCCCTCGCGCGCAGCGTCGGCAAGGGCCGGATGACCGCCGAGGCCGCCGCCGAGACGCTGGAGCGGATCCGGCCGACCGGCACGTACGACGACTTCGCCGACGTCGACCTCGCGGTCGAGGCGGTCGCCGAGGACCTGGAGGTCAAGCGGCAGCTGTTCGCGACGCTGGACAAGGTCTGCAAGCCGGGCGCGGTGCTCGCCACCACCACCTCCTCGCTCCCGGTCGTCGCCTGCGCCCGCGCCACCTCGCGTCCGCAGGACGTCATCGGCATGCACTTCTTCAACCCGGCCCCGGCGATGAAGCTGGTCGAGGTGGTCCGCACGGTGCTGACCGCCGACGACGTGCACGCCACCGTGCGCGAGGTCTGCGCCAGGATCCGCAAGCACGCCGTGGACTGCGGTGACCGGGCCGGGTTCATCGTCAACGCGCTGCTGTTCCCGTACCTCAACAACGCGATCAAGATGGTGCAGGAGCACTACGCGTCCCTGGACGACATCGACGCCGCGATGAAGCTGGGCGGCGGCTACCCGATGGGGCCCTTCGAGCTGCTGGACGTCGTCGGGCTGGACGTCTCGCTCGCCATCGAGAAGGTCCTGCACCGCGAGTTCCGCGACCCGGGTCTCGCCCCGGCGCCGCTGCTGGAGCACCTGGTGGCCGCGGGCTGCCTCGGCCGCAAGACCGGCCGTGGCTTCCGCGAATATGCCAAGCGCTGAGCGGCGCCCCGGCGACCGGTTCCAGGACGGCGCCCGGTGGGGCGGGCTGCTCGGCCCCGGCCGGCTCCCGCCGCCCGCCCGCACCGGGCCTCCCCCGCCCCCCGAGGGCGGGGGAACCCCCGGTCATGCGCATCGAGCTGCGCACATGCAGTACGTTCGGGGCATGTCCCAGCCCGCCAAGTCCGTACGTACACCCGCCACGACCGAGCCGCCGGAAAGCGCCGCAGGCTCTCGCGCCGCCGCCCAGCGGCTGAAGATGCGCCGGGAACTGGCGGCCGCCGCGATGGAGCTGTTCGCGACCAAGGGGTACGAGGCGACCACCGTCGACGAGATCGCGGCCGCCGCCGGGGTCGCCCGCCGCACCTTCTTCCGCCACTTCCGGTCCAAGGAAGAGGCGATCTTCCCCGACCACGACGACACCCTGGTCCGCGCGGAGGCGGTGCTCAACGCCGCGCCCGCGCACGAGCATCCGCTCGACACGGTGTGCCGCGGCATCAAGGAGGTCATGAAGATGTACGCGGCGCGGCCGGAGATCTCGGTCGCCCGCTACAAGCTGACGCGCGAGGTGCCCACCCTGCGCGAGGCGGAGATCGCGTCGGTGGCGCGCTACGAGCGCCTCTTCACCCGCTACCTGCTCGGCCACTTCGACGAGCACGCGCACGACGACGACGCCAACGACGACCCGCTGCTGGCGGAGGTCGCCGCGTCCGCCGTGGTCACCGCCCACAACCACGTGCTGCGGCGCTGGCTGAGGGCCGGCGGCCAGGGGGACGTGGAGGCCCAGCTCGACCACGCCTTCGCGATCGTCCGCAAGACCTTCGGGAGCGGCATCATGGCGGGCCGCCGCACCGCCGCACCGCAGCCGCCCGCGGCCCCGGTGCCGGCGCACGGCGAGGTGCTGGTCACCGTCGCCCGCACCGACGCCCCGCTGGACGAGGTGATGCGGACCATCGAGCAGGCGCTGAAGGAGCGCTGACCGCTCCTCGCCCCTGTGATGACGGCCACCCCACCGGGTGGCCGTTTTGGCATGTCAGAGGGCCTTTTCGCCCGCCTTCGAGAGGTCATTCGATCGATCATCGCTCATTTGTTACGTAAAGATTTCATCTGAGAGCAATTTCTGGCACTCAGTGCCTTGTCAGCTGACACGCGGTGTCATAGCTTGAAGGAGTCCGGGCGCCTGTCCCAGCGGGCCCACCGCCCGTGTGCGCTCCGGACGCCTGCGTCACAGGCAACCTCCCGCGCCACAAAGCGCTGCCGAAACACCACCGCCGAACCGACGGCACACCCTCGACGACCCTCAGCAGCACACCGACGTAACCCTCAGCGCCCCTCCCTCAGGGCGCTCATCGCCGGAGGCAATACCGTGACCGTGAAGGACATCCTGGACGCGATCCAGTCGCCCGACTCCACGTCGGAGGACTTCGCCGCCCTGCCGCTCCCCGAGGCGTACCGCGCGATCACCGTGCACAAGGACGAGACGGAGATGTTCGCGGGCCTGGAGACCCGCGACAAGGACCCCCGCAAGTCGATCCACCTGGACGAGGTCCCGGTGCCCGAGCTCGGCCCGGGCGAGGCCCTGGTGGCCGTCATGGCCTCCTCGGTCAACTACAACTCGGTGTGGACCTCGATCTTCGAGCCGGTGTCGACGTTCGCGTTCCTGGAGCGCTACGGCAAGCTCTCGCCGCTGACCAAGCGCCACGACCTGCCGTACCACATCATCGGCTCCGACCTGGCCGGTGTCGTCCTGCGCACCGGTCCCGGCGTCAACGCCTGGAGGCCGGGCGACGAGGTCGTCGCGCACTGCCTGAGCGTCGAGCTGGAGTCCCCCGACGGCCACGACGACACGATGCTCGACCCGGAGCAGCGCATCTGGGGCTTCGAGACGAACTTCGGCGGCCTCGCCGAGATCGCGCTGGTGAAGACGAACCAGCTGATGCCGAAGCCGAAGCACCTCACCTGGGAGGAGGCCGCCGCCCCGGGCCTGGTCAACTCCACCGCCTACCGGCAGCTGGTCTCCCGCAACGGTGCCCAGATGAAGCAGGGCGACAACGTCCTGATCTGGGGCGCGAGCGGCGGGCTCGGCTCCTACGCCACGCAGTTCGCGCTGGCCGGCGGCGCCACGCCGATCTGCGTGGTCTCCTCGCCGCAGAAGGCGGAGATCTGCCGGTCCATGGGCGCCGAGCTGATCATCGACCGCAACGCCGAGGACTACCGGTTCTGGAAGGACGAGCACACCCAGGACCCCAAGGAGTGGAAGCGGTTCGGCAAGCGCATCCGTGAGCTCACCGGCGGCGAGGACGTCGACATCGTCTTCGAGCACCCCGGCAAGGAGACCTTCGGCGCCTCGGTGTACGTCACCCGCAAGGGCGGCACCATCGTCACCTGCGCCTCGACCTCCGGCTACATGCACCAGTACGACAACCGCTATCTGTGGATGTCGCTGAAGCGGATCGTCGGCTCGCACTTCGCCAACTACCGCGAGGCGTACGAGGCCAACCGCCTGATCGCCAAGGGGAAGATCCACCCGACGCTCTCCAAGGTCTACTCCCTGGAGGACACCGGCCAGGCCGCCTACGACGTGCACCGCAACCTCCACCAGGGCAAGGTCGGCGTGCTCTGCCTCGCCCCCCAGGAGGGCCTCGGCGTGCGCGACCAGGAGATGCGCGCCCAGCACATCGACGCCATCAACCGCTTCCGGAACATCTGAGGGCCGGTACATGACAGAGCGCCAGAAGGACCGTCCGTGGCTCATGCGGACCTACGCCGGTCACTCGACCGCCGAGGCGTCCAACGAGCTGTACCGGCGCAACCTCGCCAAGGGCCAGACCGGCCTGTCGGTCGCGTTCGACCTGCCGACGCAGACCGGCTACGACCCGGACCACGTCCTCGCCCGCGGCGAGGTCGGCCGGGTCGGGGTGCCGGTCTCGCACCTCGGTGACATGCGCCGGCTGTTCCAGGACATCCCCCTGGAGCAGATGAACACCTCGATGACGATCAACGCCACCGCCATGTGGCTGCTGGCGCTCTACCAGGTCGTCGCGGAGGAGCAGGGCGCGGACATCACCAAGCTCCAGGGGACGACCCAGAACGACATCGTGAAGGAGTACCTGTCCCGCGGGACGCACGTCTTCCCGCCGGGACCGTCGCTCCGCCTCACGACGGACATGATCGCGTACACGGTCTCCCACATGCCGAAGTGGAACCCGATCAACATCTGCAGCTACCACCTGCAGGAGGCGGGTGCCACACCGGTCCAGGAGATCGCGTACGCGATGTCCACCGCGATCGCCGTCCTCGACGCCGTGCGCGACAGCGGTCAGGTGCCGCAGGAGCGGATGGGCGACGTCGTCGGCCGCATCTCCTTCTTCGTGAACGCGGGCGTCCGCTTCATCGAGGAGATGTGCAAGATGCGCGCCTTCGGCCGCATCTGGGACCGCATCACGCGCGAGCGGTACGGCATCGAGAACCCCAAGCACCGCCGCTTCCGCTACGGCGTCCAGGTCAACTCCCTCGGTCTGACCGAGGCGCAGCCGGAGAACAACGTCCAGCGGATCGTGCTGGAGATGCTGGCCGTGACCCTCTCCAAGGACGCACGCGCGCGTGCCGTGCAGCTGCCGGCCTGGAACGAGGCCCTGGGCCTGCCCCGCCCCTGGGACCAGCAGTGGTCGCTGCGCATCCAGCAGGTCCTCGCCTACGAGAGCGACCTGCTGGAGTACGACGACATCTTCGAGGGCTCGAAGGTGATCGAGGCGAAGGTCGAGCAGCTGGTCGAGGAGTCGCTCGCGGAGATCGAGCGGATCCAGGAGATGGGCGGCGCGATGGCCGCCGTCGAGTCCGGCTACCTCAAGTCGCAGCTGGTCTCCTCGCACGCCGAGCGCCGGGCCCGGATCGAGTCCGGCGAGGAGAAGATCGTCGGCGTCAACATCTTCGAGGGCACCGAGCCCAACCCGCTGACGGCCGACCTGGACACCGCGATCCAGACGGTCGACCCGGCGGTCGAGGCCCGCGTCGTCGAGGCGCTCCGGCAGTGGCGGGACACCCGCTACCAGCCGCCCTTCAACCACCCGCGCCCCTGCAAGGCGCTGGAGAAGCTGAAGGAGGCCGCGCGCGGCACCGACAACCTCATGGAGGCCACCCTGGAGTGCGCCCGCGCCGGCGTCACGACCGGCGAGTGGGCCGGGGCGCTGCGCGAGGTGTTCGGCGAGTTCCGCGCCCCGACGGGCGTGTCGTCGGCACCGGTCGCGGTGGCCGCCGAGGACGGTTCCCAGCTCGCGGACGTGCGCCGCCGGGTGGAGCTGACGGCCCGCGACCTCGGCGTCGGCAAGCTGCGCTTCCTGGTCGGCAAGCCGGGCCTGGACGGGCACTCCAACGGCGCCGAGCAGATCGCCGTGCGGGCCCGTGACGCCGGGTTCGAGGTGGTCTACCAGGGCATCCGGCTCACCCCGGAGCAGATCGTGGACGCGGCCCTCGCCGAAGACGTCCACGCGGTGGGGCTGTCCATCCTCTCCGGCTCGCACGCGCAGCTGGTTCCGGACGTGCTCGAGCGGCTGCGTGTGGCCGGTGCCACAGATATACCGGTGATCGCAGGTGGCATCATCCCGAACGGTGACGCCGAGCAGCTGCGGGCCGCCGGAGTGGCCGCGGTCTTCACCCCGAAGGACTTCGACATCACCGGAATCATCGGCCGCATCGTCGACGAGATCCGCACAGCGAACAAGCTCGACCCCCTGGAGGTCCCCGCATGACCACGGTCAACCGTCTGCGTCCCCGCCGCTCGTGTCTCGCGGTCCCGGGAAGCAATCCCCGCTTCCTGGAGAAGGCGCAGGGCCTCCCGGCGGACCAGGTCTTCCTCGATCTGGAGGACGCGTGCGCGCCGCTCGCCAAGCCCGAGGCGCGGCACACCATCGTCAAGTTCCTCAACGAGGGCGACTGGACCGGCAAGACCCGCGTCGTGCGCGTCAACGACTGGACGACCGAATGGACGTACCGGGACGTCGTGACGGTCGTCGAGGGCGCGGGGCCGAACCTGGACTGCATCATGCTGCCGAAGGTGCAGAACGCCCAGCAGATCGTCGCCCTGGACCTGCTGCTGACGCAGATCGAGAAGACGATGGGCTTCGAGGTCGGCCGGATCGGCATCGAGGCGCAGATCGAGAACGCCCAGGGCCTGAACAACGTCAACGAGATCGCGCAGGCCTCCCCGCGCATCGAGACGATCATCTTCGGCCCGGCCGACTTCATGGCGTCCATCAACATGAAGTCGCTGGTCGTGGGCGAGCAGCCGCCCGGCTACCCGGCGGACGCCTACCACTACATCCTGATGAAGATCCTGATGGCCGCCCGCGCCAACGACCTCCAGGCGATCGACGGCCCCTACCTGCAGATCCGCAACGTCGACG
>NZ_JAPSKQ010000040.1 GCF_031181555.1 Streptomyces sp. | reverse complement strand
CGCACTCCCCGTCCCACCACCGTGACCCCGCCCGGCAGACGCTGGCCCCGAACGACGGCTGGGCCTCCCACGGCACCGGCACCACCGGCGGCGCCGCCGCGGACGCCGAGCACGTGTACACCGTGACGACCTGGGCCGAGTTCAAGGCGGCCCTGGCGGACGCCGGCAGCGCGCCGAAGATCATCAAGGTGAAGGGGACCATCGACGCGGTCTCCGAGGGCTGCGAGGCGTTCGCCGTGCCCGGGTACGACTTCGACGCCTACCTGGAGAAGTACGCGCCGGAGACCTGGGGCATGGAGCAGGACCTCAGCGCCGAGCCCGACGACAGCCCGGAGGGGCTGCGCAGGGCCTCGGCAGCCCGCCAGGACGCGGCCATCAAGGTGAGCGTCCCCGCCAACACCACCATCATCGGCGTCGGCAGGAACGCCGGACTCAAGGGCGCCAGCCTGCAGATCAGGGGCGTGGACAACGTCATCATCCGGAACCTCACCCTGGAGAGCCCGGTCGACTGCTTCCCGCAGTGGGACCCGACCGACGGCAGCAAGGGCAACTGGAACTCCGAGTACGACACCGCCGTCGTGTACGGCTCCACCCACGTCTGGCTGGACCACAACACCTTCACCGACGGCGAGCACCCCGACAGCGAGGCCCCGACCCACTTCGGCGTGCTGTACCAGCAGCACGACGGCGAGCTGGACATCGTCCGGGGCGCCAACTACGTCACCGCCTCCTGGAACGTCTTCACCGAGCACGACAAGACGATCCTGATCGGCAACAGCGACAGCGAGTCCACCGCCGTCGGCGACCGGGGCAAGCTGAAGGTGACGTTCCACCACAACCTGTTCTCGAACCTGGTCGAGCGCGCTCCGCGCGTCCGCTTCGGGCAGGTCGACGTGTACAACAACCACTTCGTGGCGGACGCCGGCTACTCCTACAGCTTCGGCATCGGCAAGGAGTCCCAGCTCGTCGCCGAGCACAACGCGTTCACCCTGCCCGAGGGCATCAGCCCGGCGAAGATCCTCAAGAAGTGGAACGACGCGCCGCTCACCGCCGCGAACAACCGGGTCAACGGCGAGCGCGTGGACCTGATCGCCGTGCACAACGCGGAGAAGCCGGCGGAGACCCTCCGGTCCGGTGCCGGCTGGACCCCCACCCTGCGCACCGCCGTCCACCCGGTGCGGGCGGTCCCGGTCCTGGTCAAGCACCACGCGGGCGCGGGCCGCGTCCGCTGACACCCCCGAGAACCGGCCGGGCGGGGCGCACACCGCCCCCACTGCGGCGTGCGCCCCGCCCGGCCCCGCACCGAAGGAGCACCACATGCCCTCGCCCCACGGCCCCGTGCCCCTGTCCCGGAGAGGTTTCCTGCTCGCCGGCGCCACGGCCGGCACCGCGCTCGCCCTGTCCACCGCCGCCGCGCACGCGACGCAGGCCGCGGACCGGACGCGCCGCCCGTTCGGCCGGTACGGCTCACCGGCCGCGCGCCTGACCGCGAAGACGCTGTACGTCCATCCGGGCGGCGCCGGTGACTTCACCACCGTCCAGGCCGCCGTGACCGCCGCGGCCGGCCCCGGACACACCCTGGTCATCGCCCCGGGCACCTACCGCGAGACGGTCTCGGTCGACGCCGACCGCACCGACATGACCTGGCTCGGCGCCTCCGAGGACCCCCGTGACGTGGTCATCGTCTACGACAACGCGGCCGGCACCCCCAAGCCCGGCGGCGGCACCCTCGGCACCTCCGGCTCGGCCACCACCACCCTGCGCCCCGACGGCTTCACCGCCCGCTGGATCACCTTCGCCAACGACTGGCTGCGCACCGACCTCCCCGGAACCAGCGGCACCCAGGCCGTCGCCCTCAAGGTGCAGGGCGACCGCAGCGCCTTCGACCACTGCCGGTTCCTCGGCCACCAGGACACCCTGTACGCCGACTCCCTCTCCCTCGACACCTTCGCCCGCCAGTACTTCTCGCACTGCTACGTCGAGGGCGACGTCGACTTCGTCTTCGGCCGGGCCACCGCCGTGTTCGCGCACTGCCACTTCCGCACGCTGATCCGCCCCGACCTGACGGGCGCCCCGTACGGCTTCGTCTTCGCGCCCTCCACGGCCGGCGCCAACCCGCACGGGTACCTGGTCACCAGGAGCCGGATCAGCAGCGAGGCCCCCGACGGCTACTACAAGCTGGCCCGCCCCTGGGTGCCCAGCTCCGACCGCACCGCCCGCCCGATGCTCACCGTCCGGGAGACCCACCTCGGCGCCGGCATCGACGCGGTCGCGCCGTACACGAACATGTCCAGCGGCCACCCCTGGCAGGACCAGCGCTTCGCCGAGTACCGCAACACCGGACCGGGCGCCGTGATCACCGTCCCCGGGAACCGGCCCCAGCTCACCCGCGCCGAGGCCGCGTCCCACACCCCGCAGGCCTACCTCGGCGACTGGCGCCCCCCGACCCGGCGGTGACCTCCGTCCCCGGCCCGTCCGATCTCCACCGGGCGCTCAAGGACGACCTGCGCTTCCCGCTCGCCTGGGGCACCTCGCCCGTCCGCGACTTCCGCGCGTGGCGGCGGGCGGCCCGGGCCAAGGTCGAGGAACTGCTCGTCGTCCCCCGCGAGGACGGCACACCGTACGCGCCGGAGTTCACCGGCCGGTCCGAGGCCGACGGCTTCACCCGCGAGCTGGTGACCGTCTCCCTCACCCGCTACGCACGGGTCCGCGGTGCCCTGCTCACCCCGCGGGGCACCGGGCCCTTCCCGGCCGTGCTGCTGCTGCACGACCACGGCTCCCGGTTCGACATCGGCAAGGAGAAGGCCGTCCGGCCCTGGTACGACGACACCCGGCTCGCCTCCGCCCTGGAGTGGGCCGGCCGGTGCTTCGGCGGCCGCTTCGTCGGGGACGAACTCGCCCGGCGCGGCCACGTGGTGCTGTGCCTGGACGCGCTCGGCTGGGGCGACCGCGGGCCGCTCGCCTACGAGCAGCAGCAGGCGCTGGCGAGCAACCTCTTCCACCTCGGCTCCTCGCTCGCCGGGCTCCTGGCCCGCGAGGACCAGCGGGCCGCGGCCTTCCTCGCGGGACTGGACCGGGTGGACGCGCGCCGGGTCGCCGCCGTCGGGTTCTCCATGGGCGGCTACCGCGCCTGGCAGGTCGCCGCCCTCAGCGACGACATCGCGGCGGCGGCGAGCGTGTGCTGGATGACGGGCCTGAAGGAGATGATGGTGCCCGGCAACAACGCGCTGCGCGGGCAGTCGGCGTTCCACATGCTCCATCCCGGGCTCGCCCGGCACCTCGACCTCCCCGATGTGGCGAGCATCGCCGCACCCCGGCCGATGCTGTTCTTCCACGGCGGGCGCGACGCCCTGTTCCCCGCCGACGGGGTGCGGGCCGCGTACGACAGGCTGCGCGCCGTCTGGCGCTCGTGCCACGCCGAGGAGCGGCTGCGGCTGAAGGTCTGGCCCGGGGCCGGCCACGTCTTCGACACCGCGATGCAGGACGAGGTGTACGCCTGGCTCGACTCCGTGCTGTGAGGGCCCGGCGAGGCGTCCGGTGGGACGGGGCCGCCGGTCCGCCCCGCAGCGCGGACGCCCCCGCCGGGGTGTGAGCCGGCGAGGGCGTCCTGACGGCCGTCCGGATGGGGGTCCGGTCGGCCGGATCCGGCCGCCCGAGGGGGGTTCGGGCGTCACCGGTACCGGGCCGCCGGACGTCGAGACGGCGGCCCGGAGTCGGTCACGGGCTCGGCGGGATCACTTGTAGGTGATGTCCGAGGCCGAGAACTTGCAGTGCTTCCCGTCGGGGCCGGAGCCGAGCTCCTTCGGCTCCTTGCCCGTGTTGTTGCCCTGGTAGCGGGTGCAGGTCTTGATCTTCTTCTTGCTGTCGCCGTGGATGCGGATCTTCGACAGCGTGGCGGTGTCACCGTAGTTGGTGTTGATGCCGACGAGTGACTTGCCGGGCGCGGTCACGTCGATGTCGTTCAGCACGACCGTGCGCTTGTACTGCGTCTTGCAGTTGCCGCAGGCGCGCACCAGCTTGCCGAAGTCCTCGACCCGGAAGCCGCTCACGGTCAGCGTGCCGGCGCCGTTGAACTGCAGCACCTTGTCGTCGGCCTTCTTCGCGCCGCCGCCGATCACCTTGTACTGCGCCGACGACGACTTGCCCTTGAAGCTGGCGGCGTCCTCGCCGACGTCCAGCCACCACACGTTCTGCAGCGTGCAACTGCCCTTGCAGTGCACGCCGTCGGCGGCCGGGGTGCCGATGATGACGTTCTTCAGCGTGGCACCGTCGGCCAGCTCGAAGACCGGGTCCTGACCCTCGTCCTGGCCGTCGC
This sequence comes from Streptomyces sp., assembly GCF_031181555.1. Lineage (GTDB taxonomy): Bacteria > Actinomycetota > Actinomycetes > Streptomycetales > Streptomycetaceae > Streptomyces > Streptomyces fimbriatus. The sequence continues at coordinate 38,514 of NZ_JAPSKQ010000040.1, read as the reverse complement.
CGCCCAGGGCGCCGGTGCCGTAGAACTTCTTCATGCCTCCGTCGTAGACGCCGGAGACCGGCACGGTCTTCGACACCGGCTTGCTGCCGGTGTCCGAGGGCCAGGGCGAGGCGGCGCCCGCGGTGGACAGCATCGTCGAGGTGACGATCGCCGCACCCGTGATGCCGAGCGCGGAGACTCCGGCGATCACCGCCCGCTTCTTCGCGGTCCGGCGCCGGTGGGAGACGCGCTGTTCGGCTCGTGCAGTCATGCCCATTCCTTGCGTGGGGGAGGATCTTTGCGCCTCTTGGTCGCCACCGGTGCGGGAAGGGTTGCCGCGTTCCGGGAAATTTTTTTACGAGTCCTCGCCGTCGCCCGAATCCCCTTCGTCCGCCGCGTCCTTGTCGCCGCGGGGCGCGAAGTCGCCGCTCACACCGAGCTGTTCCGACCCGGTGGTGGCCGTCGCGGTGTAGCGGTCGTCCCCGGCGTCCCGGCCGCCGCGTTCGTGGTCGTACTGCCCCGCGAACACCCACTCGCCCGGCGGGACCGTGCGGCCCTCCTTGAGCGTCCAGGTGTAGACGAGGAAGCCGTCCCGCTCCTCCACCGTGAGACCGAAGTCGTCCTCGGGCAGCGAACGCCAGGCACCCGTGGAGGACACCCCGCCGGTCTGCGCGATCCGCAGTTCCACGGTGAGCGCGGTCAGCCGCTCGGTGGTCTTCAGGGTGACGTTGCTCTGCGCCCAGAACTCGTTGCTGTGCGGGTCCACCGAGCCGTCCGACCACAGCGGTCCGTCCTCCACCCCGGCCGGCGGCCGGGCGGTGCCGGACGACGTACTCGGCGTCCCGGCAGGCGCGGTGCCGGTGTCCCGGGGCCGGTCCGAGGCGTCCGGCGAGGGCTTCGCCGGCGGCGCGGGCGTCCTGCTCGTCGCGTCCGGGGAGGGCGTGGGCGTCGGCGTGGGCGTCGGCGAGACGGCCACGTGACGCTGCGGAGGAGCCTCGTCGCTCTTCACCGCGGAGGCGACGGCGTAACCGCCCACCGCCAGCACACCGGCCACCGCGGCCGTCGCGCTCGCCACCCGGACCCAGCCGAACACCGGTGGACGCCGGGCCCGGTGGTCCGGGCGGGCCGGGCCGGCCATGCCGCGCTCGATCCGGGCCAGCATGCGCTCCCGGTCGGGTTCGTGCGCTCCGGCCGCCTCCTGCAGCCGGGCGCGCAGCTCCTCGTGCACGTCCCGCCGCATCGTCATCGGTCCCTTCCCTCGGCCCCGCCGGAGCGTTTCCGCACGCCCTCGGCCGTATCCCCGCGGGCGGCCGTCCCCGCCGCCGCGTGCACCCGCTGCGGCACCTCCCGTGTGCCCAGCAGCCGCTGCAGTTCGGCCATCCCCTTCGAGGTCTGGCTCTTCACCGTACCCACCGAGACGCCCAGGGCCAGCGCGGTGTCCTTCTCCGACAGGTCGAAGGCGTGCCGCAGCACCACGCACGCCCGCTTGCGGAACGGCAGCCGGCGCAGCGCCTCCCGCACGTCCACCACGCCCGCCACGTCGGGGTTCTCGGTCCGCTCCTCGCGGTGCGACCAGAACAGCGCGATCCGGCGCCGCTCGCGCACCGCGCTGCGGATCCGGGTACGGGCCAGATTGGCCACCACGCCCCGGGCGTACGCCGCCGGATGGTCCGCGGCGCGCACCCGGTCCCAGCGGTGCCACAGTGCCAGCAGCGCGTCCGCCGCCAGATCGTCGGCGGTGTCCGCCTCACCGGTCAGCAGATGGGCCAGCCGGGACAGTTCGGCGTAGTGGCGCTCGAAGAAGGCGTGGAACTCCACGGAGGCGGTGTCGTCGACGACGGTGCCCATGGCCTACCTCCCCTCGCAGCGGCTTCGGGCGCCCGACGGGCACCTGTACGGGTGTGCGTCTCATGTGGGTGACATGTGATCGTCCGGCGTCGGCCGGACGAGATCCGGAGCGTAGCAGTGATCGTTCATGAGTTCGTACGGAGGGCCGAACGTTGTATGACGGGCCGACATCCGCTTCCACAACACGAACCGCACCTGAACTCGGCCCGGCCCAGCCGCTCCTGGGCGTCGGGCAACCGCGCACGCAGGACGACGGGCCGCCCCCGGGGAGGGGGCGGCCCGTTCGTTCGGACGGCCTTCGGGCCGGGGAGGTTCAGTCCGCGAGCGCCGCTTCCATCGCCGCCCTGGCGACCGGCGCCGCCAGGCCGTTGCCGCTGACCTCCGAGCGGGCCGCGTCGGACTGCTCCACCACGACCGCCACGGCGACCTCCTCGCCGGAGGAGCCGGACTTCCCGTACGAGGTGAACCATGCGTACGGGGTCTTGCTGTTGTTCTCGCCGTGCTGGGCGGTGCCCGTCTTGCCGCCCACGGTCGCGCCGGAGACCTGCGCGTTCGTGCCGGTCCCCTCCTCGACGACCGTTCGCATCGCCGACTGCAGCTGCTCGGCGGTCGAGGAGCTGACGATCCGCGTCGTGTCCGTCGCGTCGTCGTAGTCCCTCAGCACGTCGCCGCCGCTGTCGGTGATCTGCGCGACCATGTGCGGCGACACCAGCTCGCCGCCGTTGGCGATCGCCGCCGACACCATCGCCATCTGCAGCGGCGTCGCCGTGACGTCGAACTGGCCGATACCGGTCAGCGCGGTCTCGGACGGCACCATGTCCGAGGGGTACACGCTGCTGTAGGCGCGCACCGGCACGTCCTGCGTCTCGTCGTTGAAGCCGAACTTCTCCGCCATCGCCCTCACCTTGTCCTGGCCCAGGTCGACGGCCATCTTCGCGAAGACGTTGTTGCAGGAGTACTGGAGGCCCACCCGGATCGAGGCGTTCTCACAGGGCGCGTTCGGGTTCTCGTTGGTCAGGTCCGTGACGGTGCCCGGCAGCCGGTACGGGTCGGGGCTGTCGGTCCGCTCGTCCACCGACGCGTACAGCCCGTCCTCCAGCGCCGCCGCCGCGACCACCAGCTTGAACGTCGACCCCGGCGGCAACGGCTGGCGCAGTGCCCGGTTGGTGAGCGGCTTGTCCGGGTCCCCGGTGAGCTTCTCCCAGGCCTCGCCGGCGGTGTTGGCGTCGGTCAGTGACGTCGGATCGTAGGACGGGGTCGACACGGCCGCGAGGATCCGGCCCGTCCCCGGGTCGATCGCGACCGCCGCGCCCTTCTTGTCGCCGAGCGCCTCGTACGCCGCCTTCTGCACCTTCGGGTCGATGGTCGTCACCACGTTGCCCGGCTCGGCCCGCTGGTTCGTGACGGTGTCCATCACCGTCCTCAGGCGGGGGTCCGTGCCGTTGAGCAGGTCCTCGTAGATGCCCTCCAGCTGCGTCGGCGCGTAGGCCTGCGAGGCGTAGCCCGTCACCGCCGCGTACAGCGGGCCGTTCTCGTACGTGCGCTTGTATGCGAGGTCGCCCCCCTCCGTCCGCGCCGAGCCGGTGATCGACTCACCGGCCACGACGATGTCGCCCAGCGGCTCCGCGTACGTCTCGATCGCGTTGCGCCGGTTGTCCTTGTCGTCCGCGAGCGCCCGGCCCTGGTAGAACTGCACCCAGGTCGCCCTGACCAGCAGGGCGAACACCAGGAGCAGCGTGAAGACCGAGGCGCGCCTGATCGTCTTGTTCATGGCGTTCGGACAGACGAGCGAGACCGGCCGAATCGTTCCCGTCCGCCCGGTTTCTCATCGGGTGTTCATGAAACCGGCCGGGCGGCCGCTCACCGGTCGCGCAGGAAGCCCGCCTCGTAGGCCGCGATGACGGCCTGGGTGCGGTCCCGGGCGCCGGTCTTCGCCAGCACCGACGCCACGTGCGTCTTCACCGTGGCGGGGCCGACCTCCATCCGCCGCGCGATCTCCGCGTTGGTCAGCCCGGCCGCCATGTGCCGCAGCACCTCGCTCTCCCGCCCGGTGAGCCGCGCCACCCACTCCGGCGGCGCGGGGCACGCGCGCGCGTGCTCGGTGGCGAGGGCGCGGACCGCCGCGGGGAACAGCAGGGTGTCGCTGCGCGCCACCAGCCGCACCGCCCCCACGAGCACGTCGGCGTCCGCCCGCTTGAGCAGGAACCCGGCGGCTCCGACGCGCAGCGCGTCGTACACGTAGGAGTCGTTCTCGAAGGTGGTGACGACGACGATCCGGGGCGGTTCGCCCGGACCGGCGAGGATCCGCTCGGTGGCACGGATGCCGTCGGTCTCCGGCATCCGGACGTCCATCAGCACGACGTCGGGCCGGCGGTCCCGCACGACGGACACCGCCTCCGCACCGGTGGCCGCCTCGCCGACCACCTCCAGATCCGGCTCGGCGGCCAGGATCGCCCGCAGCGCGGTACGCACCATGCGCTCGTCGTCGGCGAGGACGACACGGATCGGGGAGGGGCCGGTCATGGGGGTCCTTTCGGTCGTGCCGCCGTCCGCATCGGCAGCCGTACGTGCAGCCGCCAGATTCCCTCCGCCGGGCCGGCCCGGGTCGTGCCGCCCAGCAGCCGGGCGCGGTCCTCGACGCCGCGCAGGCCGTGACCGCCGCCGGGGCGGGGCGCGGAGCGGGGGCCGGGGGCGGCGGCCAGGGGATTGGTGAGGGTGATCTCCAGGTGGCCGTCCCGTACCTCGACGCGCAGGGTGACGGTGACCCCCTCGCCGGCGTGCTTGAGGGCGTTGCTCAGCCCTTCCTGCACGATCCGGTAGGCCTCGCGGGACAGCACCGGCGGCAGGGACTCGGGTGCCGTCCCGAGGGTGGCCGACACCTTCAGTCCGCTCGCCCGGGTGCGGCGCAGCAGACCGTCGAGGTCGGCGGCGAGCGTGGGCGCCGGGGCCGTGCCGGGCGCGTCGCCGTCCCGCAGCACACCGAGCACCGCGTCCAGTTCGCCCACCGTGCGCCGGGTGGTCTCCTCGATCGCGGCGAGCGCCTCGCGGACGAATCCCGGATCGCTGTCGAGGACCCGGCGCGCCGCGCTCGCCTGGAGGGTCACCGCGCTCAGCGCGTGCCCGACGGAGTCGTGCAGCTCGCGCGCCAGCCGGTTGCGCACGGCGAGGTCGGCGGCGCGTGCCTCGGCGGCGGCGAGCCGGTCCTCGGGGGTGGGGCCGAGCAGCGCGGGTGCCCGGCGGGCCAGCAGGGCCCCGGCCCCGGCCGCGCAGCCGGCCAGCGCGAGGAGCGACGCCGCGCCCGCGACCGGCGCGAGCGCGAGCGCCCAGGCGTGGTCGAACACCTCCGGCAGCCCGAGCCGGGTGTCCCACAGCCCCGCGGCGAGCGGCAGCACGATCAGCACGGCGGCGAACGGCGGCACCGCCAGCGACATCCCGGCGATGATCCCGCCGAGCCCCAGGTGCAGCGTGAACCAGGCCGCCGTACGGCCCTTCGCGGCCCGGCCCCGGGCGGGCCCGTCGGCGAGCCGGCCGGCGTCCACCCCGCACAGCCAGCGCACGGCGGCGGTCTCCAGCGGCCGGGTCAGCGGGAACAGGGAGGTGAGGGCGGCGAGCGGCAGGCCGACGCCGAACGAGGCGAGCTGGAGGGCGAGCGACGAGAAGACATGGGCGCCGCCGGCCGCCGGCCCGACGACGACCGCGCCGACGAAGACGTACGGCATGGCGAGCGCGCCGCCCAGGATCAGATGGATCCAGCGCAGCCGGGCCCGCCGGCCGAACAGCGGCCGCGCGAACGCCCTCACGTCACCGGACGCTTCACTGCCCTCGCGGCCCGCGCCGCGAGGAAACGGGCGCCGACGGTGGCGACGAGGAGGCCGACGGTCATCTGGCCAGCGTAGGTCAGGAGCATCAGCTCCGTCGGGCGGTCGGCGGGATCTCCCGAGGACAGCAGCGCGGCCGCCGCCATCCAGCCGCCCCAGCAGGCCACGGCACCGGAGCCGACCCCGGCGAGGACGAGCGGCACCCGCACCGGCAGCGCCGGAGCGCGCCGGAAGGCCAGCAGGACGCCACCGGTGACCGCGGCCAGGAGGTAGACGACGTACAGGGACTCCAGGACGTGGAAGTCGCTGCCCCGGTCCGCGACGACGCCCGCGCTCAGACCGGTCGTGCCACCGCGGGCCCAGACGATCCGGAGCGCCAGCGGGAACAGGGCGAGCACGGCCGCCGCCACCGCGGTGGCCCGCTGCGCCCTCCCCGCCGGCCCGGCGGGCAGGTCCCACATCCGGCCGCGCCACAGGTGGCCCCAGCGGTCCCGGGCGTACAGCGCGAACAACGCGCCCAGCGCGAGGCCCTGCACGATGAACCCGGTGTAGACGACGGCGAACACCCACTCGTGCAGGAAGGGTTCGCCCCCGCCGCCGGACGTGCCCGCGGCGCTCCCGCCGAGCGCCCGCACCAGCAGCTGGAGCGGATAGCCGGCCATGATCGGCGCCAGCAGCCCGGTCGCGACCCACATCGGCGCCGCGAGCAGCCACGCGGGCACGCGCAGGCCCCACGGCCGGGTCAGCAGCAGCGCGAGCACGATCACGGCGCAGTCCATCAGGACCGTGAGGACGTTCGCGACGACCGTCTCGGTGCCGTGGTCCAGCAGCGGGCTGCCCGCCGGGATGCCGGCGTGGCTGCCGGCCACCCAGGCGGTCTTGAGGGTGAGGTACGGCAGGCAGGCCACGACGGCGACGGCGCGCAGCAGCCTGCGGGAGCGGGGGAGCACGGTGCCGTCGGCGGCGACGGCGGGGGCGAGTGTCTGCGGCATGCGCCCACGTTCCCGCGCGGCCGCCCGCGGGCACCTCCTGCGCGGCGACGATCCGCCTCCGCCGCGCGGGGGAGGGGCACCGGCGCGAGGTCGCACCTCGCGCCCGCCGCCGCGGGCCGTGCCCGCCCGGACGGGAACCGAAGCCCGCCCCCGCGACGCATGACGCGCGGTCAGCCGCCCAGCGTCAGCACCAGTTCGTCGATCTCCGCACCCCGCGCGGGCGCGTACGCCGTGGCCCGCGCGGAGACCTCGAAACCGCACCGCTCCAGCACGCGCAGCGACCCCGCGTTGTCCGCGGCCACGCGCGCGTACAGCGGACGCCCGGTCACCTCGGCCAGCAGCGCGCGCAGCGCGGTCGTGGCGATGCCCCGGCCCCAGTACGCCCGGTCGACCCAGTACGTCACCTCGCGTTCGCCCGGCTCCCCGTACACCGCCGCGTGGCCGACCACGTCACCGTCGCCCAGCACCGTGCGCACGACGATGGCCGGTGAGCTGCGGATGTGGGCCCAGTGGGCGTCGAAGGCGTCCCGGTCGGCCGGGTCCGCGGGGGTGAAGGCCGCCATGCGCAGGGCGTCCGGGTCGTTCAACTGCCGGTAGAAGACGGGCAGGTCGCTGTCGTGCACCGCGCGCAGGGCGATGTCCATCGCGTTCGTGGCGTTCGTCGGGTGCATCGCTCAGAGCCTCCGGGTCGCCAGGGTCAGCCGGTCACGCGCGTCGAACAGGGCGTCCTTGACCGTCTGCTCGTGCGCGGGCGTGAGCCGGGCCACCGGCACCGAGCAGCTGATCGCGTCCCGCGCGGGAGTGCGGTAGGGGATCGCCACGCCGAAGCAGCGCAGCCCGAGCGTGTTCTCCTCGCGGTCCACGGCGAAGCCCTGCTCCCGCACCTGGTGCAGCTCCTCGATGAGCTTCTCCCGGTCGGTGATGGTGTTCTCGGTCAGGGCGGGCAGCGTCTCGGGGAGCATCTTGCGCACCTGCTCGTCCGAGTACGTGCTCAGCAGCGCCTTGCCCAGCGAGGTCGAGTGGGCGGGCAGCCGGCGGCCGACCCGGGTGAAGGGACGCAGGTAGTGCTGCGACTGGCGGGTGGCCAGGTAGACGACGTTGGTGCCGTCGAGCCGGGCGAGGTGGATGGTCTCCGTCGTGTCGTCCGAGAGCCGGTCCAGGGTCGGGCGGGCCGCCGCGACCACCTCGTCGCCGTCGATGTAGGAGGTGCCGACCAGCAGCGCCCGCACGCCGATGCCGTACCGCGTGCCCGTCGCGTCCGTCTCCACCCAGCCGAGGTCCACCAGGGTGCGCAGCAGCATGTAGAGGCTGGACTTGGGGTAGCCGACGGCCTCCTGGACGGCCGCGAGGGAATGCATGCCGGGGCGTCCGGCGAAGTACTCGAGGAGTTCAACGGTCCGCACCGCGGACTTGACCTGCGCCCCGCCGCCCGTCTCGCCAGCCGACATCGCCCTTGACCCCCTCGTTCGCCGGGAAATAGTCTCCGCAGCATATTCACCATCAGAGACGGTGTTCAGTATATCGAACGCTCCTGGTGGATGACGTACATCCTGCGGCATTGCATGCGGCAATCAAGTGGAGGGACCCGCGGTGGCAGCAGCACCAGTCTGGAGTGTCGACCCCCGAACCGGGAAGCAGCGTGAACAGGTTGCGGTGGAGGCCACGGCCCAGGAGGTGGACGCCGCCGTCCGGGCCGCGCACGACGCGCGGGAGGCGCTGGCCGACCGCACCGTCCGCGCCGCCTTCCTGCGCACGGCCGCCGAGGAGCTGGAGGCGGCCAAGGACGCGCTCGTCGAGACCGCCGACGCCGAGACCGCGCTCGGTCCGGTCCGGCTGACCGGCGAACTCGCCCGCACCTGCTACCAGCTGCGGGCCTTCGCCGGGATCGTCGACGAGGGCGCCTTCCTCGACGTCGTCATCGACCACCCCGACGACACCGCCACCCCGCCCGTCCCGGACCTGCGCCGCTACAAGGTCCCGCTGGGCGTCGTCGCCGTCTACTCGGCCTCCAACTTCCCCTTCGCCTTCTCCGTCCCCGGCGGCGACACCGCGAGCGCGCTCGCGGCCGGCTGCCCGGTCGTCGTCAAGGCCCACCCCGACCACCCGGGCCTGTCCGAGCTGGTCGCCAAGGTGCTGCGCCGGGCCGCCGCCCGGCACGGCCTCCCCGAGGGCGTGCTCGGCCTGGTGCACGGCTTCGAGGCCGGCGTCGAGCTCGTCAAGCACCCGCTGGTCTCGGCGGCCGGCTTCACCGGTTCGGTCCGCGGCGGCCGCGCCCTGTTCGACGCGGCCGCCGCCCGCCCGGTCCCGATCCCGTTCCACGGCGAGCTGGGCTCCCTGAACCCGGTCCTCGTCACCGAGGCCGCGGCGGCCGAGCGCGCCGAGGCGATCGGCGCGGGCCTGGCGGGCTCGATGACGCTGGGCGTCGGCCAGTTCTGCGTGAAGCCGGGCCTGGTCCTGGCCCCGGCCGGCGCGGCCGGTGACCGGCTGGTGAAGTCGCTGACGGACGCCGTCAGCGACACCGACGCGGGCGTCCTGCTCGACCACCGCATGCGCGACAACTTCGTCGCCGGCGTCGCCGAGCGCGCCCAGCTGCCCGACGTGGAGTCCCCGGTGACACCGGGCTCGGGCGGCGAGCACACGGTCAGCGCGGGCTTCCTCACCGTCCCGGCGGGCCGGCTGGCTCAGGAAGGCGAACACGACCTGCTCCTCGAGGAGTGCTTCGGCCCGGTCACCGTGGTGGCCCGCTACGAGGACGAGGCCGAGGCGCGGGCCGTGCTGTCGCGGCTGCCGGGCAACCTCACCGCGACCGTCCAGCTGTCCGCGGAAGAGGCGGAGGGCGAGGGACGCGGCGCGGAACTCGTGCGGGAGCTGACCCCCCTGGCCGGCCGCGTGCTCGTGAACGGCTGGCCGACGGGCGTCGCCGTGGCCCCCGCGCAGCACCACGGCGGGCCCTACCCGGCGACGACCTCCACGTCCACGTCCGTGGGCGGCACGGCCATCGAGCGGTGGCTGCGGCCCGTCGTGTACCAGAACACGCCTCAGGCGCTGCTGCCGGCCGAGCTGCGGGACGACAACCCGCTCGGACTGCCGCGCCGTTTCAACGGCCGCCTGGAGCGTTGAGCGGGGGAGCGCCGTCGGGGGCGCGGTGGAATCGCCGGCCGCGGGTCGTGTGCGGCTGATCGCGCGGTTCCCCGCGCCCCTTCGGGGGAGCCGCGGCGGGCCTGGGAGAATCACCGGATGGACATGAAACTTCCCGAACTCCCCTTCACCCTGCGCGCGTACGGTCCCGACGGCCACTGGTCGTACGAGGGCGGCGTGCTGACCGGCCGGGCGGGCGCCCGCCAGGACCGCTTCGTGCCGCCCACCGGCGAGGCGCTGGAGCCCGCCGCCGACGCGCCCCGCCTGCTGGGCGCGCCCGAGGGCGACTTCCGGCTGATCGCCCGCGTCACGGTCGGCTTCGCCGCCGCCTTCGACGCCGGGGTGCTCTACGTCCACGTCGGCGAACGGGCCTGGGCCAAGCTCTGCCTGGAGTACTCCCCGGACGTGCCCACCGTCTGCACGGTGGTCACCCGGGGCCACTCCGACGACGCCAACTCCTTCACCGTCGAGGGCGGTTCCGTCTGGCTCCGGGTGAGCCGCACCGGCCGCGCCTTCGCCTTCCACGCCTCCCGCGACGGTGAGCGCTGGACCTTCGTCCGCCTCTTCACCCTCGGCGACGAGGAGGAGTCGGCAGCCGCGCTGGTCGGCTTCATGACCCAGTCGCCGACGGGCGAGGGCTGCGTGGTGACGTACGACCACATCGAGTTCCGGCCGGGCGGGCCGCGCGACCTCAGGGACGGAAGCTGAGCGGGCGGCCACCGCCTCCGCCCGCGGTGCGCCGTGCCCGGGGAATGGAAGAGACCGCTTGAACGTTCACGCAGTCGGCGGAGGGAGCCTCCGTACCCGTACCCCCTGGAGAGTGCCGACACGATGCGCGTCGAGATCTGGTCCGATATCGCCTGCCCCTGGTGCTATGTCGGAAAGGCCCGCTTCGAGAAGGCGCTGGCCGCCTTCCCGCACCGCGACGAGGTCGAGGTGGTGCACCGCTCCTTCGAGCTGGACCCGGGCCGCGCCAAGGACGACGTCCAGCCCGTGATCACGATGCTCACCGGGAAGTACGGCATGAGCGAGGCGCAGGCCGAGGCCGGTGAGGACAACCTGGGCGCCCAGGCCGCCGCCGAGGGCCTGCCCTACCGCACCCGGGGCCGGGACCACGGCAGCACCTTCGACATGCACCGCCTGCTGCACCTCGCCCGCGAGCAGGGCCGCCAGACGGAGCTGCTCGACCTGCTGTACCGGGCCAACTTCGCCGAGGAGCGCTCCGTCTACAACGACGACGAACGGCTCGTCGAGCTGGCCGGCGCCGCCGGTCTGGACGCGGACGCCGCCCGTCGGGTCCTCGCCGACCCGGAGGCGTACGCCGACGGGGTCCGCGCCGACGAGCGCGAGGCCGCCGAGCTCGGCGCGACCGGGGTGCCGTTCTTCGTGCTGGACCGCACGTACGGCGTCTCCGGCGCCCAGCCCGCCGAGGTCTTCGCCCGGGCGCTGAGCCAGGCCTGGGCCGAGCGCCCGACGCCGAAGCCGGTCGGCGGCGGCTCCGGGGCGGCCGACGGCCAGGACGGCGGGGAGGCCTGCGGCCCGGACGGGTGCGCGGTGCCGCGGCGCTGAAACGCCCGGGTCGGGCCGCACTCATAAGCGTTCCTTGGCCACATCGCGCAGAATTAAGCAATGGACGGGGAGATCCCGGGGCCGCAGAGTGGTTCCATGGAGACCTTCGAGAACCTCGTCCGTGCCGAGTTCGCCCCGAAGAACACCTACCTGAACACCGCGAGCAGCGCCCTCCTGCCGGCCCGCGCCGTGTCCGCGCTCCAGGACGCCGTGCGGCTCCGCGCGGAGGGCCGTTCGCTGGATCCGCTGTTCGCCGACGTCGAGGCCTGTCGTGCCGCCTACGCCCGGCTGGCCGGCGTCCCCGTCGAGCGGGTCGCGGCCGGGGCCACGGTCGCCCTGCACACCGCGCTGGTCGCGGCATCGCTGCCGCCGGGTGCCGAAGTCCTCACCGCGGAGGACGACTTCGCCTCCGTCCTCAACCCGTTCCACACCCGCGGCGACCTCAAGGTGCGGGCCGTGCCGCTGGAGCGGCTCGCCGACTCCGTCCGGCCGGGCACCGCGCTGGTCGCGGTCAGCGCCGCGCAGTCCGCCGACGGCCGGATCGCCGACCTGCCCGCGCTGCGCGAGGCGGCCCGGACGCACGGGGCGCGCACCTACGTCGACTTCTCCCAGGCGGTCGGCTGGCTGCCGGTGGAGGCCGGCGCGTTCGACTACTCCGTCTCCATCACCTACAAGTGGCTGCTCGGCCCGCACGGGGCGGCCTTCCTCGTCGTGCCCGAGGACTTCGGCGATCTGACGCCGGTGCAGGCGAGCTGGGTCGCGGGGGAGAGGCCCTGGGACAGCTGCTACGGCCCCGTCGCCGAACTCGCCCGCTCCGCCCGCCGGTTCGACTCCAGCCCCGCCCTGTTCACCTACGCGGGACTGCGCGCCTCCCTCGAACTCGTCGAGGAGATCGGCGTGGACGCGATCCGCGCCCACGACCTGGCCCTCGCCGACCGCTTCCGCGCGGGGCTCGCCGCGCTGGGCCACGAGCCGGTGCCCTCGCCCGGCTCGGCGATCGTCTCCGTGCCCGGCCTCGGCCGTCTCCAGCCGGAGCTGGCCGAGGCCGGGATCGCGGTGTCCGACCGGGCGGGCAACCTGCGGGCGTCGTTCCACCTGTACAACACGGCCGCCGACGTGGACCGGCTGCTGGACGCGCTGTCCCGCTGAGCGCCGCGGCCGGGGCCGGGCGCACGGCAGCGGGCCGGTGCCTCCTCGTCCCGCACGAGGAGGCACCGGCCCGCGGTACAGGTCACGCGCTGTGACGTGACGCGCTCACTTCACCGGCGTGAAGTCCCGCGCCCCGATGAACTCCGGTCGCCGCACCGGTGCCGCGAACGGCTCGACCGCCGCGTTCTCGACGCTGTTGAACACGATGAACACGTTGCTGCGCGGGAACGGCGTGATGTTGTCGCCGGAGCCGTGCATGCAGTTGCAGTCGAACCAGGTCGCCGAGCCGGCCTTGCCGGTGAACAGCTTGATGCCGTGCTCGGACGCCAGCGCGGTCAGCGCCTCGTCGGACGGCGTGCCCGCGTCCTGCATCTGCAGCGACTTCTTGTAGTTGTCCTTCGGCGTGGCCCCCGCACAGCCGAGGAACGTCTTGTGCGACCCCGGCATGATCATGAGCCCGCCGTTGGTGTCGAAGTTCTCGGTCAGCGCGATCGACACGGACACCGTCCGCATCCGCGGCAGACCGTCCTCGGCGTGCCAGGTCTCGAAGTCCGAGTGCCAGTAGAAGCCACTGGCCCCGAAGCCCGGCTTGACGTTGATCCGCGACTGGTGGACGTAGACGTCCGAGCCGAGGATCTGCCGGGCGCGGCCGACGACGCGCTCGTCGCGCACCAGGCGCGCGAACACCTCGCTGATCCTGTGCACCTCGAAGACCGAGCGGATCTCCTTGGACTTCGGCTCGACGATCGACCGCTCGTCGGCCCGGATCTCCGGGTCGGTGACCAGGCGGTTCAGCTCGTCCCGGTAGACGGCGACCTCGTCCTCGCCGATCAGCTGGTCGATGGCGAGGAAGCCGTCACGCTCGAACGACCCGAGGTCGGCCGGCGTGATCGGGCCGGCCGCGTCGGGGGCGCCCCAGACGACCGGGTCCTGGCGCGGGGTGAGCACCTCGGCGGTGCCCCGCGTCGGGTAGAGGTCGGGGACCTGGGTGCCGGTGGTGGTGGTCGCGGTGGTCATGGATCCTCACACCTCCTCGGTGAGCAGCGGGTAGACGCCGTTCTCGTCGTGGTCCTCCCGTCCGGTGACGGGCGGATTGAAGACGCAGATGCAGCGGAAGTCCTCCTTGACGCGCAGCGTGTGCCGCTCGTGACCGTCCAGGAGGTACATGGTCCCGGGCGTGATCGTGTGGGTCCGCCCGGTCTCGTGGTCGGTGAGCTCGGCCTCGCCCTCGACGCAGACGACGGCCTCGATGTGGTTCGCGTACCACATCGACGTCTCCGTACCCGCGTACAGGATCGTCTCGTGCAGGGAGAAGCCGACCTTCTCCCTGGCGAGGACGATGCGCTTGCTCTCCCAGGTGCCGGACGCGGACCTCACGTGCCGGTCGGTGCCTTCGATCTCCTTGAAGGAACGGACAATCACGGTGCTGCGATGCCTCCTAGATGGTGGTGTCTGCCGGGTTCCCGGGCCGTCGGCCCGGTGGGTCAGGCGGTCTCGCGGACGGCGCGGGCGAGCGTGGTCAGCCCCTCGTCCAGCTCGTCCGGGGTGATGGTCAGGGCCGGGAGCAACTTGACGACCTCGCTCTCGGGGCCGGACGTCTCGACCAGCAGCCCGAGCTCGAAGGCGCGCCGGGCGATCCGCTCCGCACGCTGCTTGTCGTGGAACTCCATGCCCCACACCAGCCCGCGGCCCCGGTACTCCTTCACATCGGCGGGGTTCTCCTCGGCGATGGCGACCAGCGCCCGCTCGACCTGCTCGCCGCGCGAGCGGGTCTGCTTCTCCATCGCGGAGCCGTCGGCCCAGTACGCCTCCAGGGCCGCGGTGGCCGTGACGAAGGCGGGGTTGTTGCCGCGGAAGGTGCCGTTGTGCTCGCCCGGCTCCCAGACGTCCAGCTCGGGCTTGAACAGGCACAGGGACATGGGCAGTCCGTAGCCGCTGATCGATTTGGACACGGTGACGATGTCGGGCGTGATGCCGGCCTCCTCGAAGGAGAAGAAGGCGCCGGTGCGGCCGCAGCCCATCTGGATGTCGTCGACGATCAGCAGCATGTCCTGGCGTTCGCACAGCTCGGCCAGGGCCCGCAGCCACTCGGGCCGGGCGACGTTGATGCCGCCCTCGCCCTGCACGGTCTCGACGATCACGGCGGCGGGCTTGTTGAGGCCGGAGCCCTGGTCCTCCAGGAGCCGCTCGAACCACAGGAAGTCCGGGACCGTGCCGTCGAAGTAGTTGTCGAACGGCATCGGCGTGCCGTGCACCAGCGGGACGCCCGCCCCGGCCCGCTTGAAGGCGTTGCCGGTCACGGCGAGCGAGCCCAGCGACATGCCGTGGAAGGCGTTGGTGAACGACACGATCGCCTCGCGCCCCTTCACCTTCCGCGCCAGCTTCAGCGCGGACTCCACGGCGTTGGTGCCCGTCGGCCCCGGGAACATCACCTTGTACGGCAGGTCCCGCGGGCGCAGGATCCAGTTCTGGAAGGTCTCCAGGAACGCGCGCTTGGCCGTCGTCGACATGTCGAGCCCGTGCGTGACACCGTCCCGCTCCAGGTAGTCGATCAACGCCCGTTTCAGGACGGGGTTGTTGTGCCCGTAGTTGAGTGAACCGGCTCCGGCGAAGAAGTCGAGGTACTCGTGGCCGTCCTCGTCGTACATGCGGCTGCCGTGCGCACGGTCGAAGACGGTGGGCCAGCCGCGGCAGTAGCTGCGCACCTCGGACTCGAGGGTCTCGAAGACGCTCAGGTCGGGCTGGGTGATGGTCACGACGAATCGCTCCTCGGTGGCGTGGGATGTCGGAAGGAGTCGGAAGATCAGGACAGGAGCCGCGCGGTCAGTGCGCGAGGGGGCCGATGCGGTACAGGACCTCGGGGTCGTGCGGTCCGTCGGGGAACTGGCCGGCCTCGAACAGCACCTCGCGCTCCAGCAGGGCGCCGTGGCGCTCCGCGAACGCGGTGAACAGGCGCTCGGACGCGGTGTTGCCCGGCGTGATGGTGGTCTCCACGGTGTCCACGCCGTGCTCCTCGGCGGTCCGGGCGGCCAGGCCGTCGAGCAGGGCGGCGGCGAGGCCGCGCCCGCGGTGCGTCTCGTCCACCGCGACCTGCCAGACGAGCAGGGTGCGCGGGCTGTCCGGCCGCAGGTATCCGGTGACGAAGCCGATCGGCTCCCCGCGCTCGTCGCGGGCGACGGCCGAGGTGGCGGCGAAGTCCCGGCACCACAGCAGATAGCTGTACGACGAGTTCAGGTCGAGGACCTTCGAGTCCCTGGCTATCCGCCACAGCACGGCTCCGTCCGCCACGGTGGGGCGGTCGATTTGCAGGTCTGCTTGTGCGGCAGTCATGCGAATTGAACTTACCCAGGTAAATTCAAAATTGCATCGCCTGTCGGGGTTACGTGCGGGCTTGATCTGTGTTATCGCGCGGGCGTACGGGTCCGCGCGAGGGTTCGGTGAAATGCCCTGTTTTGAGGGGGATGTACATCGCAAAACGGGCGCGATGTGGGACCGGTCACAACTGCGTAACTCCCGTGACCGGCGCTTGGAACGCACTGGTTCCGGGCCTTGGAATCAGTGCGTTTAGGACCGGGAGGAGCGGGCAGGAGAAGAGGGGAAACTGCTTTGGAATAGAAGTGCCGAATAAGCGAAAGAATGTCGCGGGAAGATGTGTGCGAGGGATTCCTGGAATCGTGCGGAATTCATGTCCCGGTCACCCCGTCGATACGTTCGCCCAGCAGATCGTCGCGGCCGTCGCGCGGCGTGTGCTCCTCGATCGGGTGGACGAGCACCCGGCGCCGGGCCCCGGGCGCCCCGTCGACCCCCGCACACGTCGGCGCCGACCGGGAACCCCCGGCCGGCGCCGACGTGTGCGGGTGCGCCCGCCCGGCTACCGCCAGGCCTTCCCGGCCGCGCTCAGGGCCGCCTCCACGTCCACCGTCAGGCCTTCTTCCGCCAGCGCGGTGCCCAGGGCCGTCAGGGCCGCCCGCACCGCGCCCGGCGTGGCGTCGGGGCCGTAGTGGTTGACGCGGATCATCTCCTTGGCGAGGGCGCCCCCGCCCGCGGCCAGGGGAAGCGCCGGGTCGGCGGCCAGGGCGCGGGCCACCAGGTCCGCGGCCACCGTGCCCGACGGGGCCCGCAGGGTCGTGGCCACCGGGGCGGCGTCCGCCGCCTCGCGCACGTACGGCTCCAGACCGCCGCCCAGCGCGAGCGCGCCCGCCCGCGTGGCCGCCGCGGCCGACGCGTGCCGGGCCATGACCGCCTCCAGGCCCACCGCCTCGATGCGCTCCACGCACGCCTCGAGCGCCAGCATCTCCAGCTGCGCCGGCGCGTGCAGCAGCGCCGTGCGGCCGCCGTCGATCCAGCGCTCCTTCCAGTCCAGCAGGGACAGGTAGGAGCGGCGCGGCGCCCGCGGGTTGGCGGCCATCCGCGCCCACGCCCGCTCGCTCACCGACACCGCCGACACCCCGGCCGGACCGCCCATCGCCTTCTGCGCGCCGATCACGCACAGGTCCACGCCCCACGCGTCCGGCAGCACCGGTTCCGCGCCGATCGACGCCACCGCGTCCAGGTAGAACAGCGCCCCGTGCGCCCGCACCACCTCGCCGATCTCCGCGACCGGGTTGGTGTTCCCGGTGGCCGCCTCCGCGTGCACCAGGGACACGAAGTCGATCTCCGGGTGCTCGGCGAAGGCGCCGCGGACCTGCTCGGCCGTCACCGCCGTGTGGAAGGGCACCGCCAGATCGATCACCGTGGCACCGCAGTCCCGCAGCCAGTCGCCGAAGGTCTGACCGTAGGGGCCGGTGATGACGTTCAGGGCGGTCGTGCCGGGGCCCGCCGTCGCGCGGATCGCGCCCTCCAGCGGCAGCAGCGCCTCGCCCTGCGTGATGACGACGTCCTGCTCGGTGCGGAGCAGGCGCGCCACGCGGTCCTCGATCGAGGCGAAGTGCGCGGCGCTCAGCGGGGCCAGGTCGAGGAGGGGGTGGGTCACGGCGGTGCTCTCTTCACTTCGCGGCTTCGCGGTTCGACGCAGTCGAGCGTAACCGGCCCCGGGAACCCCGCCCGACCGCAGGGGTCCCGGACCGGGTGGACGGGCCCGGGCCACGCCTCATTAGGGTGCCGGGTATGAGCGAACGCGCGGTGCTGCACGTGAAGGGGCGGGTGCTCGTCGGACCGGAGGAGGTCCGCGACGAACTGTGGGTGGTCGGCGGCCGTATCTCCTACGACCGTCCCACCGGCGCCCGTGACGTCCGGACCGTCGAGGGCTGGGTGCTGCCCGGCCTGGTCGACGCCCACTGCCACGTGGGCCTCGACCGGCACGGCGCGGTCCCCGAGGCGGTCGCCGAGAAGCAGGCGCTCACCGACCGCGACGCCGGCGCCCTGCTGCTGCGGGACGCGGGCTCGCCCTCCGACACCCGCTGGATCGACGACCGCGACGACCTCCCGAAGATCGTCCGGGCCGGCCGGCACATCGCCCGCACCCGCCGCTACATCCGGGGCTACGCCTGGGAGGTCGAGCCCGAGGACCTCGTCGCGTACGTCGCCCAGGAGGCCCGGCGCGGCGACGGCTGGGTGAAGCTGGTCGGCGACTGGATCGACCGCGACCTGGGCGACCTGTCGGCCTGCTGGCCGCGCGGCGCCGTCGAGGCGGCGATCGCCGAGGCGCACCGGCTGGGCGCCCGCGTCACCGCGCACTGCTTCGCCGAGGACTCCCTGCGGGACCTCGTCGAGGCCGGCATCGACTGCGTCGAGCACGCGACGGGCCTGACCGACGAGACCATCCCGCTGTTCGCCGAACGCGGCGTCGCGATCGTCCCCACCCTCGTCAACATCGCCACCTTCCCCGAGCTCGCCGACGGCGGCGAGGCCAAGTTCCCGCGCTGGTCGGCCCATATGCGCCGGCTCCACGAACGCCGCTACGACACCGTGCGCTCCGCCCACGACGCCGGCATCCCCGTCTTCGTCGGCACGGACGCCGGCGGCACCCTTCCGCACGGACTGGCGGCGGACGAGGTCGCCGAACTGGTCAAGGCCGGCATCCCGCCCGTCGAGGCCCTCGCGGCCGGCACCTGGGCGGCCCGGAAGTGGCTGGGACGCCCCGGACTGGAGGAAGGCGCCCCGGCGGACCTGGTGGTCTACGCGTCCGACCCGCGCGCGGACGTACGGGTGCTGACGGATCCGCGCCGGGTGGTGCTGAACGGGCGCGTGGTCGGGTAGGACCGTCCGCCCGGTGGGGCGCCCGAGGGTGACGCCGGGGAACGGACGTGCCCCGGAATTCGAAAGCATCCGCCAACTCGCCACGATGGAGTGAAGAGTCGCCGGATCGCTGACGACCCGCTTCCCGCGCGGACATCCTTTCCGGGTCCCGCACATGTCTCATGGGGGTCCCACCACCTTGAACAGCGCCACCTTCCGCATGCCCGCACGCCGCCTGGCCGCCGTCGCCGCGGCCACCGTCCTCGCCGCCGGTCCCGCCGCGCTGGCCGGCGCGGGCCCCGCGCACGCCACCGGGGAGCACGGCGCCGCCGGCGCCGCCGTGCTGCGCACCGGGCTCGACGTGTCCCTGCTCGACAAGACCGTGAACGTGCCGCTCACCGCCTCCCTCAACGAGGTCCGGGCGCCGCGGAGCGCGCGGAGGACCGCGCTGACCGTCCGGTTGGACGGTGTGGACGGCGGCCGGCCGTTCACCGTGCTGCGCGCGGAGGTCGCCGACGCCAGGGCGACGGTGGAGGGGAACAGGGCCGAGGCCTCCACCACCCTCGCCGGGGCCCGGGTCCACGTGCCCGGACTGCCGCTGCTCGGGCTCGTCGAGCTCGAGCAGGTCAGGTCCGAGGCGGTCTGCGAGACCGGGAGGACCCCGTTCGCCTCGGTGACCCTGCCCGGCGCGGTGACGGTGCTCGGCAAACGCGTCACGCCGGCCTCCGCCGGTCCGACCGAGGTGAAGGTGCCGGGCGTCGGCGAGGTGCGGATGGACCTGTCGAGGACGCGGACCACGTCCCGCACGGCCGCCGCGACCGCGCTGCACCTGAGGATCGCCGTCGACCCGCTGAAGCTGAACGTCGCCGAGGTCAGCGGCACCCTCACCCTGGCCGAGGCCACGTGCGAAACCCCCGGCGACCGGCCGGCCGCCCCGGACACCTCCCCGGCCGCCGACGTCCGGCCGCAGGGAGCACGGGCGGAGCGGGCCGCCCCCGCCGGGGCGGGCCTGGCGGAGACGGGCGGCGACTCGACGACCCCGTACATCGCGGGCGGCGCGATCGCCCTCCTCGCGGCGGGCGGCGGAGCGGTGGCGCTGTCCCGCCGCCGGCGGCGGAACTGACGCCCCCCGGGCGGGAACAGCGGTCCCCGCCCCGTGCTCAGCCGGTCTCCAGCGCCCGTCCCAGCGCGCCCAGGAAACCGTCCACCGTCTCCCGGTCCCGTACCGCCAGCCGCAGCCACTCCTCGCCCAGTCCCGGGAACGTGTCCCCGCGGCGCACCGCGTAGCCCAGGTCGCGCAGCCGGTCGCGCACGGCCGCCGCGCGGGGCAGCCGGACCAGGACGAACGGGCCCTCGGCGGGTTCCACGACCCGCAGACCGTGCGCGGCGAACCCCCGCAGTCCCGCGATCAGGTGCGCCCGGTCGGCCGCGACGCGGTGCGCGGCCCGCGCCGCCTCGGCCAGGGCCCCGGCTCCCACGCACGCCCGGGCCGCCGCCAGCGCCGGCGTGGACACCGGCCACAGCGGCTGGGCGCGCTCCAGCTCCGCGACGGTCTCCGGCGCCGCCAGCACGTAACCGATCCGCAGCCCGGCCAGCCCCCACGTCTTGGTGAGGCTGCGCAGCACCACCAGCCCCGGCACGTCCGTCCGCCCGGCCAGCGCCTCCCGCTCGCCCGGCACCGCGTCCATGAACGCCTCGTCCACCACCAGCGTCCGCCCGGGACGGGCGAGCCGGGCGACGGCCGCGGCCGGGTGCAGCACCGACGTCGGGTTCGTCGGGTTGCCGATCACCACCAGGTCCGCGTCCTCGGGCACCGCCGCGGGATCCAGCCGGAAACCGTCCGCCTCCCGCAGCAGCACCCGGCCGACCGTGTGCCCCGCGTCCCGCAGCGCCGCCTCCGGCTCCGTGAACTGCGGATGCACCACCACCGGCCGGCACACCTTCAGCGCCCGCGCCAGCAGCACGAACGCCTCCGCCGCCCCCGCCGTCAGCAGCACCCGCTCCACCGGCAGCCCGTGCCGCGCCGCCACCGCCGCCCGCGCGGCCCGCCCATCCGGGTAGGCGGCCAGCCCGGACAGCGACGCGGCGATGTGCTCGCGCAGCCACACCGGCGGCGTGTCCGCGCGGACGTTCACGGCGAGGTCGACCAGCGCCGAGCCGTCGTCACGGACCTCGGCGTCCCCGTGGTGCCGCAGGTCGTGCGGGCACGCGGCGTCCTCGGGCGCGGTGCGCACGCCCTCGGACTCAGTGCGCATGGGAGTGCGCGTGCCCGTGCCCGTGGGAGTGCCCGTGGTGGTGGTGACCGTCGTCGTCGGGGTGGAAGTGCGGCTGCTGCGGCAGTCCCACCTTGTCCTCGAAGCCCGGCAGCGCGATCCGGTACACGCACGAGTCGCAGTTCATCCTGAGGTCGCCCTTCACGGCCTCCTCGTACCGCTCCCACACCAGGTCCAGCAGCTCCGGCTCGGGACCGATGACGTCCGCCGACCGCACCTCGGTCTCCGGGTGCGCGGCCGCCCACTCCTGCGTCTGCTGCCGCACCCGGTCCGGCAGGATGCCGGTGAACAGGAAGTACGGCAGGACGACGACCCTGCGCGCCCCCAGCCGTGCGCAGCGGTCCAGCCCGCTCGGCACGTCCGGCGCCGCCAGCGACACGAACGCCGTCTCCACGCCCGCGTAACCGCGCCCCTCCCACAGCAGCCGCGCCGCCTTGAAGACCTCGGCGTTGGCGTCCGGGTCCGTCGATCCGCGCCCCACCAGCAGCACGGTCACCTCGGAGCGGTCCCAGGAGGGGTCCACCGCCTCGTCCAGCCGCCGCTGAAGCACGCTCAGCAGGGCGGGGTGCGGGCCCAGCGGACGGCCGTAGGTGTACGAGATCCCCGGGTGGCGTTCCTTCTCCCGGGCCAGCGCCGCCGGGATGTCGCCCTTGGCGTGCCCGGCGGACACCAGCATCAGCGGCACGGCCGCGAACCGGCGGACACCACGCTCCACCAGCTCGGCGACGGCCTCGCCCAGCGGCGGCGGGGACAGCTCGATGAAACCGCCGGCGACGGGCAGCTCGGGGTGGCGGCGCCCCAGCTCCCGCACGAAGTCGCGGAACGCCTCCGCTCCGGCGTCGTCCCGGGTGCCGTGGCCGGCGATGAGCAGGGCGGGCGGGGTGGTCACAGGTTCTCCTCGGACGAATCGGGCGAAGGGACGTGGTACAGCAGGGCGTTGAGCGCGGCGGCGGCGACCGCCGAACCGCCCTTCTCGGACACGTTGCTCACGGCGGGCAGCCCGCTCGCGCGCAACGCGGCCTTGGACTCGGCCGCCCCGACGAACCCGACGGGCAGACCGATGACGAGCGCCGGACCGGCGTCCAGCGTGAGCAGTTCCTCCAGGGCGGTCGGCGCACAGCCGATCACCCACAGCGCGCCCGGCCCGACCTGCTCGTACGCCAGCCGCACGGCGTGCGCGGAGCGGGTCAGCCCGGGGCCGGCCTGGGCGTCCTTCAGCCGGCAGACGGTCTCCCGGCGGGTGATCCCGGCGGCGACCATCTCGACGTCCACGACGACGGGCGCCCCGGCGTGCAGCGCGGCGTACGCCCGCTCCAGCGCGGCCTCGTCCATGACGAGGTCGTCGGCGTAGTCGAGGTCGGCGGCGGAGTGGACGACCCGCTCCACCACGGCCCGGGTCAGCGGCGGGAAGTGCGAGGTGTCCAGGCGGGCGCGCAGCCGCCGGAAGGACTCCTGCTCGATCGGATGGACCACACGGTTCACTGGGCGCCCTCCTGCGGTGCCTGCCAGCGGTAGCCGCGCGGTGTCACCATGCGGCCCGCGATCTCCCGGGTCGCGGTGTTGCCCACCGTCACGACCGTCATCATGTCGACCGTCGCCGGGTCGAGTGCGCCGAGCGTGGTGAGCCGGCTGGACTCGTCCGCCCGCGACGCGTTGCGCACGACACCGACCGGCGTCGTCGGCTCCCGGTGCCCGGCGAGGATCGCGAGCGCCTTCGGCAGCTGCCAGTCACGGCCCCGGCTGCGCGGGTTGTAGAACGTCACGACGAGGTCCGCCTCGGCCGCCGCCCGCACCCGCCGTTCGATGACCTCCCACGGCGTGTGCAGGTCGGAGAGGCTGATCGACACGTGGTCGTGCCCCAGCGGCGCGCCCAGGATCGCCCCGGCCGCCAGCGCCGCCGTCACGCCCGGCACGCCGACCACGTCGATGTCGTCGGACGCCTCGGCGAGCGCCGGGGAGGCCATGGCGTACACGCCCGCGTCCCCGCTGCCGATCAGCGCGACCGCCCGCCCCTCGCGGGCCTCGGCGACGGCCGTGCGCGCCCGCTCCTCCTCCGCACCGAGCCCGGACTGAAGGATCCGGGTGCCGGGCCGCAGCAGATCCCGGATCTGGTCGACGTACTGGTCGAGCCCGACCAGCACGGAGGCGCGCCGCAGCTCCGCCTTGGCCCGCGGGGTGAGCAGGTCCCGGGCGCCCGGCCCGAGCCCGACCACCGCGAGCCGCCCGCGTCCGGGCCGCCGTACGACGGCACAGGTCGCCATCGCTGGCCGGCCGTCCGCGCGCTCCGACTTCCGCTTGGGCACGAGGAGTTCGCCCCCGCGGACGAGTGCGGCGGCCTCCGCGACCGACGGGGTGCCGACGGCGGCGAGCGGCGCGTCGGAGGGGTGGGGCACGTCGACCCGCGCCAACTCCTGTGCCGCGTACGTCACCAGGGGCACGCCCAGTCGCCGGGCCGCCTCCACGATGCCGGGCTCTTCGGCCTTGGCGTCCACGGTGGCGAGCTCGGCGAGCGACGCGGCCGACAGCCCTGCCTCCCGCAGGGCGCCCTCGACCAGGGCGAGCACCTCCTCGACGGGGGCACCCTTCGAGGCGCCCACCCCGACGACGAGGGTCGGCGGCCGCAGGACCACCTCCCGCCCGGCCCGCTCGACCAGCCGGTCCGTGAGGCGGATCGTGTACGCCCCCTCGTCGGCCACCGGCAGCGGCGGCAGCGGCCAGGCCACCTCGGCGCGCAGCGCCACCGCCTCGCCGTCCAGCAGGGCCCGCGAGACGGCGGCGACGTCGCCCTCCACGGGCAGCCCCAGGGTGTCCAGACCGGCCAGCCCCACGGCGTCCGTCGCCGTCGTCACCACCGGCTCGGCGCCCAGCACGTCGGCGACCTCGCGGGCGAGGTCGTTCGCCCCGCCGTCGTGCCCGCCCACCAGCGACACCGCGAACCGTCCGCCCTCGTCGACGCAGACCACGCCCGGGTCGGCCGCCTTGTCGTCCAGCAGCGGTGCCACCAGCCGCACCACGGCCCCCGTGGCGAGGAAGCACACGAGCTGCTCGCACTGCGCGAACGCGGCCCGTACGGCGTCCGCGACGGGACCCTCGTACACGCGCGTGCGGTCCGGCCACGCGGCGGCCAGCCGGTCCCGCGCAGCCGCTCCCGCCGCGGTGGCGGAGATGAGGCCGATCACTGGGTGACTCCTTCGGTACGGCCGCGGGACCGGACGCCCCACAGCAGGAAAACGGGATTGGCCGCCGCCAGCCGGGTCACGTCCCCGGGCAGCGGCGCGAGCCGCGACGACTGCAACAGCACCCCGTCGCAGGTGAACCCGGCCCCGGTCAGCGCCTCGCGCGCGGCCGGTACCCGGTCCAGCGCGGCCACCGCGACGACCACGGTCCGCCGGGCACGCCGCGCGCACGCGGTGACGACGGCGGGCAGCTCCCGCCCGCCCCCGCCGACGAACACGGCATCGGGATCGTCGAGACCGCCGGGACCGGCGAGATCGGACAGCACGGCCGGCGCCACCCCGTGCACCACCCGCACGTCGACACCGTGCGCGGCGGCGTTGGCACGGATCCGCTCCACCCCGTCCGGCGTCTTCTCGACGGCGGTGACGGCGGCCCCCAGCCGCGCGCACTCCACGGCCACGGACCCGGAGCCCGCGCCGATGTCCCACACCAGCTCACCGGGGCGCGGCCCGAGCCGGGCCAGGGCCAGGGCCCGCACCTCGAACTTGGTGATCATGGAGTCCCGGTGGGCGAACCCGGCCTCCTCCAGGGCCCACCCGGCCGGGCCTCCGGCCCCGCCCGCGACGGTCCGCACGGGACCGAGGGCCCGTGACTCGTCCAGGCACAGCACGACGCTCACCGCCGGCCCCCAGTCCCGCGCCGCGGCCTCGGCGGGCGTGACCCGCTCGATCCGCTCGCGCTCCGGGTCGCCCAGCGCGGAGGCGACGACCAGGAGACGGCCGGGACAGTGACGGGCCAGCGCGGCCCCCAGCTCGGCCGGCCCGGCACCCGGCCCGGTCAGCACGGCGACCTTCGGACGGGCCCGGCACAGGTTCACGGCCGTACGCGGATCCCGCCCGTGCGCGCTGACCACCACGGCGTCGTCCCACGGCAGCCCCACCCGCGCGAACGCGGCGGCCACGGAGGAGACACCGGGCCGCACGTCCAGCCGCTCGGCCCCGAACCGCTCGGCCAGCGCCCGCACGATCCCGAAGAACCCGGGATCCCCGGAGGCCAGCACCACGACCGGCCGCCCCTCGGCGACGTACGTCCCCACGGTGTCCAGCGCGGGCGCCAGCGGTCCGAGGACGACCCGCTCGGCCCCCTCCGGCAGCCGCACGGCGTCCAGGTGCCGCCGCCCGCCGACGACCAGCTCCGCCCCGGCGAGGACGCCCGCGTCCACCGGCACCCCGGTCCCCGTGCCCACGACGGTGATCATGTGCTCGCACCCCGCGAACGCAGCGCCCTGCGGGCCTGGGGGTCGGCCTTGCGGTAGCCGTGGAAGTGGCCCGGGTGGTACAGGTGCGAGCGGGTGCCGTGCGCGTCGAGGGCCGGGCCGACCAGGAACAGGGTGTGCTTCCAGAGCTTGTGCTCCTTGACCGTCTCCTCCAGCGTGCCGACCGTGCACCTCACGACCAGCTCCTCCGGCCAGGTCGCCTGGTACGCGACGACGACCGGCGTGGTCGTCGGATAGCCGCCCTCCAGCAGCTCCCGCACCAGCTGCCCGCTGCGGGCGGCCGACAGGAAGATCGCCATGGTGGTGCCGTGCCGCGCGAACTCGCGGACCTCCTCACCGGGCGGCATCGGCGTCTTGCCGCCGCCGAGCCGGGTCAGGACGACGGACTGCGCCACCTCGGGAATGGTCAGCTCCCGCTGTGCCAGCGCCGCGACGGCGGAGAACGACGACACCCCGGGCACGATCTCCGTCCCGATGCCGAGCTCCGCGCACCGGTCGAGCTGCTCCTGCGTGCCGCCCCACAGCGCCGGATCACCGGAGTGGATCCTCGCGACCCTCAGCCCCTGCGCGCGGGCCCGCTCGTAGACGGCCACGACGTCCTCCAGGGACATCGTCGCCGAGTCGAGGATCTCCGCGTCCTCACGCGCGTGCTCGAGGACCTCCGCCTGCACCAGGCTGGCGGCCCAGATCACGACGTCGGCCTCGGCGATGGCGCGCGCGGCGCGGAACGTCAGCAGATCGGCGGCGCCGGGGCCGGCACCGACGAAGGTCACCTTGCCGGTGGGGGCATCGGCCATGGGAATCGGTCCTCTCCTGCGGGTCAGGGGATCGGGGATCAAGGAATCGGGGATCAAGAAGTGGGCGGTGACCGGCTGTCACGCGTGCGCGAGCGGGCGCCGATCGGATACGAAGAGCACATGGCGGTCCTCGTCGCGCTCGGCGCGTTCCTGATGACGCTGGCCGGCGGCTGGACGGCACACCGCGTGACCGACCGCCGCCACCTGGTGCTGGGCCTGGCCGGCGGGCTGATGCTCGGCGTCGTCGGCCTCGAACTCCTCCCGGAGTCCCTGGAGGCGGCCGGCACCGAGGTGTACGGCGTACCGGCGGCCCTGCTGCTCTTCGTCGGCGGCTTCCTGCTGGCCCATCTGGTGGAACGCCTGCTGGCCCACCGGCAGGCCGCGCACGGCGCGGAGGAGGTGAACGGCCGCACCCCCGAGGTGGGCCTCACCGCCGCCGCCGCGATGGTCGGCCACAGCGCCATGGACGGCGTGGCGATCGGCGCCGCCTTCCAGGTGGGCGGCGGCATGGGCGCGGCCGTCGCGGTGGCCGTGATCGCGCACGACTTCGCGGACGGCTTCAACACCTACACGCTCACCAGCGTCTACGGCAATGCCCGCCGCCGGGCGCTGACGATGCTCCTCGCCGACGCGGCGGCCCCGGTGGCGGGCGCCGCCTCGACGCTGTTCTTCACCCTCCCGGAGCCCCTGCTCGGCGGCTACCTCGGCCTGTTCGGCGGCGCGCTGCTGTACTTGGCGGCGGCCGAGATCCTGCCCGAGGCCCACCACGCGCACCCGGCCCGCTCGACCGTGCTGTGCACGGTCGCGGGGGCGCTGTTCATCTGGCTGGTGGTGGGCACCGCGCACTGACCGCGTGCCGTGCGGGCTTCGACGGCTCACAGTTTGCCGCCCCGCCCGCCGTCGCGCCGCGGCGGCGCGATGAGCGTCGAGAGGTAGGGCAGCGGCGTCCCGTCCAGCTCGGCGGCCGGCCGGACCGACTCCTCCGGCAGCCCGAGCGCCGACCCCCACACCGCGTCGCCGATCCGCCCGGTCTCCCGCAGCGCCTCGGCGACCTCGCCCGCCTGCCGCCCGAACTTGTACGCGACGACGGTCCCGGGCCCGGCGAGGGCGTCCTTGAGCACGGCGGCCCCGGCGGTCACCGGCACCAGCGTCAGCGGCTCGGTCCCCTCGGTGAGCACCGCGCCCGACCGCGCCGCGAGATCCTGCATGGCGGTGATCCCCGGCACGGTCTCGACGATCGTCCCCGGCACCGACTCCGCGACGGTCTGCGCGAGATACGTGAACGTCGAGTACACGTTGGGGTCCCCGATGGTCGCGAAGGCGACGGCCCCGTGGTCCCGCAGCAGCGCGGCGACCCGCTCCCCGGCCGCGTCCCAGGCGGCCTCGCGCCGCGCCCGGTCGGTGCGCTCGTTCAGCGCGAACACCACCCGGACGACCTTCTCCGCGGGCACGTAGTGCAGCACGGTCGCCTCGGCCCGCCCCCGCTCGCCCGTGTCCATCACGGGCACGACGACGACGTCGGCCGCGCGCAGGGCGTTCACGCCCTTCACGGTCACCAGTTCCGGGTCGCCCGGCCCGACCCCGACCCCGATCAGCCTGCTGCTCATGACGTCCGGCACCTCTCCACGAACCGACGGGCGACACCGGGCTCGGACGCCCAGTGCGTGTGCAGATAGCTCGCGTGCACACCGCGCTGTACAAAACCCTCGACGCGCCGCTCGGGCGCCCGCATCCCCCAGGCGGGCGCGGCCCCGGCCCCCGGCTCCACGACGGTCCGGTGGAACTCGTGCCCGCGCATCCGCGTCCCGGCGGCGGCCAGTGCGCTGTCGGCCACGGCCACGGCGTCCCGGTACCCCAGCGTCAGCCGCTCGGACATCCGCGCGGAGGCGTCCAGCACCCCGCACATGGGCAGGCCGTCCAGCTCCCGGCAGAGATACAGCAGCCCGGCACACTCGGCGGCGACGGGCGCCCCGCCGAGGGCGAGTTCGGCGACGGCCTTGCGCAGCGGCTCGTTGGCCGACAGCTCGGCGGCGTACACCTCGGGGAACCCGCCCCCGATGACGAGCCCGCGAGTCCCCTCGGGCAGTTCCTCGTCCCGCAGCGGATCGAAGGTGACGACCTCGGCCCCGGCGGCGGCGAGCAGCTCGGAGTGCTCGGCGTAGGAGAACGTGAACGCGGCCCCACCGGCGAGGGCGACCACCGGCCTGTCCGGGGGCACCTCCCTGCTCGAAGAGCCCGGGGGAGTCCGAGGACGGGGCCCGTTCGGGGCCGGAGGGGGATCCGGGGGCGCGGCCCCCGGGGACGGGACGGGCAGGGGCGGCGGGGGCGAGGAAACCAGAGCCTCACCCGCGTCCCAGGCCGCACCCGGCAACGAGCCCGCACCCCGCGCCAGTGCGACCAACGCCTCCAGGTCGCACCCGGCGGCCACCTGCGCGGCCATCGCCGCAACGGCCTCCACCGCCGCGTCCCGCCGCTCGGCGACCGGCACCAGCCCCAGATGCCGCGACGGCGTGTCGACCTGAGGGGCCCGCCGCAGAACGCCGAGCACCGGCACCCCCGCCGACTCCAGCGCCTCCCGCAGCAGCGCCTCGTGCCGGTCCGAGGCGACCTTGTTCAGGATCACGCCCCCGACCCGCACCTCCGGGTCCCAGGAGGCGAACCCGTGCACCAGTGCCGCCACCGACCGCGACTGCGACGACGCGTCGACGACCAGCACCACCGGCGCCCGCAGCAGCTTCGCCACCTGCGCGGTGGACGCCAGCTCGCCTTCCCCGGCGGCCCCGTCGTAGAGCCCCATGACGCCCTCGACCACGGCGATGCCGCACCCGCGCGCACCGTGCGCGAACAGCGGGCCGACCAGCTCCGGCCCGCACAGGTACGCGTCGAGGTTGCGCCCCACGCGCCCGGTGGCGAGCGCGTGGTACCCGGGGTCGATGTAGTCCGGGCCCACCTTGTGCGGGGACACGGCGAGCCCCCGCGCGGTGAGCGCGGCCATCAGCCCCGTGGCGACGGTGGTCTTGCCGCTGCCCGAGGAGGGCGCGGCGACGACCAGCCGGGGCACGGACGAGGACGAGGTCACCACTCGATGCCCCTCTGCCCCTTCTGCCCGACGTCCATGGGGTGCTTGACCTTGGACATGTCGGTCACGAGGTCGGCGAAGTCCACCAGCTTCTCCGGCGCGTTCCGTCCGGTGATCACCACATGCTGGGTGCCGGGCCGGTCCCGCAGCACGGACACGACCTCGTCGGTGTCGACCCACCCCCAGTGCATCGGGTAGGCGAACTCGTCGAGCACGTACAGCCTGTACGTCTCGGCGGCCAGATCCCGCTTGACCTGCTCCCAGCCCTCCCGGGCCTTCTCCTCGTTGTCCATCTGCGCGTCGCGCTGCACCCAGGACCAGCCCTCGCCCATCTTGTGCCAGGCGACGGTCCCGCCCTCGCCGGAGTCACCGAGGACGCGCAGCGCCCGCTCCTCGCCGACCTTCCACTTGGCCGACTTCACGAACTGGAACACCCCGATCGGCCACCCCTGGTTCCAGGCCCGCAGCGCGAGCCCGAAGGCGGCGGTGGACTTGCCCTTCCCCACGCCCGTGTGCACGACGACCAGCGGCCGGTTGCGCCGCTGACGGGTCGTCAGCCCGTCGTCCGGTACGACACTCGGCTGCCCCTTCGGCATTACGCGGCCCTCCTGTTGCCCTGAACGTCCTTCACCAGCCCGGCGATGGAGTCCGCCCGCAGTTCGTCGAGCGTCACCGCCGTACCGCCCAGCTCACCGGCGAGCTGCCCGGCGAGCCCCAGTCGCACCGGCCCCGACTCGCAGTCCACGACCACGGAGGCGACCCCGTCTGCGGCGAACAGCCGCGCCGCACGCGACGCCAGCGCCACGGGCTCGGGGCCACCGGTGGCCCGCCCGTCCGTCACGACGACCACCAGCGGCCGGCGCGCCGGATCCCGCAGCCGCTCCACACGCAGCACCTCGTGCGCCTTCAGCAGCCCGGCCGCGAGCGGCGTACGCCCCCCGGTCGGCAGCGACTCCAGCCGGGCGGCGGCCGCGTCCACCGAGGACGTCGGCGGCAGCGCGACATCGGCCGCCGAGCCGCGGAAGGTCACCAGCCCCACCTTGTCGCGCCGCTGATACGCGTCCAGCAGCAGCGACAGCACGGCGCCCTTGACGGCACTCATCCGCTGCCGCGCCGCCATGGACCCGGAAGCGTCCACGACGAACAACACGAGATTGCCCTCACGGCCCTCTCTGGTCGCCTGCCGCAGATCGTCCCGCCGGATCACCAGCCCCGGCCCGGACCGGCCCCGCGCCCGCTGATGCGGGGCGGCGGCCTGCACGGTCGCCGCCAGGTGCAGCCTGGACAGCGCCCCTCGAGGGCGACGCGCCCCGGTGGTCCGCCCCTGCTCGGTCCGCGCCCGGGAACGCCGCCCGGCGGCACCCTCACCGATGCCGGGCACGCTCAGCACCTTCGCGCGAAACGGCTCGGAGGCACGGGCCGGGGTCTGCTCGCTCCCGCCGGAGGCCTGCGGCTCCCCGCCCTCCCCGGCCTCGGGCCGGGCACCGGAGCCGCCCCGGGAACCGTCCTGCGGACCACTGTCCTGCGGCGGCTGCCCACCGCCCCCACCGCCCCCGCCGGGCCCGTCGGGGCTGGGATCGGGATCGTCGTCGCCGTCGCCGTCGCCGGAGAACTCCTCCAGCGTCCGGTCGAGCTTGTCCTCGTCGAGACCGGGCGCGTCGAACGGTGCGCGACGTCGGCGATGCGGCAACGCCAGCAGCGCCGCCTGCCGCACGTCCTCGGCGAGTACGTCCGTTCGTCCGGCCCAAGCGGCCAGCGCAGTGGCCGTACGCGCCATGACGATGTCGGCACGCATGCCGTCCACCTCGAAAGCCGCGCACGTCGCCGCGATCTGCCGCAGCGCCCCGTCCCCGAGCCGCACCTGCGGCAGCAGCTCCCGCGCGGCCACGATCCGCGCCCGCACCGCGGCCTCCTCGTCGGCCCAGCGGGCGGCGAACCCGGCCGGGTCGTCGTCGTGGGCGAGTCGCCGCCGGACGACCTCCACGCGCTGCTCCGGGTCCCGCGAGGCGGCCACCTCGACGGTCAGCCCGAACCGGTCGAGCAGCTGCGGCCGCAGCTCGCCCTCCTCGGGGTTCATGGTCCCGACGAGCAGGAAGCGGGCGGCGTGCCGCACGGACACGCCCTCGCGCTCGACGTAGGAGGCGCCCATCGCGGCCGCGTCCAGCAGCAGGTCGACGAGGTGGTCGTGGAGGAGGTTGACCTCGTCGACGTAGAGGACGCCGCGGTGCGCGTCGGCCAGCAGACCGGGCTCGAAGGCCTTCACGCCCTCCGACAGCGCCCGCTCGATGTCCAGCGCGCCGACGAGCCGGTCCTCGGAGGCGCCGACCGGCAACTCCACCATGCGGGCGGGCCGTTCGGCCCCTGCGCCCGACTCGTGCGGCCCGTCCGGGCAGCCCGGGTCGGGGGCGGCCGGGTCGCAGGAGAAACGGCACCCGGGCACGACGGCCACCGCGGGCAGCAGCGTCGACAGCGCCCGCACGGCCGTGGACTTGGCGGTGCCCTTCTCGCCGCGCACCAGCACCCCGCCGACCGCGGGGCTCACCGCGTTGAGGAGCAGCGCCAAGCGGAGGTCTTCCTGTCCGACGACGGCGCTGAACGGATAGGGCGTGCTCACGCGGTGATCACTCCTTCGGGTGGCTGATTCGAGAAAGGCGCACGGTACGCACGGTGGTGAGCGATGGTGGACGCCTGCTCCCCGCCGATGCGGGGGTGGTCCGCCGTTCGACGCCCCGGGGCTCGACGAGGACAAGTGCTCCCCGCCGCCGCGGGGGTTTCCGGGGCGCTCACTCGCCGCCCTCCAGATCTCCCTCGAGTTCGAGGTAGGTCGCCCGGAGCCGGTCCAGGGTCTCCTGGTCCGGTTCGGCCCACAGCCCGCGGTCGGCGGCCTCCAGCAGCCGCTCGGTGATGCCGCGCAGCGCCCACGGGTTGGACTTCTTCATGAAGTCCCGGTTCTCCGGGTCGAAGACGTACTCCGCGCTGAGCTTCTCGTACATCCAGTCGTCCACGACCCCGGCGGTGGCGTCGTACCCGAACAGGTAGTCCACGGTGGCCGCCATCTCGAAGGCACCCTTGTAACCGTGCCGCCGCATCGCCGCCATCCAGCGCGGGTTGACCACGCGGGCGCGGAAGACGCGGTGGGTCTCCTCGCCCAGCGTGCGGGTCCTCACCTGGTCCGGTACGGCCGAGTCGCCGACGTACGCCTCCGGGCTCGCGCCCGTCAGATGCCGCACCATGGCGACCATGCCGCCGTGGTACTGGAAGTAGTCGTCCGCGTCGACCAGGTCGTGCTCACGCGTGTCGACGTTCTTCGCCGCCACCGCGATCCGCCTGAACGCCGTCTCCATGTCCCCGCGCGCCGCCCGCCCGTCGAGCCCGCGCCCGTAGGCGTAGCCGCCCCACACCGCGTACACCTCGGCGAGGTCGGCGTCGGAGCGCCAGTTCCGCGCGTCGATCAGCGGCAGCAGGCCCGCGCCGTAGGCCCCCGGCTTCGACCCGAAGATGCGGGCCGTCGCCCGGCGCCGGTCGCCGTGCTCGGCGGTGTCCTCGTCGGCGTGCGCCCGCACGTAGTTGGACTCGGCGGGCTCGTCCAGCTCGGCCACCGTCCGCACCGCGTCGTCGATCAGCCCGACCACGTGCGGGAACGCGTCCCGGAAGAACCCGGAGATCCGGACCGTGACGTCGATGCGCGGCCGGCCCAGCTCCTCCAGCGGGACGACCTCGAAGCCGGTCACGCGGCGCGACGCGTCGTCCCACACCGGACGGCAGCCCAGCAGCGCCAGGATCTCCGCGATGTCGTCGCCCTGGGTACGCATCGCGGACGTGCCCCACACCGTGAGGCCGACGGACTTCGGGTACTCCCCGGTGTCCTGGAGGTACCGCTGCACCAGCGAGTCGGCGAGCGACTGCCCGACCTCCCAACTCAGCCGGGAGGGAATGGCCTTGGGGTCGACGGAGTAGAAGTTCCGGCCCGTCGGAAGGACGTTCACCAGACCGCGCGTGGGCGAGCCCGACGGGCCCGCCGGGACGTAACCGCCGTCCAGGGCCCGGAGGATGTGTCCGATCTCGTCCGTCGTGCGGGCCAGCCGGGGCACGACCTCCGTGCAGGCGAACTCCAGCACCCGCACCGCGTCCGGCAGTTCGGCGCCCATCACCTCCCGCACCAGTCCCGGGGCCGCCGCCACGTCCCAGTCCCGCGCCTCCATGCCCTCCGCGATCCGCCGGCACAGCTGTTCCAGCAGGTCGATCGCGTCGGACGCCGTGCGCGACGGGCCGTCGACGAGGTCCGTCAGCTCCACGGGCACCTTCACCGGCGCCCCCGGCTCGGCCAGCAGTTCCTTCTCCACCAGCCCGAAGTGCTCGGCCAGCGAGGCCCGCAGCCCCGGCAGGGCGTTCGCCTGCCCGCCCCAGACCTGCGAGGCGCGCAGCACGGCCAGCACCAGGTTGACGCGCGGCTCGCCGACCGGGCCACCGCCGAGGACGTGCAGCCCGTCGCGGATCTGCACGTCCTTGATCTCGCACAGGTAGCCGTCGATGTGCATGACGAACTCGTCGAACTCGTCGTCGTCCGGCTGCTCGTCGACGTGCAGGTCGTGGTGGAGTTCGGCGGCCTTGACCAGCGTCCAGATCTGCGCGCGCACCGCCGGCGCCTTCGCCGGGTCGAGGTCGCTGACCAGCGCGTACTCGTCGAGGAGCTGTTCCAGCTTGGCCAGGTCGCCGTACGTGTCGGCCCGTGCCATCGGCGGCACCAGGTGGTCGACGACGGTGGCGTGCCCGCGCCGCTTGGCCTGGGTGCCCTCACCGGGGTCGTTGACGATGAACGGGTAGACCAGCGGCAGGTCGCCGAGCACCGCGTCCGGCGCGCACCCGGCGCTCAGCCCGAGTCCCTTGCCCGGCAGCCACTCCATGGTGCCGTGCTTGCCCATGTGCACGATCGCGTCGGCGCCGAAGCTGTTCTCCAGCCAGCGGTAGGCCGCCAGGTAGTGGTGGGACGGCGGCATGTCGGGATCGTGGTAGATCGCGATCGGGTTCTCCCCGAAGCCCCGCGGCGGCTGGATCATGACGACGACGTTCCCGAACCGGAGGGAGGCCAGCACGATGTCGTCGCCGTCGACGTACAGCGAGCCCGGCGGCTCGCCCCACGCCTCCAGCATGGCGTCCCGCAGCTCCGGGTCGAGCTTCTCGAACCACGCCCGGTAGTCCGCCAGCGGCACCCGCGCGGGCGCGGCGGCCAGCTGCTCCTCGGTCAGCCACTCGACGTCGTGCCCGCCGGCCTCGATCAGCCGGTGGATCAGCTCGTCCCCGTTGTCGGGGTACCCGTCGACGCCGTATCCGGCGTCCCGCAGCGCGTCCAGCACCCGTACCGCCGAGGCCGGGGTGTCGAGGCCCACCGCGTTGCCGACGCGGGAGTGCTTCGTCGGGTACGCGGTGAAGACCAGCGCGAGCCTCTTCCCGGCGTTCGGCTTGTGCCTCAGCCGGGCGTGCCGCACGGCGATCCCGGCCACCCGCGCGGCCCGCTCCGGGTCGGCGACGTACACCGGGACGTCGTCCGGGCCCTGCTCCTTGAAGGAGAACGGGACCGTGGTCAGCCGGCCGTCGAACTCCGGGATGGCGACCTGCATCGCCGCGTCCATGGGGGACAGGGCGGCGTCGGACTCCTCCCAGGCGGCGCGCGACGAGGTCAGGCACAGCCCCTGCAGCACCGGCACGTTCAGGTCCGCGAGGGCCCCGATGTCCCAGGCCTCCTCGTCGCCGCCCGCCGACGCCTGCGAGGCGTGCGTGCCGCCGGCCGCCAGCACCGTGGCGACCAGGGCGTCGGCCTTCGACAGCAGCCCGTAGAGCCCGGGGTCCGCGCCGCGCAGCGAACCGCAGTACACCGGGAGGGCGTTGGCCCCGTGGGCCTCGATCGCGTCGCACAACGTGTCCACGAAGGCGGTGTTGCCGCTCAGTTCGTGAGCCCGGTAGAAGAGCACCCCGACGGTCGGACGCCCCGGCTGCAAGGCGCGGGCGCCGTGGACGCCGTACTCCGGCATCTTCCGCGGCTGTTCGAACCCCTCGCCGGTCAGCAGCACGGTGTCCGACAGGAACCGCGCCAGCTCGGTGAGGTTGTCCGGGCCGCCCTCGACGAGGTACCTCAGGGCCTCCGCCACCACACCGGCCGGCACCGAGGACTCGGCCATCAGCTCCGCGTCCGGCACGGCCTCCCCGCCGAGCAGCACCGTCGGGATCCCGGACGCCTTCAGCGCCGCGAGCCCCTCCTCCCAGGCGCGCTTGCCGCCCAGCAGCCGTACGACGGCGATGTCGGCGCCCTCGGTCAGCGCGGGCAGTTCCTCGCGGACGTCGACGCGGGTCGGGTTGCCGATCCGGTAGGCGGCGCCGGAGGCACGGGCCGCCAGCAGGTCCGTGTCGGCGGTCGACAACAACAACACTGTGCTCATGCGGGCGCTCCCGGTGGAATGAAAGGCAGTCCTTGCGGCGCGCCCGACTCGATGAGCCGCCACAGCGCGTCCGTGTCCGCGTGCTGTTCGATCAGGTCGCCGAGCCGGTCGAGCTGCTCCTCGCGCAGCGCGGCGAACGAGGTGTCGGGGGCCGGCACGAAGCGGCGGCCGGCGAGGGCGGCCACCTCGCGCAGGAAGGCCCGCCGGAAGCCGTCCGACTCCAGCGAGCCGTGCCAGTGGGTGCCCCAGACCGGGCCGACCCGGCAGCCGTCCAGGAAGGCGTCCCCGCCGAGCACTTCGGCGACCCCGTGGTGGATCTCGTACCCCTCGACCCGCTCGCCGAGGGCCTCGCCCACCGGCCGGGTGAGGGTCTTCTCACGGGCGAACCGCACCCGCACGGGCAGGATGCCGAGCCCGTCCACGTGCCCGCGGCGGCTCTCGACGTCGTCCTCGATGTGCTCGCCGAGCACCTGGAAACCGCCGCAGACGCCGAGTACGGGCCGGCCCTCCGCGGCCCTGCGCCGCAGCGCCTCGGCCAGCCCGCGCTCCCGCAGCCACTCCAGCGCCCGCACGGTCCCGCGCGTTCCCGGCACGACCACGAGGTCCGCGTCGGCCAGCTCCTCCGGCCGGTCCACGAACCGCACCACGACGCCGGGTTCGGCAGCCAGCGCGTCCACGTCGGTGAAGTTGGACATCAGCGGGACCGCGCAGACGGCGACGCGCAGCACGTCCTCGCCGACGGGCGGGGCGACGTTCGACTCCCGCACGGTCCCGCGCAGGGACACCCTGAGGCCGTCCTCCTCGTCGATGCCGAGCCCGTGCCGGTACGGCAGCACACCGTAGGCGGGCCGTCCGGTGAGGCCGCGCAGCATGTCGAGCCCCGGCTCCAGCAGCGACACATCGCCCCGGAACTTGTTCACCAGGAACCCGGCGACCAGCTTCTGGTCCTCCGGCGACAGCAGCGCGACCGTCCCGAAGAAGGAGGCGAAGACGCCGCCCCGGTCGATGTCGCCGACGACGAGCACGGGGAGTCCGGCGTTGCGGGCGATCCCCATGTTCACGATGTCCGTCCGCCGCAGATTGATCTCGGCGGGACTCCCGGCCCCCTCACAGATCACCGCGTCATACGTGCCCCGCAACTCCGCCAGGCACTCCAGCACGGTCCCGAGCAGCCGCTGCTGCCGCCCCCCGTGGTACCCGCGCGCGCTCATCTCCCCGACCGGCCTGCCCAGCAGCACGACCTGACTGGACCGCTCCCCGCCCGGCTTGAGCAGCACCGGGTTCATCAGCGCGGTCGGCTCCAGGCGGCAGGCCTGGGCCTGCATGGCCTGCGCCCGTCCGATCTCGGCGCCCTCGCGGGTCACGAACGAGTTCAGCGACATGTTCTGCGCCTTGAAGGGCGCGACCTTGACGCCCTGGCGCACCAGCCACCGGCAGATCCCGGCGGTCACCACGCTCTTGCCGGCGTCCGAGGTGGTCCCGGCGACCAGCAGCCCCCCACCGCTCACGATGTACGTCCCTTCACGACGAGCCGTGCGGCGGCGCCGACCCCGAGCGCGAGCCAGCCGACCCGCCGCGAGAGCCGTACCGCCCGGTCGATGTCGGACACGGCCACGGTGCGGCCGCCGCCGTTGAGGACGGGCCGGTGCTCGACCCGCCCGCCGTAGGACAGCGTCCCGCCGAGCCGCACGCCCAGCGCGCCCGCGAACGACGCCTCCACGGGCCCTGCGTTGGGGCTCGGGTGCTTCGCGGCATCGGCACGCCACGCCCGGACGGCGCCCCGCGGGTCGGGCCCGGTGAGCGCGGCGAGCACGGCGGTCAGCCGTGCCCCCGGCCACCCGGCGACGTCGTCGAGACGGGCGGAGGCCCAGCCGTAGCGGCGGTAGCGGGGGGACTTGTGGCCGACCATCGCGTCCAGCGTGTTGACGGCCCGGAAGCCGAGCAGGCCCGGCACCCCGGCGACGGCACCCCACACCAGCGCGCCGACGACGGCGTCGGAGGTGTTCTCGGCGACGGACTCCACCACCGCGCGGGCGATCCCGTCGGCGTCCAGCGCCTGCGGGTCCCGCCCGCACAGGTGCGGCAGCCGCGCCCGTGCCGCCTCGACGTCCCCGGCCTCGAGGGCCCGCCCGATGGCGCGGGCCTCCCGGGCCAGCGAAGTGCCCCCGACGACGGCCCAGGTGGCGGCACCGGTCAGGGCGACGGAGGCGGCGGGGGAGGAGCGTACGCAGCGGGCGGCCAGGCTCCCCAGCGCGACGGTCCCGCCGACGCACACGGCGGTGTGCACCGCGCCCCGGCCCCGGTCGTCCCGCCACAGCACCCGTTCCACGGCAGCCGCGGCCCGCCCGAAAGCGGCGACCGGATGCCCGCGGCGGGGATCGCCGAGCAGCAGGTCGCCGAGGAGGCCGGCGGCGGCGCCGTACGCGAACACGCGATCGGCACCCATGGGTTCAGCCGGTCGCAGATCCGGTGGGAAGTCCGGCGGGAACGGCCCCGGAACGGGGCGGGGCGTCGCTGATCGGCATCGACGGGCAGCCGCGCATGGCGTTATGTCCTCACTCAGGGTGTCCACGCCCTGGTTCGACGAGACCGGCGGTGAGAGTTCCTGGCTCCCGGGGTCGTCCACCCCGGTGACAGTGGCGGGACCGCGCCGGACTCGCACCGGCTTCCTCTCCTGCCGCCGTACTGGCTGAGGCAGTCCACCACGGTCGCGGAAGAGCCGTCAACTTGCCGTTGACCTGCGGGGCTGAAGTGTGCTGAGGCCCACAGAGGGACGCCGGTGGGGGACGGCGGGCGGAGCGGGTCCGG
>NZ_JAPSKQ010000199.1 GCF_031181555.1 Streptomyces sp. | reverse complement strand
ACCGGCATCGACCTGCCCAACGAGGTCACCGGCCGCGTCCCCGACCGCCAGTGGAAGCTGGACTACTGGAAGGCCAACAAGGACGCCTGGTGCAAGACCGGCAAGAAGGACGGCAGCTACGCCGAGCGCATCGCCTACGAGAACTGCCTCGAAGGCAACCGGCTGCGCGCCGGTGACTCCGTCAACTACTCCATCGGCCAGGGCGACACCCTCGTCACCCCCATCCAGATGGCCACCGTCTACGCGGCCCTCTCCAACGGCGGCACCATGTACGACCCCACCGTCGGCAAGGCCGTCATCAGTCCCGACGGGAAGACGGTCACGGAGATCGAGCCCCGGGCGCACGGCAAGCTGCCGCTGACGAAGAAGACCCTCAACGAGATAGACGCAGCCCTCGAGGGAGTCGCCACCCGCGGTACGGCCGCCTGGCGATTCGAGGGCT
This sequence comes from Streptomyces sp., assembly GCF_031181555.1. GTDB lineage: Bacteria > Actinomycetota > Actinomycetes > Streptomycetales > Streptomycetaceae > Streptomyces > Streptomyces fimbriatus. Next base: position 9,724 of record NZ_JAPSKQ010000199.1, on the reverse strand, counting down.
GGCCGCAGGACGAGATCCCGATGCACGCCAAGACCGGTACCGCCGAGGTCTACGGCAAGCAGACCACCTCCTGGTTCGCCACCTACACCGAGGACTACTCGATCGTCATGACGATCTCCCAGGGTGGTACCGGCTCCGGCGCCTCGGGCCCCGCCGTGCGCAACATCTACAACGCGCTGTACGGCATCGCCGAGGACGGCTCGATCGACAGGAAGAAGGCGCTGCTGCCCACCCCCCAGAAGACCCTCCCGAAGGTCAGGACGGACGGCACCATCAAGTCCCCGAAGATCTCCAAGGACCCCGCCAAGGACCGGCCGACCGCCTCACCGGACGCCCAGGCCACCCCGCAGGACGGCGGCAACGCGCCCGCCGACCAGCAGCAGGCCGCCACGATCCCCTCACCGGAGGCCGGCAACCGCGCCACCCGCCGCGGCGACCGACGCCGGGGCGGCGACCGACGACCGGGCGACGGCCACCGGGGTGACGGACGCCCGGGTGACGGACCGCGCCGGGGCGACGGACGCACGGGCTGCCACGGACGCCACCGGCGGGGCACCGGGACCCGGAGGACAGCGGCATGACCGGCGGCGTGAACAGCTTCCATGTCTCCGGGTACGGTCCCGAGAGGGCCGGCTGGACACGGGTCTTCGCCCGCGACTCCCTCGCCCGGCGCCTCGACTGGCCGATACTGCTGTCGGCACTCGCGCTGTCCCTGCTCGGCTCGCTCCTGGTCTACTCGGCCACCCGCAACCGCACCGAACTCAACCAGGGCGACCCGTACTACTTCCTGGTCCGCCACTGGCTCAACACCGGCATCGGGCTGGCCCTGATGATCGGCACGATCTGGCTCGGCCACCGCACCCTGCGCACGGCCGTACCCCTCCTGTACGGAGCCTCGGTCTTCCTGGTCCTGCTGGTGCTCACCCCACTGGGCTCCACCATCAACGGCGCCCACTCCTGGATCAAGCTCGGCGGCGGCTTCTCGCTCCAGCCCTCGGAGTTCGTGAAGGTCACGATCATCCTGGGCATGGCGATGCTGCTCGCCGCCCGGGTCGACGCGGGCGACAAGCCCTACCCCGACCACCGCACGGTCCTCCAGGCACTCGGCCTGGCCGTCGTCCCCATGCTGATCGTGATGCTCATGCCCGACCTCGGCTCGGTCATGGTCATGGTCATCATCGTGCTCGGCGTGCTCCTCGCCTCCGGCGCCTCCAACCGGTGGGTCTTCGGCCTCCTCGGCGCCGGAGCGATCGGCGCGGTCACCGTCTGGCAGCTCGGCGTGCTCGACGAGTACCAGATCAACCGCTTCGCCGCCTTCGCCAACCCCGAACTCGACCCCGCCGGCGTCGGCTACAACACCAACCAGGCCCGCATCGCCATCGGCTCCGGCGGCCTCACCGGCTCCGGGCTCTTCCAGGGCTCACAGACCACCGGCCAGTTCGTCCCCGAGCAGCAGACCGACTTCGTCTTCACCGTCGCCGGCGAGGAACTCGGCTTCGTCGGCGGCGCACTGATCATCGCCCTGCTCGGCGTCATCCTCTGGCGCGCCTGCCGCATCGCCCGCGACACCACCGACCTCTACGGCACCATCGTCGCCGCCGGCATCGTCGCCTGGTTCGCCTTCCAGTCCTTCGAGAACATCGGCATGACCCTCGGCATCATGCCCGTCACCGGCCTCCCCCTGCCGTTCGTGTCCTACGGCGGCTCGTCGATGTTCGCCGTATGGCTGGCGGTCGGCCTGCTGCAGTCCATCCGGGTGCAGCGCCCCATGTCCGCGTAACCGTCCGCACGACCGGTGCGGAGCGGCCCTCTGCCGCTCCGCCCCCGGGCCGACTAGATTCAGGTCATGGCGGACACCAAGCGCGAGATCGAGCGAAAGTACGAGTACGAGCACAAGTCGGGGGAGACCGACCTGCCCGACCTGACCGGCGTCCCCGGCGTCGCGTCCGTCCAGGACAAGGGCGTCGCCCACCTCGACGCCACCTACTACGACACCGCCGACGAACGCCTGGCCGCCGCCTCCCTCACCCTGCGCCGCCGCACCGGCGGCTCCGACGCCGGCTGGCACCTCAAGTTCCCCGTCGCCGCCGGGGTACGGGACGAGGTCCGCGCCCCGCTCTCCGACGACCTCCCCGAGAGCCTCGCCCGCCTCGTCCGCTCCCGCGTCCGCGAGCGCCCGCTGCGCCCCGTGGTCCGGCTGCGCTCCGACCGCGACGTACGCCACCTCCTCGACCACACCGGCCGGCTCCTCGCCGAGGTCAGCGTCGACACCGTGCACGCCGAACGCCTCACCGCCGGCGGCGGCACGGCCCGGTGGACCGAGATCGAGGTCGAACTCGCCGACGACGGCGACCCCGCCTTCCTCGACAAGGTGGAGAAGAAGCTCCGCAAGGCGGGCGTACGGCCCTCGACGTCCGCGTCGAAGCTGGCCCGGGCCCTGGCGGAGACGGCACCGGACGCGGCGGCCACCCGGCCCGAGGGGGCGTCGCCCGCCCCGGCCCCGGCACCGGCGGCGGCACCCCGGCAGAAGCGCAGGCCCCGGGCGGTGGGCAGACCCGTCACCGCGGGCGACCACGTCCTCGCCTACGTCCGCGCCCAGCGCGACGCACTCGTCGAGCTCGATCCCGCAGTACGCCAGGACGTACCCGACTCCGTGCACCGCATGAGGGTCGCCACCCGCCGCCTGCGCAGCACCTTCCGCTCCTACCGCTCCGTCCTCGACCGCGAGGTCACCGACCCGGTCGCCGCCGACCTGAAATGGCTCGCCCGCGAGCTGGGCCTGGACCGCGACCAGGAAGTGCTCGCCGCGCGCCTGGGAGCGGCCCTGGACGACCTGCCCGCCGCCCTCGTCTCCGGCCCGGTCGGCGACCGCCTGACCGCCTGGTCCCGGGCCCGCCACGGCGGAGCCCACGGCCACCTCACCGGCATCCTCGACTCCCGCCGCCACCTCACGCTCCTCGACACCCTGGACGCCCTGCTGGCCGACCCGCCACTGCGCAGGAAAGCCGCCGCCAAGCCGGACAAGGTGCTCGCCAAGGCCGTGCGCAAGGACATCGACAAGCTGTCCGGCCTGGTCACCGAAGCCCTCGGCCTCCCGCCCGGTGACGACCGCGACACCGCCCTGCACGAGGCCCGCAAGAAGACCAAGCGCACCCGGTACGCCGCCGAGGCCGCCGTCCCGGCACTCGGTGGCCCGGCGAAGACCCTGGTCGCGTCCATGAAGTCGCTCCAGGGCCTGCTCGGCGACCACCAGGACAGCGTCATGGCCCGCCGGATCCTGCGCGAGCTGGCCGCCGTCGCCCACGCGGCGGGGGAGAACACCTTCACCTACGGCATCCTGTACGGCCGCGAGGAGTGCCGCGCGCGGGCCGCCGAGGCGGCGCTCCCGGAGACCTGGACGTCGATCGGCAAGGACCTCCGGTCCTGGACGGCGTAGGGGGAACCCCTCCGGCCGCGTTAGGCTGGGTGGTCACCCGCCCCCAGCCTTCGGCCGGGGGGACCCCCAGTCACCACACGAAGGTTCGCGAGATGCCTGCCGAAGCCGCCGAGTCTGTGTTCCCGCAGCTCGAAGCTCTGCTCCCGCATGTGCAGAAGCCGATCCAGTACGTCGGCGGAGAGCTCAACTCCACGGTCAAGGACTGGGACTCCTGCGACGTCCGCTGGGCGCTCATGTACCCCGACGCCTACGAGGTCGGACTGCCCAACCAGGGCGTCATGATCCTCTACGAGGTCCTCAACGAACAGGACGGCGTCCTCGCCGAGCGCACCTACAGCGTCTGGCCGGACCTCGAGGCGCTGATGCGGGAGCACCACGTCCCGCAGTTCACGGTCGACAGCCACCGCCCGGTGAAGGCCTTCGACGTCCTCGGCCTGAGCTTCTCCACCGAGCTCGGCTACACCAACATGCTCACCGCCCTGGACCTGTCCGGCATCCCGCTGGAGGCCAAGGACCGCGGCCTCGACGACCCGATCGTCATGGCCGGCGGCCACGCGGCGTTCAACCCCGAGCCGATCGCCGACTTCATCGACTGCGCCGTCATCGGCGACGGCGAGCAGGCGGTCCTCGAGGTCACCCGGATCATCCGCGCCTGGAAGGAGGAGGGCCGCCCCGGCGGCCGCGAGGAACTCCTCTTCCGCCTGGCGAAGACCGGCGGGGTGTACGTCCCCGGCTTCTACGACGTCGAGTACCTCCCCGACGGCCGCATCGCCCGTGTCGTACCGAACAGGTCGGGCGTCCCGTGGCGCGTCTCCAAGCACACGGTGATGGACCTCGACGAGTGGCCCTACCCCAAGCAGCCCCTCGTCCCGCTCGCCGAGACGGTCCACGAGCGCATGTCGGTGGAGATCTTCCGCGGCTGCACCCGCGGCTGCCGCTTCTGCCAGGCGGGCATGATCACCCGTCCCGTCCGCGAGCGCTCGATCACCGGCATCGGCGAGATGGTCGACAAGGGCCTGAAGGCGACGGGCTTCGAAGAGGTGGGCCTGCTCTCCCTCTCCTCCGCGGACCACTCGGAGATCGGCGACATCGCCAAGGGCCTCGCGGACCGCTACGAGGACGACAAGATCGGCCTCTCGCTCCCCTCGACCCGCGTCGACGCCTTCAACATCGACCTGGCGAACGAGCTGACCCGCAACGGCCGCCGATCGGGCCTGACCTTCGCGCCGGAGGGCGGCTCGGAGCGCATCCGCAAGGTCATCAACAAGATGGTCTCCGAGGACGACCTCATCCGGACCGTCGCCACGGCCTACGGCAACGGCTGGCGCCAGGTGAAGCTGTACTTCATGTGCGGCCTGCCCACCGAGACCGACGACGACGTCCTCCAGATCGCCGACATGGCCACCCGTGTGATCCAGAAGGGCCGCGAGGTCTCCGGCTCCAACGACATCCGCTGCACGGTCTCCATCGGCGGCTTCGTCCCCAAGCCGCACACCCCCTTCCAGTGGGCCCCGCAGCTCTCCGCCGAGGAGACGGACGAGCGTCTCGCCAAGCTCCGGGACAAGATCCGCGGCGACAAGAAGTACGGCCGCTCCATCGGCTTCCGCTACCACGACGGCAAGCCCGGCATCGTCGAGGGCCTGCTCTCCCGCGGTGACCGCCGCGTCGGCGCGGTCATCCGCGCGGTCTACGAGGACGGCGGCCGCTTCGACGGCTGGCGCGAGCACTTCTCCTACGACCGCTGGATGAACTGCGCGGACAAGGCGCTGGCCCCCTTCGGCGTCGACGTCGACTGGTACACCACCCGCGAGCGCACCTACGAGGAGGTCCTGCCCTGGGACCACCTCGACTCCGGCCTGGACAAGGACTGGCTCTGGGAGGACTGGCAGGACGCCCTCGACGAGACGGAGGTCGAGGACTGCCGCTGGACCCCGTGCTTCGACTGCGGGGTGTGCCCGCAGATGGACACCTCCATCCAGATCGGCCCGACCGGGAAGAAGCTGCTGCCGCTGACGGTCAAGAACGCGGCCCCCGCCGCAGGCGGAGGCCGCTGAGGGAGGTCCTCCGCTGCCGGCGGCACGACGTGCCGCCGGCAGCGGGAGCCGGTGTCTACGGGAGGCGCTGCCCGGCGTGCCGGTCGGGCGGTACGTCGTGCCGGTAGGAGTGGCCCGGGGCCCGGAAGCGCTCCTGGTCGCCGGGAGCGGTGAGCGGCGCGGGGTGATCCGCGGCGGGCCGCAGCCGGTGGCGGGGAGCGGCCCGGCGGGGTGGCCGGGTCAGGGTGATCTGCCGGACGAGTTGCTGGAAGCAGGCGAGCGCGGCGACCCCCGGGAGCGCGGCGGCGGCGGTGTCGGTGATCGTGCGGGGCGCCTGGGCGACACAGAGCAGGACCGCGACGGACGAGAACAGCAGGACGACGAACCACGAGTGCAGGGCGCGCCGTTGGTGCAGTGCCGCGCGGAGGACGGACAGGGATCCGGCCAGCCAGGGGCCGTACACGAGCACGGGCCACCAGGCCGATGAACTGCCGCTGCTGTGCGCCGTGGTGACGAGGAGCAGCGGTTCGTAGGTGACCACACCGCTGAAGACGCTCACCATCGACACGGTGACCGCGGCCAGTGCGGCGATGACGTAGCTGGCGAGTCGCACGGCGTCGGGACGCCTGCGCGGGGTGAGCTTCCGGTGGCCGCGGGGGGCGGTGCGCAGGGGCGGCAGCTCGGCGGTGATCTCCTGCAGGTTGCCCATGGGGCTGCCGACGGGGGGAGCGGTGACCGACGCCTCCTCGCGAGGGGGCGGCGTGGTTCTGCCGTATTCGTCGCCGCGGGCTTCCTGGAGCAGGTAGGCGAGTTCTTCGGCCGGGTCCCAGGGCGGGACCGGTGGTTCCATGGGCTCCGCGTAGACGGCCGAGGCCCGGTGCCGGCCGGTGCCCGGTCCCTCGTTGTTCCGGGCGGGGAAGTCGGGGCTGTACCAGAGGTGGTCGAAGTGTTCGTCATTCATGTCGCGAGGGATTCATCGGGCCGGCGTGCGGAGCGGTCGTCGGCCGGTGCGACCCAGCGGCCGGCCAGGTCGGACTCCAAGCGCTGAACCACGGCGAAAAAGTTCGTCAGGATCGGTTCGGTGACGTGCGGTACGACAGGAACGCCGTTTCTGCCGGGCGTGCCCCCGGTCCCGGGCGAGGGGTGTGCCGGGGCCGGGGTGTGGAGGGAGGGGCCCACGGGCGGTTCGTGGGCAGCAGTCGGGCCGCTCGGCCCCCCGTCGGGCACGAGCGGCCCGGGCGTGCTTGCCTTCGTCATGTAGCGACTAACGGTGAGTCTTTTCACTTGGATGCGCGGCAAATGAGTGAACGGCCGTAGGGAAAATTATTTTATATAAGCCTGGCCGAACACGGTGAACCCGTGGAATTCATTTTTTCGGCGGGCGTTTTAGCGTATGAAGCGCACAAGCCTGTGGGCACGGGATCCGAACGGGTCGTTCCGGCGTCTACACCGGTATGGATCTGGAGAAGTCGGCTCCCGCGGCACGGGGAGAGGCGCCCCGGGGCGAGGGGTGCCTGGTCGTGGCGATCCGCATGCCGGTGCGGATCGTGGTGCTCGTCCTGGTCGTGCCGGTGCGCATGGCGTGGGACGCGCTCGTCGTCGCCGGCCGGTTCCTGAACGACACCGTGTTCCGGCCGCTCGGGCGGGCGTCGCTGTGGGTCGGACGGGCGGTGTTCGTGTGGCCGTTCGTGGGCCTGTGGCGGTACGTCCTCGTGCCGCTCGGCACGGCGCTGACCCGGCTCGGGAAGGTGCTGGTGGTCCTTCCCGCCGTGGGGCTGTACCGCCATGTGCTGACTCCCGTCGGTCATGCCCTCCTGTGGGTGTACGCGCGTGTCCTGACGCCCGTCGGGCACGCGGTCGTGTGGGCGCTCAGGGGAGTGGGTGCCGTGCTCGCCGCGATCGGGGCCGGGGCGTACGCGGGCCTGGCCTGGCTGACGCGGTATCTCGTCGTCGTGCCGTCGGTGTGGCTGTACACCTGGGTCCTCACGCCGGTCGGGCATGCCGCCGCCCGGTGCGTGAAGGGGCTCGTGCGGCTGGTGACCATGATCGTCACCGGTGTCGGCACGGGGCTGTACTGGATCACCCGGATCCTGTTCGTGCTGCCCGCGCTCGCCGTGTGGCGCTGGGTCCTCGTGCCCGTCGGCCGCGTCCTCGCCGTCGCCGGGCGGGAGGTCGGGGACGCCCTCGGGCACGCCTGGCGCGTCGCCGGGCGCGTCTCGTCGGCCGTCGGGCGGTTCCTGGGGACCCTTTTCCGGTGGGTCTTCGTGGAGCCGGTGCGACGGGTGTACCGGAGTGTGCTGACGCCGGTGGGGCACGTCGTGCGCGACGCCGTGCTGCGGCCCGCCGCCGAGGCCGCCCGCGGTGCGGGCCGGGCCGCCCGGCAGGTCCTCGCCGCGGCCCGCGTGTCGGTCCGGCAGGCCCGTGCCGACTTCCGCCGGATGCTGCTCGGGAAACCCGCGGAACCCGTGCTCGCGGACCGCCGGGAACCTACCGGCCGGGAGACACGTACTCTTGGTAGCAGGACGACCGCTCTCACGAAGGACTGAACGACACTGGGCAAGCGACAGCCCGAAGGCCCGCCGCCCGCACCCGCGGTGCAGCGCATCCGACTGCGCTACACCAAGCGCGGCCGCCTCCGGTTCACCAGCCACCGTGACTTCCAGCGCGCCTTCGAGCGTGCGCTGCGCCGTGCCGAGGTGCCGATGGCTTACTCGGCGGGGTTCACGCCGCACCCGAAGGTGTCGTACGCCAATGCCGCACCCACCGGCACGGGCAGCGAGGCGGAATACCTGGAGATCGCGCTCACCGAGCCGCGTGACCCCGAGCGGCTCCGGGCCCTGCTCGACGAGTCGCTGCCCGCCGGGCTCGACATCGTCGAGGCGGTCGAGGCCCGTACGTCGGGGCTCGCCGACCGGCTCACGGCCTCCGTGTGGGAGCTGCGGCTGGACGGTGTCGCCCCGGAGGACGCCCGCCGGGCGGTGGACGCCTTCAACGCGGCCGAGACCGTGGAGGTGCAGCGCCGGACCAAGAACGGCGTCCGCACCTTCGACGCCCGCTCCGCGGTCGTGGGCCTGGAGAGCGCAAAAACGCACTCTTCGCAGGCTGATAGGCCGAGCGACCACCCCTGTGCGATACTGCGGCTGGTTGTTCGGCACGTGACGCCTGCCGTACGACCCGACGACGTCCTGTCCGGTCTCCGCGCCGTGGCCGACCTGGCGCCGCCGGTCCCCGCAGCGGTGACCAGGCTGGCGCAGGGGCTGTTCGATGAAGAGACCGGCACGGTGACCGACCCGCTCGCGCCCGACCGCGAGGCAGCAGCGACCGTGCCGCATCCGGCCGCCGCCACTGCCGCCGCGACGGCGCCGGCGTAAGGAAGGTCCCGCGTAGGGACGGACGTCGTAGCGCCGCCCTCGAACTCGGGAGCCACCTGGGTCGGGCAGCGCACCGACCAGAAGACTTTCGCCAGGCCGTACGCATTCGGCGTACGGAACCGGCGAGACAGGACACAGAGAGCTCCCGAGCGGCGCCCGCGCCCCGGACGGCGGCAACCGCGCACCGCGCGAGCCGCGGACGTCACCGGCATCGCCGGACCGGGTGCGGCGCCCGGGAGCCTGACGGGAGAAACGCCCGCATGCTCGAATCGACCGAGCCCACCAAGGGCTCCGAACCGAACACCCCCAGCGACACCCTGCCGCCGCGCCGGCGCCGCCGTGCCGCGTCCCGGCCGGCGGGCCCGCCCGCCGCGACGGCCGGGACGACGGCCGAGACCGTCACGCCGGCCATACCGGCCGCGGATCCCGCCGGGCTCGTGGAGCAGGAGAGCGCCGGGACCGGGGCCGAGAAGGAAACCAGGGAAGAGGCCCGGGAGGCCACCGCGACGGCCGAGGCCGCGCCCGCCGCTCCGCGGCGTCGCCGTGTCGTCCGCCGTGCGGCCGCGCCCGCCGGGGCACCGGCGCCGGCGGAAGCCGCCGAGACCGTCGTACCGGCGACCGTGACGACGGCGGCTCCGTCCGCACCCGAGGACCCTGAGGCCACCGCCTCCTCCGAGGCTCCCGGGCAGGCCGCCGTCTCCTCCGGCACCTCCGAGGACGCCGCTCCCCGGCGCACCCGCCGTCGTGCGACGCGCAGCGTGACCTCGCCGACGGCGACCACCACCGGGAAGACGGAGGGCACCGGGGCGCCGGAGCCGGCGGCGTCCGCGCAGACCGCCGAGGTCTCCGAGGCACCCGCGGCTGCCGAGACCGCCGCCGAGACC
>NZ_JAPSKQ010000198.1:6842-10173 GCF_031181555.1 Streptomyces sp. | reverse complement strand
GAGGTCCGCCCCCCTCCACGGCACATCCACCGTCACAGGAGACACCATGTCGCTCACCCGCAGGGACTTCGCCAGAACCTCCGCGATCGCCGGTGCCGGTGTCGCACTGGTGGGCAGCGTCGGTGCCCTCTCCTCCGCACCCCACGCCCTCACGACGGCCGAGACCGAGAGCGCGGACGAGCGGTCCGAGGAGGCGGCGGACCGGCACGGCGGAGTCGGGTACGGGCCCCTGGTGCCGGACCCGGACGGCATCCTCGCCCTGCCCGCGGGCTTCACGTACCGCGTCCTCACCCACACCGGCAGGACCCGGCTGGAGTCGGGCGAGTTCACGCCGGCCGAGCACGACGGCACGGCGGCCTTCCCCGGTCCGCGCGGCAGCACCCTCCTGGTCAACAACCACGAGATGGACGGCCCGCGCGACGAGGCGGAGTTCCCCGTCCCGCTCGCCGAGGGCCTCGTCTACGACCCGGCCGCGCCCGGCGGCTGCACCGTCGTCGAGGTGCGCCCCGACGGCAGCGTCGCCGAATGGGTCGGCATCGCCGGCACCGCCAACAACTGCGCGGGCGGCAGCACCCCCTGGGGCACCTGGCTCACCTGCGAGGAGAACTCCGACCGCGCCGGCGAGAACGGCATGACCAAGGACCACGGCTACGTCTTCGAGGTCGACCCCGCCGACCGGCGCGCCAACCGCGACCCCAAGCCCCTGAAGTTCTTCGGCCGTTACGACCACGAGGCCGTCGTCATCGACGTCAAGCGCGGCCACGCGTACCTCACCGAGGACGCCGACGAGCCCAACGGCCTGTTCTACCGCTGGACCCCGCCGAAGGGCTTCCGCCACGGCCCCGGCAGGTTCCGCACCCTCGCCGACGACGCGGGCGTCCTCCAGGCGCCCAAGTGCTACGACTCCGGCGGCCGGTTCGTCGACGACCTCTCCCGCGCCACGCGGACCGGCACCGTCTACGGCGTCGACTGGGTGGACGTCCCCGACCGCGACGCACGCGAGGTCGCCGTGCGCGAGCAGTTCGGGCCCGGCGAGATCACCCGCGCCCGCAAGCTGGAGGGCATGTGGTGGGGCGACGGCGGGGCGTACATCGTCTCCTCGTACGCCCGTGAGGAGAGCCCGGTCCAGCACGACGGCCAGGTCTGGTTCTACGACCCCAAGCGCCGCACCCTGACCCTGAAGGTCCTGCTCGGCGTCAACCGGGACCCGTCCAGGGACGGCGCCTTCGACGGCCCCGACAACATCACCGTCTCCCCGTACGGCGGTCTGATCATCGCCGAGGACGGCGAGGGCGTCCAGCACCTGTTCGGCGCCACCGACAGCGGACGCACGTACCCCATCGCCCGCAACGAAGTGAACATCGGCACCGAGGAGGAGCCGGAGTTCAGCGAATTCACCGGCGTCACGTTCTCGCCCGACGGGAAGACCCTGTACGCCAACATCCAGGAACCGGGCATCATGCTCGCCATCACGGGGCCCTGGAAGCGGCAGCGGCGTGAGAGCGGAGGGGCACACGTGCGCGGGTGAACCCGTCCGGTCCGGCGGACGGCCGGTGATCCCGGATGTCCGGCCGCGGCCCGCACTGCGCGTGCGGGCCGCGGCCTTGTTCGCACTCCGACTGACATCTAACATTTCAGTCGTGGAGTCCATGCGACCCGTGCGGCGCACCCTGCTCAGGGACCGCGCCTACGAAGCGATCCGGGACGCCATCGTGGCCGGGGAGATCGAACCCGGGGCGGTGGTGCGGGACGCCGAGCTCGCCGAGCGGCTGGGGCTGTCCCGGGCGCCGGTGCGCGAGGCGTTCTCGCGACTGGCCGACGAGGGGCTGCTGGAGAGCAAACCGCAGAGCTACACCCGGGTCACCCCGCTCGTGGCCGCCGACGTACGGGACGCCGCCGCCGTCGTCGGGGCCATGCACGAACTGGTCACCCGGGTCGCCGTGCCGCGGCTGCGGGAAGCGGACGTGGACGTCATGCGCGCCGCCAACGAGCGGTTCGCGGCGGCCGTCCGCGCCGGTGACGTGGACGGCGCCCTGCGCGCCGACGACGCCCTGCACGACGTGCTCGTGCGGGTGAGCGGCAACCGCGCGGCCGCCGCGACCGTCGCCCGTTACACCCCGCTCATCCGCCGGCTGGAACGGCGGCGCTTCGGCGAGGGCGGCACCTGCCGCTCCGCCGGGCTGCACGAGCGGCTGATCGCGGCCTGCGCGGCCGGTGACCCGGACGAGGCGGTCCGGGTCACGGCGGAGATCTGGCGGGGCCTGGAGGAGCTCGCCGACGTTCCCTGACCGGGAGGACCACTCATGTCCCTTTCTTCCTACGAGCGTTACCCGCTGCTCTTCGGGCCCTCGCCCGTGCATCCGCTCCAGCGGCTGACCGCGCGTCTCGGTGGCGCCTCCCTGTGGGCCAAGCGCGAGGACTGCAACTCCGGTGTGGCCTACGGCGGGAACAAGACCCGCAAGCTGGAGTACCTCGTCGCCGACGCGCTCGCGCAGGGCTGCGACACCCTCGTCTCCATCGGCGGGGTGCAGTCCAACCACACCCGCCAGGTCGCGGCCGTCGCCGCCCGTGCCGGGCTCAAGTGCGTGCTGGTGCAGGAGAGCTGGGTGGACTGGCCGGACGCCGTCTACGACAAGGTCGGCAACATCCTGATCAGCCGGCTCGCCGGGGCCGACGTACGGCTGGTGCGGGCCGGATTCGGGATCGGGTTCAAGGAGAGCTGGGAACAGGCGCTGCGCGAGGTCGAGGAGGCGGGCGGCAGGCCCTACGCCATTCCGGCCGGCGCCTCCGACCATCCGCTCGGCGGGCTCGGGTTCGCGGGCTGGGCGTACGAGGTCGCCGAGCAGGAGCGGGAGCTGGGCGTCTTCTTCGACACCGTGGTCGTGTGCTCGGTGACCGGGTCCACCCAGGCGGGCATGGTCGCCGGATTCCGGGCCCTGGAGGAGGCGGGCGGGCGGCCCCGGCGGGTGATCGGCGTCGACGCCTCGGCGGAGCCCGTCCGGACCCGGGAGCAGATCGCGCGGATCGCGCACCGCACCGGCCGGCTCATCGGCGTCAAGGCCGAACTGACCGAGGACGACGTCGAGTTGGACGAGCGGTACCACGCGGGGACGTACGGCGTTCCCGACGAGGCGACGCTGGAGGCGATGCGGCTCGCGGCACGCACCGAGGGGATGGTCACCGACCCCGTCTACGAGGGGAAGTCGATGGCCGGGCTGATCGACCTGGTGTCCCGGGGCGAGATCGGCCGTGACGCGACCGTGCTGTACGCCCATCTGGGCGGTCAGCCGGCGCTGAACGCGTACAGCGCGCTGTTCTAGGTGTACTGCCC
>NZ_JAPSKQ010000198.1:0-6742 GCF_031181555.1 Streptomyces sp. | reverse complement strand
CGGGGCGCCCGGCGTTCCGTACGAGCGGTTACAGTGCCTGGGCGGCCGGCTTCACCATGCCCCGCACCGTGCGGGACTTCACGAAGTCGCCCATGGCGGTCATCTCCCACTCACCGGAGAACTGGCGGATCAGCTTCGCCATCATCACGCCCGTCTGCGGTTCGGCGCTCGTGAGGTCGAAGCGGACCAGTTCCTCGCCCGTGGTGGCGTCCAGGAGGCGGCAGTACGCCTTGGCGACCTCGGTGAACTTCTGGCCGGAGAAGGAGTTCACCGTGAAGACCAGGCCGGTGACGTCCTGGGGGAGACGGCCGAGATCGACGGTGATGACCTCGTCGTCCCCGCCGCCCTCACCGGTGAGGTTGTCGCCGGAGTGCCGGATCGCGCCGTTCACGATCTGGAGCTTGCCGAAGTAGCAGCTGTCGATGTGGTTGCGCTGCGGGCCGTAGGCGATGACCGAGGCGTCGAGGTCGATGTCCTTGCCGCGGTACGCCGGCTCCCAGCCGAGGCCCATCTTGACCTGGGAGAGCAGCGGGCGGCCGCCCTTCATCAGGGAGACGGTCTGGTTCTTCTGGAGGCTGACCCGGCCCTTGTCGAGGTTGATCTTCCCGGTTCCGGGGGCGGCGGCGGGCGGGGCCGGGGGCACGGCGGGCGCGGGCGGGGCCTGCGGGGTGTGCGCCGGCGGGGCCGGCGGGGCCACGGAGGGCTGCACGGCGGCCGGGGGAGGCGTGACCGGCTGGGCCGGGGCGGCCGGTTCCTCGACCGTGACGCCGAAGTCGGTGGCGATGCCGGCCAGGCCGTTGGCGTATCCCTGGCCGACCGCACGGGCCTTCCAGACGCCGTTGCGCAGGTAGATCTCGACCACTACCAGGGCGGTCTCGGCGCCGAGACGCGGGGGAGTGAAGGTGGCCAGGACGGTGTTGTCGTCCGCGTTGCGGAGGGTGGCCGTCGGTTCGATGCCCTGGAAGGTCTGGCCGGCGGCGTCGGGGCTCGCGGTGATGACGATCTTCTCGATGCCGGGCGGCACGGCCGTGGTGTCGACCGTGATGGCGTCGGGGGCGGTGCCACCACCGGAACGGTAGGTCACGCCGGGGCCGGCGGGCTGGTTGTAGAAGATGAAGTCGTCGTCGGAGCGCACCTTGCCGTCGGCGGTGAGCAGCAGGCCCGATACGTCGAGCCGCACGGGCGCGGCGACGTCCACCGTCACACGGGCGGTGGGGAGGGGGATGTTCGAGCCGGGGGTCATAGCGGTCATGCCGAGTGAACGAGCGGGGCGGTTTTGCCGTTCCCTTACCTGTGGCCCGGTCGGACCAGTGGGATGTCGCCCCCGCCGTCCCCTCCCGTCCCTCGGGGGCGCCGCCCCGGGCCCCCGCTCCTCGGACGCCGGAGGGGCTGATCTCCGGCCCCTCCGGCAATCGAGGACGAGGCCCGCAGGGCGGGAAACCTACGGGACCACCACGATCTTCCTGCCCACCCCGGCCGCGAACTGCTCCAGTGCCTGCGGGTAGCGCTCCAGCGGGACGCGGTCGCTGATGAAGACCTCCGGGTCCAGGACGCCGCCCGCGAAGAGTTCCGCCGCTCGTTCGAAGCTGTGCAGGACCGCCATCGAACCGGTGATCGTGATCTCCTGGTTGTAGATGCGGTACGGGTCGATCGTCACCCGCGTCGCGTAGTCGGCGACGCCGAACTGGAGGAACGTGCCGGCCTTGGCGACGCGGCCCAGGCCGTCCTGGATCGCGGCCGCGTTGCCGGTCGCGTCGACGACGACGTCCCAGCCCTGCGGGCGGTCCAGCTCGTCGGCGCCCGCCGCCGAGGCCGACACCCCCAGTCGGCGGGCCGTCTCCAGGCGCGCCGGGTTCACGTCCACCACGTCCACGCTCGCCGCGCCGGTCCGCTTGGCCAGCTCCAGCATCATCAGGCCCATCGTCCCGGAGCCGTAGATCAGCACATGGGCGCCGAGGCGGGACCGGAGCACGTCGTAGCCGCGGACCGCGCAGGACAGGGGTTCGACCAGCGCCGCGTCCTGGGTGCGGACGTGCTCGGGGAGCCTGACGCAGTTCGCCACCGGGGCCACCGCGTACCGGGCGGCCCCGCCCGCCGTGGTGACGCCGATCGCCGCCCAGCGTTCGCAGAGGTTGTTGTGCCCGGTGCGGCAGTAGCGGCACTCGTGGCAGTGCAGGGAGGGGTCCACCGCGACGCGGTCGCCGACGGCCAGCTCGGTGACCCGGGTGCCGACGCCGACCACCTCGCCCGCGAACTCGTGCCCCGGCACGATCGGCAGCTCGGGCGCGAACTCGCCCTGGAGGATGTGCAGGTCCGTGCCGCACAGGCCGCAGGCCGCGACCTCGACGACGACCTCGCGCGGCCCGGGCGTCGGGTCCGGGACCTCGGCGACGACGGCCCTGCCCACGGACTCGATGACGGCGGCCTTCATTTCACGGCTCCCAGTGACAGGCCCTGGACGAGTTTGTCCTGGGCGGCGAACCCCGCGGCGAGCACCGGCAGGGAGACGACGAGCGACGCGGCGCACACCTTGGCCAGGAAGAGTCCCTGGCTGGTGATGAAGCCGGTCAGGAAGACGGGGGCGGTCTCGGCGACCACGCCGGTCAGCACCCGGGCGAAGAGCAGTTCGTTCCAGCTGAAGATGAAGCAGATGAGGGAAGTCGCCGCGATGCCCGGGAGCGCGACGGGCGCGACCACCCGCGCCAGGATCGTCGGCAGCCTCGCGCCGTCCACCCGCGCCGCCTCGATGATCGCGACCGGGACCTCGGCGAGGAAGGACTGCATCATCCACACCGCGATCGGCAGGTTCATGGAGGTGTAGAGGACGACGAGCAGCCAGATGTTGTCGAGCAGACCGGCGTTCTTGGCGAACAGGTAGATCGGCAGCAGGCCCGCCACGACCGGCAGCATCTTGGTGGAGAGGAAGAAGAACAGGACGTCCGTCCACTTCCTCACCGGGCGGATGGACAGGGCGTAGGCCGCGGGGAGGGCCAGGAGCAGGACCAGCAGCGTCGAGGTCACGGACGCGACCGTCGAGTTGATCAGGGCCGGCCAGGGGCTCGCGCCGCCGCCGGTGCCGAAGAACTCGCGGTAGCCGTCCAGGGTGAGGGCGGCCCCGAAGGACGGCGGGTTGGTGGCCGCGTCCTGCTCGGAATGGAAGGACGTCAGGGCCATCCAGGCGATGGGCAGGAAGAAGACGATCCCGGCCAGCCAGGCCACCAGGCCCAGACCCGCTCCCTTGCGGAACCGGCCGCGGCCGCGTACGGCGATGGTGCTCATGCGCGGGACACCTCCTCGCGGAACAGGGACGACACCACGCGCAGGGCGAAGGTCGCGATGACGATCGAGCCGATGACGACCAGGACGCCGGCCGCGGAGGCGAGGCCGTTCTCGTGGGCCTGGTAGAAGGTCTGGTAGACGGTGTAGGGCAGGTTGGCGGTGCCCAGGCCGCCGGACGTGATCGTGAAGACCGCGTCGAAGTTCTGCACGATGTAGACCGAGCCGAGCAGGGCGCCCAGTTCGAGGTAGCGGCGCAGGTGGGGCAGGGTCAGGTGGACGAAGATCTGCCAGTCGCCCGCCCCGTCGACCCGGGCGGCCTCGATCTGCTGCTGGTCCCGGCTCTGCAGTCCGGCGAGGACGATCAGCATCATGAACGGCGTCCACTGCCACACCAGCGCGGCCTGAACCGCGAGCAGCGGCGTGTTCGAGATCCAGTCCGGCTGCGGGCCGCCGACGTAGTGCAGCAGGCCGTTGAGCAGGCCGTACTCGGGGTTGTAGAGGACGTGCTTCCACAGCAGGGCCGCCGCCACCGGGACCACCAGGAACGGGGCGATGAGCAGGGTGCGGACGATGCCCCGGCCGCGGAACCTGCGGTCCAGCAGCAGGGCGAGCAGCAGTCCGAGGACCAGACTGGCGAGGACGACCGCCACGGTCAGCAGGATCGTCGTCCAGACCGACCGGCGCAGGCCGGCGTCGGTGAGGACCTCCCGGTAGTTGGCGAGGCCCGCGAAGTGCCGGGCGTCGGGGTAGAGGGAGTTCCAGTCGAAGAAGGAGATCACCAGGGTCGCCACGAAGGGCAGCTGGGTGACCACGACCATGAAGACCAGGGCGGGCAGGAGCGGGGCGCGGGTGGCCCAGGCGCGCAGCCGGGCGGAGGGCCGGCGACCGGTGGCGGACAGGTCCGGTGCGGCCACGGGGGCCGTCGTCGTGGCGGTCATCGTCCCTCGTACTCCTCGGCGATCTCTTCTGCGAGCTGCTGGGACTTCCTCAGGGCCGACTCGACGGACTGGCGTCCGGCGATGGCCGCGCTGATCTCCTGGGAGACCCGGGTGCCGAGGTCGGTGAACTCCGGGATGCCGACGAACTGGATGCCGGGCGCGGGGCGCGGCTGCACGCCGGGGTCGTTCGGCCGGGCCCGCTCGATGGCCTCCTTGGTCGTCTCCTGGAACGCGGCGGCCTCCGCGCGGTAGGCGGGGTGGGCGTAGGTGGAGGCGCGCTTGCCGGCCGGGACGTCGGACCAGCCGATCTCGTCGCCGACCAGCTCCTCGTACTCCTTGCCGGAGGCCCACGAGACGAACTTCCAGGCGTCGTCGGGGTTGCGGGAGGCGTTCTGGATGCCCCAGGCCCAGGTGTAGAGCCAGCCGGAGGACTCCGTCTTCTCGACGGGCGCGGGGGCGTAGCCGACCTTGCCCCGGACGGGGGAGCCGGCGGACTCCAGGGAGCCGGCCGCGGAGGTGGCGTCGTACCACATGGCGACCTTGCCCTGGGTCATGTTGTTCAGGCACTCGGCGAAGCCGGCCTGGGCGGCGCCGGACTCGCCGTGCTCGCGGACCAGGTCGACATAGAACTTCGTCGCCTTTTCCCACTCGGGGGAGTCGAGCCGGGCGTTCCAGTCCTCGTCGAACCAGGTGCCGCCGAAGGTGTTCACCACCGTCGTCAGCGGTGCCATGACCTCGCCCCAGCCGGGCAGGCCGCGCAGGCAGATGCCCTTCATGCCGGGTTCGGCGCCGTCCGCCTTCGCGGCGAGGTCCGCCACCTGCCGCCAGGTGGGGCGGGCGGGCATCGTCAGGCCCTCCCGGGCGAAGACGTCCTTGCGGTACATCAGGAAGGACGACTCGCCGTAGAACGGCTGGCCGTAGAGCTTGCCGTCGTCGCCGGTGAGGGACTGGCGCATCGGCTCGAGGATGTCCCGCTCGTCGTAGGCGCGGTCCCCGGCGACGTAGGAGTCCATCTCCTCCAGCCAGCCGTTGCGGGCGTAGATGGGTATCTCGTAGTTGGACAGGGTGGCCACGTCGTACTGGCCGGCCTGGTTGGCGAAGTCCTGGCTGATCTTGTCGCGGACGTCGTTCTCCGGCAGCACGGTGAAGTTGACCTCGATGCCGGTGTCCCGGGTGAAGTGCGCCGCGGTCAGCTTCTGCAGCGTGACCATCTGCGGGTTGTTGACCATCAGGACGTTGAGGGAGTCGCCGCCGGATCCGGCCCCGCCCGCCCCGGTCCAGCAGCCGGAGAGCAGCGGGGCGAGCAGCGTCCCTGCGGCGGCCGCGGCGAGTGCGGCTCGCGGCGGCCTGAGTCGGCTCTGGGTTCGCATGGATCGCTCCTGGACGTAGACGCATGTGGAGACAGTGGACGTAGTGGATGCAGTGGATGTGTGCGGATGTAGGGGGAGGGAGCGGGCGTCTCCTGGCGCGGGTCGGCCCCGTGGGGACGCGGGACGGTGTGCCGGTGTGCGGGTCAGACCCGGATGACCTGCGGCCCGAGCAGGGAGTAGCGGTGGGCCTCGGCCGCCGGGAGCAGCGTGCTCGTGACGATCGCCTCCAGCGCGCCGACCTCGGCGAACCGGCAGAAGCCGACCGCTCCGAACTTGGTGTGGACGCCCGCGAACACCACCCGGCGGGCGGCCCGGACCGCCTGTGCCTTGACCTCGCCGACCGCCGGGTCGGGCGTGGTCAGGCCGTGTTCGCGGGAGATGCCGTTGGCGCCGATGAACGCCAGGTCGAGGACGAAGCCGGAGAGCATCTTCGTCGTCCAGTGGTCGACGGTGGCGAGGGTGCCGGAGCGGACGCGGCCGCCGAGCAGCAGGACGGAGGCGGTGCCGGTCCCGGCGAGCGCGCCCGCTACCGGCAGGGAGGCGGTGACCACGGTCAGCGGCCGGTCCCGGGGCAGGGCCTCGGCGATGAGCTGCGGGGTGAAGCCCTCGTCGACGAAGACCGTCTCGGCGTCCCCGAGCAGCCCGGCCGCGGCGGCCGCGACCCGGCGCTTCTCGGGGACGTGGCTGGTGGCGCGGAAGGCGAGCGTCGTCTCGAAGCCGGCGCTCTCCACCGGGTAGGCGCCGCCGTGGGTGCGGCGCACCAGACCGTGGTCCTCCAGGGCGCGCAGGTCCCGTCGTACGGTCTCCTTGGCCACGCCCAGGGCGGCGGCGAGCGCGGTGACGTCGACCGAGCCGGTGGCGCGCGCCACCCGTACGATCTCGCGCCGGCGCTCCTCGGCCGTCCTGTGGTTCATGGCCGGACACCCGCTTCCCTGTCTCGCTGTCCGTTCGGGCCCGGTGGGGCCCACGCAGGAAGTTCTACAGCGGGGGCGCGCCGCCGACCAGGTCTGTTGCGGGCCCGGTCGTGCCCGGTTGTGCCCGTTCGGTTCGGGGCGTGCCCGCCTCGTACCTGGGCGTGCGCGGGCGCGTGCGGGGAAGCGGGCGGCTCGGGTGCCCGCATGCGGCGGCGGGCGGGCACCGAACGGGCCCGCCCGC
>NZ_JAPSKQ010000197.1 GCF_031181555.1 Streptomyces sp. | reverse complement strand
GGCGGCCCCGGAGACACCGGCGGCCCCGGGGCACCGGGACAGGGCTCCCCCTACGACGCCCCGTACGGCAGCCGGCCCCCGCCGTACCCGGGCGGCGGCGACCCCTACGGAGGCGGCGGTCCGTACGGCGGAGGCGGCGGCCCCTACGGCGGTGGCGGTCCCTACGGCGGTGGCCCGGGTCCCACCGACCCCCTGGCCGGCATGCCCCCGCTCGCCGACAGCGGCCGGCGCACGCTCGCCCGCATCATCGACATGATCCTCGTGGGGATCGTCGTCGGGCTGCTCACCTGGGCGTTCGGCGTCAACGAGTACGACGTGGACGGCGACCGCATCGAGGCCGACAAGTCGTTCTGGCAGTCGCTCGTCGCCGCGGTCCTCTACATGGCCTACGACACGTTCATGACGGCGCGCTCCGGCCAGACCCTGGGCAAGAAGTGGATGAAACTGCGGGTGGCCAACCTCGGTGACGGCGCCACCCCCTCCGTGCAGACCGCGCTGATCCGCGCGGCCGTGCTGTGGCTGCCGTTCGCGTTCTGCTGCGCCTGCGTGTGGACCGCGATCTCGGGCGGCTGGAGCTTCTTCGACCGGCCCTACAAACAGGGCCTGCACGACAAGGCCGCCAAGACGGTGGTCGTCAGCACGACGTGACGCGCCACCGCATGGACGCACGCCGGATCGGCGCACACCGGACGGGAACGCCGGGTCAGGACGCCGCCCGCTCCCGCACCGGCTCCCGGTCCGCGGCGGTGGCCGAGGCCGTGGGCGTGGCCGTGGCCGCGGCCCGGGCCGGCTCCCCGGAGGCGGGCCGTGCCACCGCGGCGGGGCGTGGCCCGGCGTGCGGCACCGTCATGGCCACCAGGACTCCGAGGGCGAGTGCCGAAACGGCGACGACCGCGATTCCCGGGCCCGAACTCGTGCGTGACAACAGCAGCATGACGAGGGCCGAGAAGACCACGGTGCACGAACCGTAGGCGAACTGAGCGACAGTCGGACGGGGCATGGCCATCGTGTCCTCGGAAGTCGGGGGCTGTCGGCCTGGCTTTCCACCGGCTCGAAGGCGTTCCGCCAAGCGACTCTAACCGCGAGCGTGCCCGAGCGGAACGGACAGTAAGCGTGACCTGACCGACAGGGCCGGTGCACAGGGGGCGCACGGATTCATGGTGTCCATATGGTGGGCGCATATGCGCGCCCGTTCGAGTCGTTCGAGTCCGTGCGGGCGTGCCCCCTGAGCCCCGGGTCCGCCCGAGTGTGTCCGTAAAGCGGACGCGGGCTCCGCATAGTGCAATTGAACTGTTCAAGTCAAGGTCTGTTTTTTCCGGCGAACCTCTAGTCAAATGTCGTCACTTGACTACACGCGTTGATCACGTGCGGCGCGGGCCCTCCACCACCGGATCCCCTGTCCGCGCGCACGCACGCGGGAGGGGATCTCAAGTGACCAGTAGACCCTGGACGTTCAGAGCGGCCGCGATAGGCGTGGCCCTCGCGGCGGCCACCGCCACCTGCTCTGCGTTCACCGTGGCCCAGGCCGACACGGCCGACGCGGCCGGCAGGGCCGACCGGCCCAGCACCGTGGACCGGCACGACCCGGCGGAGCACAACCACGTCGAGCACGACCTCGAGGGCCCGCTCTCCAAGACCCAGGAAGCCCAGCGCGAAGAGGCGCTGAAGCAGGTCATCTCCGGCAAGGCCGAGGTGAAGAAGAAGGACGGCTCGAAGGTCGTCCAGCTCAAGAGCAAGAAGGGCGACGCCAAGTACGTCGAGCTCGGCCGCGAGAAGACCGACAAGATCTTCACGATCCTGGTCGAGTTCGGCGACCGGATCGACAGCCGCTACGGCGGCACCCCGGGCCCGCTGCACAACCAGATCGCCAAGCCGGACCGCAAGAAGGACAACTCCACGGCCTGGCAGGAGGACTACGACCAGCAGCACTTCGAGGACCTGTACTTCGGGTCCGGCAAGGGCGTCGACTCGGTCAAGACGTACTACGAGAAGCAGTCCTCCGGCCGCTACTCGGTCGAGGGCGAGGTCTCCGACTGGGTCAAGGTCCCCTACAACGAGGCCCGTTACGGCAACAACGCCTGCGGCGACACCAACTGCCCGAGCGTGTGGAACGTCGTCAGCGACGGTCTGAACGCCTGGGTCGCCCAGCAGAAGGCGGCCGGCCGCACCGACGCCCAGATCAAGGCGGACGTCACCCGCTTCGACGAGTGGGACCGCTACGACCACGACGGCGACGGCGACTTCAACGAGCCCGACGGTTACATCGACCACTTCCAGATCGTGCACGCCGGTGAGGACGAGTCCGCCGGCGGCGGCGCCCAGGGCGAGGACGCGATCTGGGCCCACCGCTGGTACGCCTTCGGCACCGACGCCGGCGCCACCGGCCCCGAGCAGAACAAGCTCGGCGGCGCGCAGATCGGCAACACCGGCATCTGGGTCGGCGACTACACCGTCCAGCCGGAGAACGGCGGACTCGGCGTCTTCGCCCACGAGTACGGCCACGACCTCGGTCTGCCGGACCACTACGACACCGCGGGCGGCGAGAACTCCACCGGCTTCTGGACGCTGATGTCCTCCGGCTCCTGGCTGGGCACCGGCAAGAAGGAGATCGGTGACCTGCCCGGCGACATGACCGCCTGGGACAAGCTCCAGCTCGGCTGGCTGAACTACGACACCGCCAAGGCGGGCGTCAACTCCTGGCACAAGCTGGGCGTCGCGGAGTACAACACCAAGCACAAGCAGGCGCTGGTCGTCGAGCTCCCGAAGAAGGCGGTCACCACCGAGATCATCCCGCCCGCCCAGGGCGAGACCCAGTGGTGGAGCGGCAGCGGTGACAACCTCAAGAACACGCTGAGCCGTTCGGTCGACCTGACCGGCAAGTCGAAGGCCGAGCTGACCTTCGACGGCTGGTACGAGATCGAGGCCAACTACGACTACCTCTACACCGAGGTCTCCACCGACGGCGGCGCCAACTGGACCGCCATCGACGGCACGGTGGACGGTCAGCCGATCCCGCGCGACGCCGCCGACAAGCCGGCCCTGCACGGCACGCTCGACGGCCACAAGAAGTTCGCGTACTCCCTCGACGCCTACGCGGGCCAGAAGATCGACCTGCGCTTCCGCTACCAGTCCGACGGCGGCGTGGCCCTCAAGGGCTTCACGGCCGACGCGATCACGGTCACCGCGGACGGCGCGCCGGTCTTCTCCGACGACGCCGAGACCGCGGACGAGGCCTGGGCGAAGAAGGGCTTCTCCCGCGTCGGCGCGTCCTTCACCGAGGACTACGAGCAGTACTACATCGCCGAGAACCGCCAGTACGTGTCGTACGACAAGACCCTCGAGGTCGGCCCGTACAACTTCGGCTTCACGTCCCGCCCGGACTGGGTCGAGCACTACGCGTACCAGAACGGCCTGCTGATCTGGAAGTGGGACACCTCCCAGGCGGACAACAACACCAGCCAGCACCCGGGCACCGGTCTGCTCCTCCCGGTCGACTCGCACCCGACCGCGCTGAAGTGGTCCGACGGCACGCTGATGCGCAACCGCATCCAGACCTACGACGCGCCGTTCAGCAAGTACCGCACCGACGGCATGACGCTGCACAAGGCGGACGTGGCGACGTGGATCCCGGGGTCGAAGGGCGTGTCGGTCTTCAACGACCGGACGAACGACTACTACGACGAGTCGAACCCGACCGGTGGCGTGAAGATCACTGACACCAACACGAAGATCAAGATCCTCAAGGAGGCCCGGAACGGCTCGACGATCGAGCTCGAGGTCGGGCCTGCGGGCAGGTAACCAACATCTGCGCAGGTCAGAGCGTGATCGGCGGTGACCCCCTGGCGGGTTGCCGCCGATCCGTGTTTAGGTGCGTCCTGTGGTTCTCTTATTGACACCGGCTGACACGGGGGTATGACCGCATGGCCGCAGGAGGTTTCTGCAAGCTGCCGAACGGCACCGTGGTGGTGGCGTTGAACCTGCCCAGCCCCGCCGCCGACGGACCGTCCGGAGTCCGCGTGCTCGTCCACGCGCGGAACCGGGCGCGCGCCCTGACCAGGCTGCGCAACCTGGGCCTGCGGTCGGTCTACCTGCGGGGCAACGCCGCCCCGCCGACCCCCGACGAGATCACTGCGGTGCTGCACCACCCCGACGGCCTGATATGGCGCACGGCGCCCGGCAACGGCGTGCTGACCGGCCCCGCGCCGGCCGTGGAGCTGTGGCGTCCGATCAGAGCCCTGCTCAGACGCCCCGCGGCACCCGCGTGACGGTCACTGCACGACCGGCTTGCCCGAGAGCTCCACGCCCGCCTCCCGCATCTCCTCGATCGCCCGCTCGGTGGTCGCCTGGGCCACCCCGGCGGTGAGGTCGAGCAGGACCTGGGTGCGGAAACCCTCGCGGGCGGCGTCCAGGGCGGTGGCGCGCACGCAGTGGTCGGTGGCGATGCCCACCACGTCCACCTCGTCGATCTCCCGGGCCCGCAGCCAGTCGGCCAGGCCCACGCCGTTCTCGTCGGTCCCCTCGAACCCGCTGTACGCCGCCGCGTACGCCCCCTTGTCGAAGACGGCGTCGATCGCGCCGGAGGCGACCGCGGGGGCGAAGTTCGGGTGGAAGCCGACGCCCTCGGTCCCGGCGACGCAGTGCGCGGGCCAGGAGCGGACGTAGTCGGGGTTGTCGGCGAAGTGCCCGCCGGGGGCGATGTGGTGGTCACGGGTGGCCACGACGTGCCGGTAGCCGGCCGGGGCCTGTCCGATCAGCTCGGTGATGGCGGCGGCCACGTCGGCGCCGCCGGTCACCGCGAGGCTGCCCCCCTCGCAGAAGTCGTTCTGCACGTCAACGACGATCAAGGCGCGGCGCATGGTCGGTGTCCTTCGGCTGTGGGGTCGGGTGGGGAACGGCTCGGCCGGTGAACCTCCGAGCCTGTGGGTTGACGGTCGGTGCGGACGGGGGAAGGGCGGCCGGCGGCCGTGACCCGCGGGACGGGCATGCTGCCTTAGCTACCCGAGCCCCCGTGCACGTACTCCGTCGGAATGACGGGTTCCCCCCGGGAGAGCTGAGTAGCCGACAGGGGAAGACCCGCGCGGGCCGCCGCGTGCCGGTCGCGGACCACGTCCAGCGGCTCGCGTGCGATCACCTCGCCGCCCTCGACCAACGGCACCAGGAGCTGCCGGTCGGCCAGCTCGGCGGGCACCTCGCCGGTGCCGACCACCTCGGCCTCGGCGACGCCGTACGCGTCCAGCCGCCGGGCGGCCCACTTGCGGCCGCCGATGGAGGTCTTGCCGCCGGTGGACTTCTTCGCCACCGGCACCAGCGGCGCCCGGGGGTCGGCGGACGCGGCGCGGGCGACCAGCTTGTAGACCATGGAGGCGGTCGGGTGCCCGGAGCCGGTCACCAGCTGGGTGCCCACCCCGTACGCGTCCACGGGCGCCGCCGCCAGCGAGGCGATGGCGTACTCGTCCAGGTCCGAGGTGACGAGGATCTTCGTACCGGTCGCCCCCAGCTCGTCCAGCTGCTGCCGCACCCGGTGCGCCACCAGCAGCAGGTCACCGGAGTCGATGCGCACGGCGCCCAGCTCCGGCCCGGCGACCTCGACGGCCGTGCGGACCGCCTCGGCCACGTCGTAGGTGTCCACGAGCAGCGTCGTGCCGCCGCCGAGCGAGTCCACCTGGGCGCGGAAGGCGTCCCGCTCGCTGTCGTGCAGCAGGGTGAAGGCGTGGGCGGAGGTGCCCACGGTCGGGATGTTGTAGCGGAAACCGGCCGCGAGGTCGGAGGTGGAGGAGAAGCCGCCGACGTAGGCGGCCCGGGCGGCGGCCACCGCGGCCAGCTCGTGGGTGCGCCGGGCGCCCATCTCGATCAGCGGCCGGTCGCCGGCGGCGGACGACATCCGGGAGGCCGCCGCGGCGATCGCCGAGTCGTGGTTGAGGATCGACAGGATCACGGTCTCCAGCAGCACGCACTCGGCGAAGCTGCCCTCGACCCGCATGATCGGCGAGCCCGGGAAGTACACCTCGCCCTCGGGGTAGCCCCAGATGTCGCCGGAGAAGCGGTAGCCGGCGAGCCACTCCAGGGTCCGGTCGTCGACGATCCGCCGCTCGCGCAGGAAGTGCAGGACGCCCTCGTCGAAGCGGAAGTTCTCCACCGCGTCCAGCACCCGTCCGGTGCCGGCCACCACGCCGTACCGGCGGCCGTTCGGCAGCCGCCGGGTGAAGACCTCGAACACGCTGCGCCGGTCGGCCGTACCGGCCCGCAGGGCGCCCTGCAGCATCGTCAGCTCGTACTGGTCCGTGAAGAGCGCCGTCGAGGGAACGTCCACCGGCAGCCCAAGATCCGCTGTGCTCATGGCAAGGATGCTACCCCCATTTCGTCAGTTTGACGATTTAGGGTCCGGATGCCGGACGGAGCACCCCGCGCACGCCCCGTGAGCGGGCCGGTTTGTGCGACCACCCCCCTGCGGTGGCAGCATGGGCAGTGTGACGTCACCCGCGCCCCTGGAGATCGAACGCACCGAGTCGGCGGAGGAGGCCTTCGCCGTACCCGAGCCCGACGTCCCGTGGGTCACCATCGTCCACAACGACCCGGTCAACCTCATGAGCTATGTGACCTACGTCTTCCAGACGTACTTCGGCTACTCCAGGGACAAGGCCACCAAGCTCATGCTCGACGTCCACCACAAGGGCCGGGCGGTCGTCTCCAGCGGCTCCCGCGAGGAGATGGAACGCGACGTCCAGGCCATGCACGGCTACGGGCTGTGGGCCACCCTCCAGCAGGACCGGAAGTGACCGGACCGGACATGACCCGACCCCGCCCGCAGGACCGGAAGTAGCGAATCGCCTCCATGCCAGGACACTTCGAACCGCTCCCCGGCGGCGGCGCGGCCGTCGCCCTCGACGACGTCGAGATCTCCATCATCCGGTCCCTGGCCGTGCAGCTGATGGAGCTCATCGGCCCCGGCCCCGCCGAGGACGCCTCCGGCGACCCGCTCGCCGAACTGTTCTCCGAGGGGCCGAGCGAACCGCCCTCCGACCCGGTGCTGCGCCGCCTCTTCCCGGACGCCTACGGCGACCCCGGGCGGCCCGCCTCCGCCGAGGACGCCGAGGAGCAGCGGGCGTACTCCGCCGAGTTCCGCCGCTACACCGAGAACGACCTGCGCGCGGGCAAGCGCGAGAACGCCCTCGCGGTGATCCGTTCCCTGGACGCGCTCGCCCCGGCCGGTGAGGGCGGGGCGGTGCTCGAACTGGCGCCCGAGCAGGCGCGGCGGTGGCTCGGCGCCCTGAACGACCTGCGCCTCGCGATCGGCTCCCGCCTGGAGATCGGCGACGAGGACGACAACGACCTCCTCCTCCACCTCCCCGACGAGGATCCGCGCAAGCCGATGGTGATGGCGTACCTGTGGCTCGGCGGCCTCCAGGAGACGCTCGTCTCGACGCTCATGCCGTAGAGCCGTCCGTAGGCCGCCCCCGGATCCGTCCGGGGATCTGTCCGTCTCTGTCCGGAAAGATCCACCCGGCCTGTCCGGCCAAAAGAATTCCGTGTCCGGATAACGATCCCGTCACTACCCCTGCGGTTTTGCCCCGCAGAGATGCTTTCATGTGATCTGCGTCACTCGATAGTACGTAAACGGCGTGGTAAGAATCGGCAACTCGTTCGCGGCCCACCCCTCGCCGTGATCGAAGAAGCCGGTCACCGCCGGTGTGTACGACCAGCACGACAAGAGGACGACGGTCCGGTTCACGGCCGCCGCCCCACCGCCGTCGCCGAACGGACCATGGCGTTCGCCCGCGTCGCCACCCGCTCTGCTGCGCCACGCCAGCATGTTCCCGCGCCACCGAGGAAGTTCGATGTCACTCGACTCCATCACCACCACCATCGACGACGCCGTCAGTGATTTCTTCGATCCCGTCGCGACCGCAGTCGGCGACATCGTCTTCTACGCCGTCCCGGTCGGCGGCACCGAGCTTCCGCTCATCGTCGCCTGGCTCGTGGTCGCCGGTCTGGTCTTCACCGGCTGGTTCGGCCTGCTCCAGGCGCGCAAACTCAAACTCGCCCTCGACGTCGTGCGCGGCAAGTACGACGAGAAGGGCTCACCCGGCGAGGTCAACCACTTCCAGGCGCTGACCGCCGCCGTCTCCGGCACCGTCGGCCTCGGCAACATCGCCGGTGTCGCCGTCGCCGTCTCCATCGGCGGTCCGGGCGCCACCTTCTGGATGATCCTGTGCGGCCTGCTCGGCATGGCCACCAAGTTCGTCGAGGTCACCCTCGGCGTGAAGTACCGCGAGGAGCACGAGGACGGCACCGTCTCCGGCGGTCCGATGCACTACCTGCCCAAGGGCCTCGCCGACCGCTTCGGCGGCAACGGCGCCAAGCTCGGCAAGGTGCTCGCCGTGCTGGCCTCGGTCATGATCCTCTTCTTCGGTCTGTTCGGCGGCAACCTCTTCCAGACCAACCAGAGCTACGCCCAGATATCCTCCACCTTCGGCGGCGAGGACGGCTTCCTGGCCTCCTCCGCGGGTGCCGTGCTGTTCGGCCTGGTGGTGGCCGCCCTGGTCGGTCTCGTGCTGCTCGGCGGCATCCGCTCCATCGCCTCGGTCACCAGCCGGCTCGTCCCGGCGATGGCGATCATGTACGTCCTGGCCTGCCTGACCGTCATCCTGACCAACGTCACCGCGGTGCCCGACGCGTTCGGCTCCATCATCGAGGGCGCCTTCGAGGCCGACGGCGTCGCGGGCGGTGTGATCGGCGCCCTGATCGTCGGCTTCCAGCGGGCCGCCTTCTCCAACGAGGCCGGTCTGGGCTCCGCGCCCATCGCCCACTCCGCGGTCAAGACCAAGCACCCCGCGAGCGAGGGCCTGGTCGCCCTGCTGGAGCCGTTCATCGACACGGTCGTCATCTGCACCATGACCGCGCTGACCATCGTCATCGCCTCCCCCGCCAGCTGGGACGCGGCCCGCGCGGGCGAGAGCATCGGCGGTGTCACCATCACGTCCGACGCCTTCGAGACCGTCCTGCCCTGGTTCCCGAACCTGCTGACCGTCGCGGTGCTGCTGTTCGCCTTCTCCACGATCCTGACCTGGGGCTACTACGGCCTCAAGGCCTGGTCGTACCTCTTCGGCCGGAGCAGGACCAGCGAGATGACGTTCAAGGTGGTGTGGAGCGTGTTCGTGGTCGCGGGCTCCCTGCTCTCCCTCGACTCGCTGATCAGCCTCGCCGACTCGGCGCTCTTCCTGCTCTCGGTGTTCAACATCATCGGCCTCTACCTGCTGGCCCCCGTGGTCAAGCGCGAGCTCAACTCCTTCCTGGACTTCGTCCGCGCCCGCCGGGCCGGCACGGAGACCGGGACGGAGGACACCGGCCTGGAGGCCACCAAGGCGCCCTAGCCGACCGGGGCGCGTCCCGCGGGGACGCGCCCCGTGCCGCCGCCGGAGGGCCCGCCCGTACCGTCACCGGTACGGGCGGGCCCTTTCGCCGTCCGGCCGCCACCGTGGCCTCCGTGCGCCCGGTGTCCGCTCAACGGACACTCAAATCCGGGTAACGATCGCACCAAAGAGGAGGCGGCGTTTCACCGCCGTGGTCCCTTTCGTCCGCGTCTTTCCGTGGCCCGGGTCACTCGACGCCGGTTCGATCACCGAAGCGGTCGTGGTACACCTTCACGATCGCCCGGTGAACACCACCCGAATGTTCGGCCGGGTGCGCCACCGAGCCGGCCACCGCCGGCCAGGCACGAGCGAACAGCTCAGCTCCATCAGTCCGGGGGGATCGTGACCCGATCCGCGGCCGACCAGCGGCCCGGGTCGGCATGGAGAAAGGCGCACCACACATGACCTCACCGCAGGTCGACAAAGAGGCCGTACCCGAGGAGGGGTACGAGCGCGGCCTCAACAGCCGTCAGGTCCAGATGATCGCCATCGGCGGTGCCATCGGCGTCGGCCTCTTCCTGGGGGCCGGGGCGAACATCGCCAAGGCCGGACCCAGCCTGATCGTCATGTACGCCCTCGCCGGCGTCATCATCTTCTTCATCATGCGGGCGCTCGGCGAGCTCCTGCTCTACCGCCCCGTCTCGGGCTCCTTCGCCGAGTACTCGCGCGAGTTCCTCGGACCGTTCTTCGGCTACTTCACCGGCTGGACGTACTGGCTGATGTGGGTGGTCACCGGCATGGCCGAGCTGACCGCCGCCGCCATCTACATCAACTACTGGTTCCCGGCGATCCCGCAGTGGACGTCGG
>NZ_JAPSKQ010000196.1 GCF_031181555.1 Streptomyces sp. | reverse complement strand
GTTGCTGCGGGCGACGGCCGGGGCTCGGGGGCGGCTCTGTGCCCGCCGTGTCGCGGGGTGAAGTCGTGCGCCTGTATTGCGTGCGTATTACGTAGAGTTACGTCCGGGAAAGAGGTTCGGCGGGCCTCGTCGCTTTCCCGCATTCCGCCCGTGCGAGGTAAAGATGATCTTGCAGGAGGCCCTCCTTTGTCCGGAAAGAGGGGTGTGCGGTGGAGGCGGCGGATTGGGGCGCGCGGAGCCGAAATATTCGTGTAATAGCCACCGAAAGGCGGGAATCCAGCGGGCCCGGCTTTGAATCCGAAGTTCCGGATTATTGATTCAAGGGCTGTGACCTGCGGTTCAAAGAAGTGGATCAAGGGTGCCCGGGTGGGGAGACGACACCGGACCGACCCGTCCGTCGAGCGGACGACGGAATGCGACGGCAGGGTGACAAGGCGTGGAGCCGCCCTCCGTCTGCAGGCAGTGGCCGTGCGGTGCGGGGCGGTCGCGCCCCGCACCGCCGCGCGGGCTCAGCCCGCGCCGTTGACGCGCTCCGCGTCCTTCGGGGTCACGTCGCGCAGCAGACAGGTCAGCCGCGCGGTGCACACCCGCCTGTCCGCCTCGTCGGTGATGACGATCTCGTACGTCGCCGTGGACCGCCCCCGGTGCACCGGCGTGGCCACCCCGGTGACCAGTCCGGAACGCACGCCGCGGTGGTGGGTGCAGTTGAGGTCGACGCCGACCGCGATCCTGGAGCTGCCGCCGTGCAGCATCGACCCCACCGAGCCCAGCGTCTCGGCCAGGACGGCGGAGGCGCCGCCGTGCAGCAGTCCGTAGGGCTGGGTGTTGCCCTCCACCGGCATCGTCCCGACGACCCGCTCGGCCGAGGCCTCCAGGATCTGCACGCCCATGCGCGTGCCCAGGTGGCCCGCGGAGAACAGTGCCTGCAGGTCCACGCCGAGCGCGGCGTACTCGTCGATGACCTCTTGCGGGAACTTCACGTGCTGCTGCTCTCCCATGGGGCCCGGGCTCCGTTCGTCGTCATCGTTGCGGCCGACCGCGCGGGACGCACCGCTTCCTGCCGCGATGCGCCGTACCGCGCCGTCGCTGAGCGAACGCTCAGTCGGCCGCAGATTGTTCCAGACGCACCACGACGGACTTGCTGGCCGGGGTGTTGCTGGTGTCCGCGGTGGCGTCGAGCGGCACCAGGACGTTGGTCTCCGGGTAGTACGCGGCGGCGCAGCCCCGGGCCGTCGGATAGTGCACGACGCGGAAGCCCGGCGCCCGGCGCTCCACACCGTCCCTCCACTCGCCGACCAGGTCGACGTACGCGCCGTCCACGAGCCCGAGCTCCCGCGCGTCCTCCGGGTTGACCAGCACCACCCTGCGGCCGTTCCTGATGCCCCGGTAGCGGTCGTCGAGGCCGTAGATCGTGGTGTTGTACTGGTCGTGCGAGCGCAGCGTCTGCAGCAGCAGCCGTCCCTCGGGCACCTCGGGGTATTCCACCGGCGCGGCGGTGAAGTTGGCCTTCCCCGTGGCCGTGGGGAAGCGGCGCTCGTCGCGCGGGGCGTGGGGGAGCGCGAAGCCCCCGGGACGGGCCACGCGCGCGTTGAAGTCCTCGAAGCCGGGGATCACGCGCGCGATGCGGTCGCGGATCGTGGCGTAGTCCTTCTCGAACTCCTCCCACGGCACCACGCTGTTCCCGCCGAGGACCCGGCGGGCCAGCCGGCACACGATGGCCGGCTCGGACAACAGATGCGGACTCGCCGGCTCCAGCCGGCCGCGCGAGGCGTGCACCATCCCCATGGAGTCCTCGACCGTCACGAACTGCTCACCGCCGTCCTGCACGTCGCGCTCGGTGCGGCCCAGGGTCGGCAGGATCAGGGCCCGCGCGCCCGTGACGGTGTGCGAGCGGTTCAGCTTGGTCGACACGTGCACCGTCAGCCGGGCCCGCCGCATCGCGGCCTCGGTGACCTCCGTGTCGGGGGAGGCGGAGACGAAGTTGCCGCCCATGGCGAAGAACACCTTCGCGTGGCCGTCGCGCAGGGCGCGGATGGCCCGTACGACGTCGTAGCCGTGCTCGCGCGGCGGGGCGAAGCCGAACTCCTTCTCCAGGGCGTCCAGGAAGGCCGGCGCGGGCCGCTCGAAGATGCCCATGGTGCGGTCGCCCTGCACGTTGGAGTGGCCGCGCACCGGGCACACGCCCGCCCCCGGGCGTCCGATGTTGCCGCGCAGCAGAAGGAAGTTGACGACCTCGCGGATCATGGGCACGGAGTGCTTGTGCTGGGTGAGGCCCATCGCCCAGCACACGATGGTGCGCTTCGAGTCGAGGACCATCCGCAGGCACCGCTCGATGTCCCCGCGCGTGAGACCGGTCGCGGTGAGCGTCTCGTCCCAGTCGGCGGCGCGCGCGGCCGCGGCGAACTCCTCGTAGCCGTGGGTGTGTTCGCGGACGAACTCCTCGTCGACCGCGCCCGGCGTGTCGAGGATCAGCTTGTTGAGGAGGCGGAAGAGGGCCTGGTCGCCGCCGATGCGGATCTGCAGGAACAGGTCCGTCAGCGCGGCGCCGGTGGTCAGGCCCTTGGGGGTCTGCGGGTTCTTGAAGCGCTCCAGGCCGGCCTCCGGCAGCGGGTTGACGCTGATGATGCGCGCGCCGCCGGCCTTGGCCTGCTCCAGGGCGGACAGCATGCGCGGATGGTTGGTGCCGGGGTTCTGCCCGGCGACGATGATCAGGTCGGCCCGGTGGAGGTCCTCGAGCAGGACGCTGCCCTTGCCGACGCCGATCGTCTCCGACAGGGCCGAGCCGGAGGACTCGTGGCACATGTTGGAGCAGTCGGGCAGGTTGTTGGTGCCGAGCTCGCGCGCGAACAGCTGGTAGAGGAAGGCCGCCTCGTTGCTGGTGCGCCCGGAGGTGTAGAAGACGGCCTCGTCGGGGGAGGAGAGGGCGCCGATCTCCTCGGCGACGATGTCGAAGGCGCGCTCCCAGGTGACCGGCTCGTAGTGGTCGCCGCCCTCCGGGAGGTACATGGGGTGGGTCAGGCGGCCCTGCTGGCCCAGCCAGTAGCCGCTGCGGCCGGCCAGGTCGGTGACGGAGTGCGCGGCGAAGAACTCGGGGGTGACCCGGCGCAGGGTGGCCTCCTCGGCCACGGCCTTCGCGCCGTTCTCGCAGAACTCCGCCCGGTGCCGGTGCTCCGGCTCCGGCCAGGCG
This sequence comes from Streptomyces sp., assembly GCF_031181555.1. GTDB lineage: Bacteria > Actinomycetota > Actinomycetes > Streptomycetales > Streptomycetaceae > Streptomyces > Streptomyces fimbriatus. The sequence goes on along the minus strand of NZ_JAPSKQ010000196.1, from coordinate 7,036 downwards.
CAGCCCGGGCAGTCGAAGCCGTCCTTCTGGTTGACGCTGAGCAGCGTCAGCGCCGTGCGCCTCACACCCATCTGCCGCTGCGCCACGCGCAGGGTGTGGCCGATCGCCGTCAGGCCCGCTGCCGCGTGCTTCGGCCCGGCGACCTGCGGCGCGTCCTGAACCGGATCACCCTTGGGCGGCTTCGTGGCCATCGCGCACTCCCCTTCGCGTACAGGTGTGATGTAGGTCTCCGATCCTCCCACGCGGTGCCGACGACGCTCGTGGCCGGGCGCTCCGGAGGCGGAAGCGAAGAGCGCGGGGCCGCATCGCCGGGCGGGCCGACAGGAGGGCCGGCGGTGGGCGCGGACGGACGGGCCACGAGGGCGTGCGGGCGGAACGGACGGGCCGGGGCGGACGCGACGGACAGGCGGGCCGGTCATGGGGGAACCGGGGGAGCGGCGGACCGGCGGAACGGCGGAACGGGGTCGGCGGGGGCGCGGGACCGGCAGCCCGGTGGCGCGGGGCCGCAGGCCGGAAGGCCGGTGGCGCGGGCTCGGCGGTGCGCGGGCTCGGGAGTCCGGGTGCGGGCCGGGCGGCGCCCGGCGGTGTGGTGGCACGGGCTCGGCGGTGCGAGGGCGGTGGGCGGACCGCGCGGCGGCGGTGCGGGGCGGGGCCGAGTGTCAGTGGGGCGTGGCAGGATCGGAGGCGTGGCAGAGACAGCATCGAAGAAGACCGACCAGACCTCCGGCGGGACCCGTCCGCGACTGATGCTCATGGACGGGCACTCGCTGGCCTACCGCGCGTTCTTCGCGCTGCCCGTGGAGAACTTCACCACCGCGACGGGCCAGCCCACGAACGCCGTCTACGGCTTCGCGTCGATGCTGGCCAACACGCTGCGCGACGAGGCGCCCACGCACTTCGCGGTCGCCTTCGACGTCTCCCGCAAGACCTGGCGGTCCGAGGAGTTCACCGAGTACAAGGCGAACCGCTCCAAGACCCCGGACGAGTTCAAGGGCCAGGTCGAGCTGATCGGCGAGCTGCTCGACGCGATGCACGCCCAGCGCTTCGCCGTCGAGGGGTACGAGGCGGACGACATCATCGCCACGCTCGCCACCCAGGCCGAGGCCGAGGGCTTCGAGGTGCTGATCGTCACGGGCGACCGGGACTCCTTCCAGCTGGTCTCCGAGCACACCACGGTGCTGTACCCGACCAAGGGCGTCTCCGAGCTGACCCGGTTCACCCCGGAGAAGGTGTTCGAGAAGTACGGGCTGACGCCCGCCCAGTACCCCGACTTCGCGGCGCTGCGCGGCGACCCGTCCGACAACCTGCCGGGCATCCCCGGCGTCGGTGAGAAGACGGCCGCGAAGTGGATCAACCAGTTCGGTTCCTTCGCCCAGCTCGTCGAGCGCGTCGACGAGGTCAAGGGCAAGGCCGGGCAGAACCTGCGCGACCACCTGGAAGCGGTCAAGCTCAACCGCCGGCTCACCGAGCTGGAGCGCGGGGTCGAGCTGCCCAAGGGCGTTCCCGACCTGGAGCGCACCGCCTACGACCGCAAGGCCGTGGCGATGATCCTGGACACCCTGGAGATCAGGAACCCGTCGCTGCGCGAGCGGCTCTTCGCCGTCGACCCCGGCGCCGGGGAGGCCGAGACCACCCCGGTCGTCGCGGACGGCGTGGAGCTGGACGGCACCGTCCTGGGCACGGGCGAGCTGACCGGCTGGCTCACCGAGCACGGCACCGGGCCCCTCGGTGTCGCCACCGTCGACACCTGGGCTCTGGGCACCGGCTCGGTCGCCGAGGTCGCGCTGGCCGCTGCCGACGGCCCGGCCGCCTGGTTCGACCCGGCCGAGCTGGACGAGGCCGACGAGCGGGCGTTCGCCGCCTGGCTCGCCGACGCGGACCGCCCCAAGGTGTTCCACAACGCCAAGGGCGCGATGCGGGTCTTCGCCGAGCACGGCTGGAGCGTCGAGGGCGTCACCATGGACACCGCCCTCGCCGCGTACCTGGTCAAGCCGGGCCGCCGCTCCTTCGACCTGGACGCGCTGTCCCTGGAGTACCTGCACCGCGAGCTGACGCCCGCCGCCGCGCCCGACGGGCAGCTCGCCTTCGGCGCGGACGACGGTGCCGAGGCCGAGGCGCTGATGGTGCAGGCACGCGCGATCCTCGACCTGGGGGAGGCCTTCGAGGGCCGCCTCGAGGAAGTGGGCGCGGCGGATCTGCTGCGGGACATGGAGCTGCCGACGTCGGCGCTGCTGGCCCGCATGGAGCGGCACGGCATCGCCGCCGACCGGGCCCACCTGGAAGCCATGGAGCAGATGTTCGCGGGCGCCGTGCAGCAGGCGGTGAAGGAGGCGCACGCGGCGGCGGGGCACGAGTTCAACCTGGGCTCGCCCAAGCAGCTCCAGGAGGTCCTCTTCGGCGAGCTGGCCCTGCCGAAGACGAAGAGGACGAAGACCGGCTACACCACGGACGCCGACGCGCTGGCCTGGCTCGCCACGCAGACCGACAACGAACTGCCGGTGATCATGCTCCGCCACCGTGAGCAGGCGAAGTTGCGCGTCACCGTCGAGGGCCTGATCAAGACGATCGCCGCGGACGGCCGCATCCACACCACGTTCAACCAGACGGTCGCCGCCACCGGCCGGCTGTCGTCCACCGACCCGAACCTGCAGAACATCCCCGTCCGCACGGACGAGGGCCGTGCGATCCGCCGCGGTTTCGTCGTCGGCGAGGGCTTCGAGTCCCTGCTGACCGCCGACTACAGCCAGATCGAACTGCGCGTGATGGCCCACCTCTCCGAGGACGCCGGCCTGATCGAGGCGTTCACCTCGGGTGAGGACCTGCACACCACGGCGGCCTCGCAGGTGTTCGGGGTCGAGCAGTCCGCGGTGGACGCGGAGATGCGCCGCAAGATCAAGGCGATGTCGTACGGCCTGGCGTACGGGCTGTCGGCCTTCGGCCTCTCCCAGCAGCTGAACATCGAGGCGGCCGAGGCGCGTGCGCTGATGGACGCCTACTTCGAGCGGTTCGGCGGGGTACGGGACTACCTGCGCCGGGTCGTGGACGAGGCGCGGGCGACCGGCTACACGGCGACGCTCTTCGGCCGCCGCCGCTACCTGCCCGACCTCGGCAGCGACAACCGCCAGCGCCGCGAGGCGGCCGAGCGCATGGCCCTGAACGCGCCGATCCAGGGCACGGCCGCGGACATCGTCAAGATCGCCATGCTGAAGGTGGACGGCGCGCTGCGGGAGGCGGGCCTGACGTCCCGGATGCTCCTGCAGGTCCACGACGAGATCGTCCTGGAGGTCGCCCCCGGCGAGCGCCCGGCCGTGGAGGAACTGGTCCGCCGCGAAATGGCGGACGCGGTCCGGCTCCGCGTCCCCCTGGGCGTCTCGGTGGGCGCGGGCCCGGACTGGGAGTCGGCCGCGCACTAGCCCTGCCGGAGGGCGGGGAGGACAGCGCACCGGCCCTCCCCGCCCGCCCCCGCCGCAACGGCGCCGCGACCGCAGTGGCACGGCCCGGTGTGCGCGGAGGCCGCGAGCCCGTCGGTTGCGGGCGGGCCGGCCGTGGCGGTGCTGCCGGCGGGTCACGGCTCACGGCCACCGGTGTCCGCCGCACCACTGCGGCGCTCACCGGACGGCGGACGGCGTCCGGGCCCGGCTCCCTCGTGCCGCATCGCCCCGCCTCCGCGGCCCTTCACCCGCGTGGCCCCCGCGAAGCGGCCCCTCGCCCGCCCGCCCGCCAGGATGCGGGGCATGGGTATACGCATGCTTCACCGCAGAGCGGCACCCCCGCGGGCCGACGCCGACGGACCCACCCTCGAGGCGTTTCCGCCGGTTCCGGTCTTCGCGGCCGCCGCAAGTACCGCCCGCATCCCCGCCACCCTCGCAGCCGCGCTGCGGCACGCCACGGCGGACCTCGGCCGCCGCATCGCCGGCGGCCGACGGCGCACCGGCCGCGCCTCCGCCGCCGCAGGGCCCGCACGCCCCGGCGTGCGGGCCGGGCTCCCCGGCGAGCCGCCGCCCTGGCGGCTGTGGGCCGAGCTGGCCCGCGGCTATCTCACGCTCGCCCTCACCCTGCTGCCCAGGCCCCGCCCGGTGCGCACGGTCACCGTGTTCGTCGCGGCCGGCGAAACCCTCAGCGTGCGGCCGTACGGTCCGGCCGCCGCGTACCGGCGGTTCCAGGGCCCCGCGTGGCCGGGACCGGACGCCACGCCCTGACGGCCACCGCGTACACCGGCAACGCGAGGACGAGCCCGGCGCCCGCCCCGAAGCACACCGTCGGGATCAGCTCCCAGGGCTTCGCGGCCGACCCCCAGAAGGCCCACCACCGCGAGGCCCGCTGCACCGCCCCCACCAGCGCGCAGCCGCCGAGCAGCGCGGCGGCCCACCACCGGTCCGCAACCGACAGCACCGGTACTCCCGCCGGCGCGGCGGCCCGGGCCGTTCGGCGCAGCGCCCGCACCACGAACGCGACGATCACGAGCGCGGCCACCGCCGAGCCGCCGTACTGCAGATACCAGTACAGGGGTGAGCCCGCCACCTCCTCGCCGAGCACGGGAAACACCCGCGTCCCCCACCGGTCCAGGTGGGTGAAGGCGTCCCACACGACGTGCGTCAGCGCACCGAGCACCGCCGAGGCGTACCAGCGCAGCACCAGGGACGGCCGCACGCGCGCGCGGGGCACCCCGCAGCGCAGCAGGACGGCCGCCCGCCCCTGCCGGGCCCGCGGCAGCAGCGCCACCAGCGGTTCGCGCACCAGCAGCCACAGCCCCACCAGCGCCCAGGCGATCAGCACGTCGACGGTGAACACGCCCGGGAAGGAATGCGTGACGTCCCCGAACTCCATCGCCCCGGGCAGGACACTCGCCGCGTAGTAGGTCATGTCGGGAGCGGAGGAACCCGCGACGAGCACGGCCGGAAGCAGCGGCCCCCGGCCGGTCCCGTCGGCGCGCACGGCGGGCAGCACCGCCGCCGCATGGCTCAGTGTGAACGGCAACTCGGCTCCTCGCGGCAGACGTTGACGGAGGCCGGCGGACCCCGGTGATCGGCGAGCCCCAGTATGCGGGACGCCCCGCACCGTCACCGGTCACGAACCAACATGGCCAACCGGTGAATATCGGGCATGAACGGGTGTCCGGGCAAAGGAAGTTGTCGTAGGGTCGCGAGGGGTGTCGTGCCCGGGCGCAGGGCGAACGGGCGCGGACGGAGGACAACAGAACAACGTTCACGCCCGCCGAGGGCAACCGGTGGGGCGGGTGGATCGTCACAACAGGGCGGATACGACAGACGTCGACGGACGCTCCGGCGTTCACAGGAGGGGTTCACTCTATGGCGGCGCAATTCGGCAGGCGGCTGCGCAAGGGAGCGGCAACCACCGCCGTGGCCGCGGCGGCGGTTGCGGCCCTGTCCGCGTCCCAGGCTCCGGGGGTGACGGCCGACGGCCAGGGCAGACAGACCGCCGCGGACGCCACGCCCGCGCCCGAGGAGACCGACGACATCGGCGCGACCGGCAACTCGCCGTACTACACGGACCTGCCGCCGCTCAACAGCCCCGACCCCTCCCCGTCCGCGAGCACCGGCCCGGGCGCGCCCGGCGGGAGCGAGGCCGGCATACCCGCGACCGTCCTCGACGCCTACAAGAAGGCGGAGGCCGCGCTGCGCGAGAAGAAGCCCGGCTGCAACCTGCCCTGGCAACTGCTCGCCGCCATCGGCAAGGTGGAGTCCGGTCAGGCCCGCGGCGGACGCGTCGACGCCGACGGCACCACGCTCTCCCCGATCATCGGCCCGCAGCTCGACGGCAACGGCTTCGCGCTCATCAGGGACACCGACGACGGCGCGTACGACGGCAACAGCAGCTACGACAACGCCGTCGGCCCCATGCAGTTCATTCCGTCCACCTGGGAATGGGCGGGCCGCGACGGCAACGGCGACGGCCGCAAGGACCCCAACAACATCTACGACGCCGCGCTCGCGGCCGGCCACTACCTGTGCCGCTTCGGCTGGGACCTGTCCGACCAGGCCGACCTCAACAAGGCGATCCTCAGCTACAACAACTCCACGGACTACCTGAACACCGTCCTGTCGTGGCTGGAGTACTACCGCAAGGGCACCCACGAGATCCCGGACGGCACCGGCACCCTGCCCGTCGACCGCAGCGACGACCACGACCGGGTGCGGCCGACCCCCCCGGCCCCCGGCACCTCCACGCCGGGATCCCGCCCCGGGCCCGGGAAGCCGGCCGGCGGCAGCCCGAGCCCCGAGCCGCCGGCCTCGCCCGGCGCTCCGAGCACGCCGCCCACCTCACCGAAGCCCACTCCACCGACGCCGCCGCCCACCTCGCCGGCGCCGCCCGGCACGCCGCAGACGCCCACCGACACGGTGGACCACCTGGAGGACGCCGGCACCGGGAAGCTCACCGCGATGGCGGGCGACGCGTTCACCCGGAGGATCAGCACCCGCGCCGAGACGGACGCCGGCAAGGCCGTGGCGAGGGTGCGGATCCGCTTCACCATCGTCGGCGACACCGACACCACCTTCACCGGCGGCGAGAGCGTGGCCACCGTCGTCACCAACAGTTCGGGCGTCGCCGTGGCGCCCGCCCTGCGGGCGGGCGAGAAGACGGGCGACGTCACCGTCCGCGCCACCGTCGCCGGCCGGACGGTGGCGGGCCTCGACTACCGGGCCACCGTCACCGAACGCGTCGCCGACACCCTCGTGCGCACCGGCGACGAGGCGCTCACCTGCACCCCGGGCGGCGAGTTCGCGGACCGGGTCGAGGTGAAGGCCACGCACAACGGCGCCGCCGCCGACAGGGTCGCGGCCACCGCCACGCTGATCACGTCGGCCGACGACCCGGCCGCGAACGACAAGGGCCCCTACTTCAAGGACGCCGACGGCAAGGCCGTCCGCACCCTCGACGGCCTGGAGACGGACGCGGACGGCCTGCTGAAGCTGCCGCGGCTGTACGCCGACGACACCACCGGCACGTTCCTGCTCCGCATCACCACCGCGGGCGGGGCCACCCTCACGGTCGAACTGACCGTGGCGGCGGCCGG
>NZ_JAPSKQ010000039.1:21348-43166 GCF_031181555.1 Streptomyces sp. | reverse complement strand
GTCCCGGCAGCCGGAGCCGCAGCGGGCGCCGGGACCTGGTCCGGTTCGGCGGCGGCCTCGGGAGACGGCGCGGGCTCGGACACCGGTCCGGGCTCGACGACGGAGGCGGGGGCATGCCCGGTCTCGGGCGCGGGCTCGGCGACGGGGGCGGGGGCATGCCCGGTCTCGGGCGCGGGCTCGGCGACGGGGGCGGGCTCGTGTTCCGCGCCCGGGGCCGAAGCGGGCACCTCCCCGTCCTGCGCGACGGCGGCACCGGTGGCTGCGGCCTGCCCGCTCGCAGCGGTTCCCGCCGCGGGAACGTCCGCGGTGCCCTGCCCGGCGTCCCCGTCGACGGCGGCGGCAGCGGCAGCGGCCGTCTCGTGCCCGGCGTCCGCGAGGGGAGCGCCCTCCGCGTCCTGTCCCGCCTCCGCGGGAGAGGCCTGCGCCCGTCCGGCGCCCGCCTCGGTGGCGACGCGGGCGACGACCGCCTGGGCCGCGTCCACCGGCTCCGCCGGTGGAGCAACCGTTTCCGCGGGGGCCGCCCCCGCGCCCGCCGTGGCCTGCGCGCCCCAGGGAGCCGCCGCCTGCGGGGCCGCCGCCTCCTGGGTGCGCGGGACGTCGAGGTATTCGGGGCCGAGGGTCGGCGGCCCGGACTGGCGGACCGGCACGTGGGCGGGACCGCGGTCGGCGAGGGAGCGGACCGGGCCGGCGGAGACGTTGGGAACGGGCGGCCCGAGGTGCAGCGGGCGGCGCGGCGCGGCCGGCGCCGACTGCTCGTGCGGGACCGCGAACCCGGGCGCCGGCGTCTGCCCCTGTCCGGGGTCGGGCAGGCGGACGCCGCCGAGGTCGACCGAGCCGCTGTCGCGGCCGGACATCTCGTGCGGGCCCGGCTCGTGCACGGTCTCGACGACCGGCTCCGGAGCGGGCGGGGCGACCTCGTTGCCCCAGGCGCCCTGGGCGCCGGGCAGCAGCAGGTCTTCGTCCTCGGCGGGACTGCCGGAGAGGTAGGCGTACGGGTCGGGCGCGGGAACGCCCGGCTGTTCCACCATGCCTGCGTTCTCCGGCAGTCCCTCGCCCGGGACCTGGCCGGTGTCGGTCATGCGTACCCCTCGCCCATCGGTTAGTGCTCCCTACGACCAGCTCACCCGGAACGGCGCACCGACCGCCCCACACTGAAGAACGAGCGCGCGTCCCCAGCGGCACGAACGGCCCGCCCGAAAAGGCGACAAAGCCATTCACTGGCATTGTCGCGGCCGTACGGCCGTCGCGTCAGCTTGATCGGCGACGGTTCCGCTGTGGACTGCGCCACGTTGCGCGTCCTCCGGTTCTGCCGTACCACGACCCGCCCCAAAACGGACGCGTTTTCCGGACATTGACCGACGAAGCGCCGGGGGCCCGAGTGCGGTACAACAATCGGCCAGCCTACCGCGCGCGGTACGACAACCCGATCACGGGGACGGCAACCGGATCAGCCGCTGCGCGCGGGCAGCACCCCACTGAGCAGGAACGCGACGCTCCGCTCCTTCTCCGTCCAGGCCCGGGTGTCGAGTTCGACGGACTGCAGCAGGGCGCACTCGACCCGGTAGCCGTGCTCCGCGAGGTCCCGGCCGATGAGTTCGGCCGCGTCGCGGGTGCCGGCGTGCGTGACGATGCGCTGCGGGCGGCGGTCGGCGACCGCGGAGACCACGGCCGCTCCCCCGCCGCCGACCCGGACGACGTCCGGCTCGGGGAGGTTCTCCAGAGCCTGCGGGGCGATGCCGTGGACGACCTGGAGCGGGACGCCGTGACGGCGGGCGGCGGACTCGGTGCGGGCGCAGGCCCCCGGATCGCTGTCGACGGCGATGACGGCGGCCCCGGCGCGGGCGGCCTCGGTGGCGAAGGCGCCGCTGCCGCAGCCGATGTCCCAGACGAGGTCGCCCAGGCGCGGCCCGAGCCGGGCGAGTTGGGAGACGCGCAGGGGCTCCCGCTCGCCCTCGCCGAGTTCGCCGTCGTACGCCTCGGCGGGCAGGGACCAGCCGCGCGGACCGACGGAGGGATCGCGTCCGGCGATCCAGCCGGTGGGCTCGCCGACGCCGACCGGGCCGCCGATGACGATGACGACGTTGGGGTCGCGCCAGGTGTGGTCGGCGGCCTTGTCGGAGGTGACGACGGTGACCCGCTCGCGCTCGGTGCCGAGTTCCTCGCAGATGACGAAGGTGCGGTGGACCCCCTCCATCAGCAGGCCGAGCTCTGCGGGACCGGCGCCGGGTGAGGTGAGCACCGCCACCTTGGCGTGGGACCGGCATACGTTCACCGCGCGTCGCAGGGTGCGCGGGTGTGCGACGACCACGTGGGCGTCGTCCCAGGGCATTCCGGCGCGGGCGAAGGCGGCGGCGACGGAGGAGACGGCGGGGACGACCTCGACCTCCAGGCCGAACTCGGGTGCCCGCAGGGTCCGCACGACGCCGAAGAACCCCGGGTCGCCGTCGGCGAGGACGACCGCGGTGCCGCGGTGGGCGGCGATGCGGCGGGCGGCGAGGGCGACGGACCCGAGCCGGATGCGCTCGGCTCCGGCGGGCACCTCGGGGAGCGTCAGGTGGTGGGCCGCTCCGGCCACCAGTGTGGCGGCGCCCAGCGCGGCGCGTGCCGCGGCGGTCAGCGGCGAACCGTCCCAGCCGATCACCGTGACCCGGTCGGCCATCGTCGTCAGTCTCCTGGGGTCTTCGCAGGTCGTCGTCGGCTTTTCCGCACGGGGGCGGGTTCGGTGAGAGTACCTGGTGCGGGCGGTGGACCGCTCCGCCGGTACCACCGGCCGTGGGCCACAGGTCCCCGGAAGGGTCAGTTCCAGTCGGTGTAGGCGGTGAACCCGGCCGTGTCGGCCGGCTGCCCGTCCGCGCCCTCGAGGTCCTCGGGCAGCAGGCTCCACACGATGAAGTCGGTGCGCACGTCGGTCCAGCCGCCGTCCTCGGTACGGACGTGGGCTATGCAGGCGTTGCGCAGCACGCCCTCGTTGATGCAGCCGATCTTCTGGGCGACCTGCTGCGAGGCGGTGTTGTCGGCGGCGGTGCGCAGCTCGACGCGTTCGAGCTTCTGGTCGCCGAAGAGCCACTGGGCGGTGGCGAGCGCGGCCTCGGAGGCGTAGCCCTCGCCGCGCGCCCAGGGGGCGATGATGTACGACAGTTCGGTGGACCGGACGTGCCAGTCGGTCTTGGTGAGCCGGACGATGCCGACCAGACGCTGGGTGAGGAACTCGGTGACGGCGAGGTCGAGTCCCCGTCCGGCCGTGCGTTCGGCGGGGGCGTGCTCGGTGATCCAGGTGCGGGCGGCCTGCTCGGTGAAGGGCTGGGGGGTGTCGGTCCAGGCGGCGACCTGTTCGTCGTTCATCATCTCGGCCAGGGCGGGCACGTCGTCCGTGTCGAGGGGACGCAGCACCAACCGCTCCGTGCTGATGGAGATGTTGGGGAAGGTGCTCGTCATGCGCCGCTCCGTAACCTGAGAGACCGTCGGGTGCTGCTGAACTGCCCAGCATGCAGCATGAAAGCACTGAACCGCACCACGGGGTCCTCCCCCACTGCCTGAACGGCGTGGGGGTACCCCCATCGCGTACCGGAGAGGACCCCGTGGGTGTCGTGCGGGCCGCGTCGGTCAGAAGGAGGCGACGACGGAACCGGCGTACTTGTCCTCGATGAACTTCTTCACCTCGGGGGAGGTGAGGAGCTCGGTGAGCTTCTTCACGCGCGGGTCGTCCTCGTTGCCCTCCTTGACGGCGAGGAGGTTGCTGTTCGGGTTGCCCTCGGCGGACTCCAGGACGAGGGCGTCCTTCGCGGGCTTGAGGTCGGCCTCGATGGCGTAGTTGCCGTTGACGACCGCGGCGTCGACGTCGTCCAGGGAGCGCGGCGTCTGGGCCGCCTCCAGCTCCTTGAACTTGAGGTTCTTCGGGTTCTTGGTGATGTCGGCGGGGGTCGCGGCGGTGCCGACGCCGTCCTTGAGGGTGATCAGGCCGTTGGCGGCGAGCAGCTGCAGGGCGCGGCCCTCGTTGACGGTGTCGTTGGGGACGGCGACGGTCGCACCGCTCTTCAGCTCGTCGGCCTTCTTCACCTTGTGCGAGTACAGGCCGAGCGGCTCCAGGTGGACGTCGACGACGGACACGATGTGGGTGCCGTTCTTCTTGTTGAAGTCGTCGAGGTACGGCTGGGTCTGGAAGTAGTTGGCGCCGACCGAGCCGTCCTCCGTCGCCGTGTTCGGGGTGACGTAGTCGGTGAACTCCTTGACCTCGAGGTCGAGGCCGGCCTTCTCGGCCAGGTTGTCCTTGACGAAGGTCAGGATCTCGGCGTGCGGGACGGGGCTCGCGGCGACGACCAGCGGGCCGGAGGTGTCGGAGGCGGCGTCCTGGTCCGAGCCGCAGGCGGTGAGGCCGAGGGTGAGGGCTCCGGCGGCGAGGACGGCGGTGGTGATCTTGGCGGTGTTACGCACGAAAAGTGCCTTTCCTTGGGTGGTGCGACCCCGTCTCGGGTATTACGGGGAGTCTTGAGGGGAGTTACGCGACCTTGCTCACGTCGGCCGCGGCGGGCTCCTTGGCCTTCAGGAGCCGGAGCCTGGGCGAGGGGCCCGAGCGGCCACCGCGGCTGTGCAGGGCGCGGGCGGCGTAGTCGCCGGCGAACTGGATGAGGGAGATGACCACGGCGAGGATCGCGACGGTGATCCACATCAGCCCGGTCTCGAAGCGCTGGTAGCCGTAGCGGACGGCGAGGTCGCCGAGTCCGCCGCCGCCGACGGTGCCGGCCATGGCCGAGTAGCCGATGAGGGCGATGACCGTGGTGGTGGTGCTGGCGATCAGTGAGGGCAGCGCCTCGGGGACGAGGACCTTGCGGACGATCGTCCAGGTGTTGCCGCCCATCGCCTGCACGGCCTCGACGAGCCCGTGGTCCACCTCGCGCACGGCCGTCTCCACGAGGCGGGCGAAGAACGGGATGCCGCCGATGGCGAGCGGCACGATCGCGGCCTCGCTGCCGATGGTCGTCCCGGTGACCCAGCGGGTGAAGTTCATCAGGGCGACCATGAGGATGATGAACGGCATCGAGCGGCCGACGTTCACGACCTGGCCGATGACCTTGTTCACCACGGTGTTCTGCAGCAGGCCTCCCTTGTCGGTGAGGACGAGCAGGACGCCGAGCGGGAGGCCGCCGACGACGGCGATCAGGGTGGACCAGCCGACCATGATCAGCGTCTCGGTACACGCCTGTTCGAGCAGTGGCTGCATTTCGGACCAGGTCACTTGGCCCCCTCCTTCACCAGCACGGGCGCTTCCCGGCCCACGAGGTCGATCTGCAGGCCCTGTTCGCGCAGGAAGCCGATCGGTACGACGTTGTCCTCGTAGCGGCCGGGCAGCTCGATCCGCATCCGGCCGACCTGGAGGCCGCCGACGGTGTCGATGGCGGCACCGAGGATCGATATGTCGATGTTGTAGGTGCGCGACAGCTGGGAGATGACCGGCTGGGTCGCGCTGTCGCCGTGGAAGGTGACGTCGAGGACGGTGCGGTCGTCGCCGGAGGCCTCGCCGCCGACGGGGAACAGCGCGGAGGCCAGTTCGGAGCCGGGGGTGGCGAGCAGTTCGGTGACCGTGCCGGACTCGACGATGCGGCCCCTCTCCATGAGGGCGGCCGAGTCGCAGATCGACTTCACGACGTCCATCTCGTGGGTGATGAGCAGGACGGTGAGGCCGAGCTGCCGGTTGAGGTCGCGCAGCAGCGCCAGGATCGAGCGGGTGGTCTCCGGGTCCAGGGCGCTGGTGGCCTCGTCGGAGAGCAGCACCTTGGGGTCGCCGGCCAGGGCGCGGGCGATGCCGACGCGCTGCTTCTGGCCGCCGGAGAGCTGGGCCGGGTAGGCCTTGGCCTTGTCGGCGAGGCCGACCAGGTCGAGCAGCTCCAGCGCCTTGCGGGAACGTTCCTTCCCGGACGTGCCGAGGATTTCGAGCGGCAGCTCGACGTTGTCCTGCACGGTGCGGGTCGACAGGAGGTTGAAGTGCTGGAAGACCATGCCGATACGGCTGCGTGCCTGCCGCAGTTCCCGGCCGGCCCGCGGGCCGCGGCCGGCGAGGGCGGTGAGGTCCTGGCCGGCCACGGTCACGGTGCCCGAGGTGGGACGTTCCAGCAGGTTGACGCAGCGGATCAGCGAGGACTTGCCGGCACCGGACTGGCCGATGACGCCGTAGACCTCGCCTTCGCGGACGTGCAGGTCGACGCCGTCCAGGGCGGTGACCTCGCGGCCGCGTGAGCGGTAGACCTTGGTGAGGCCCGTGGTGGTGATCACGTGGGATTCCGTCACTGTCGAGTGCGCGGCGCGTCGTCGGGCGCCGGGCACGAGGCATTCAGGGTCGAAAGCAGCCGGGCACGGCACGGCTCTCCGTGGGCGCGGCAAGCGGAACCGCACCGCGCGGGAATCGTGCGCGTGGGGGGGGCGTGGCTCAGTCGCGCATGCGGGGCGTGCGGGCGGACATGAGCGGGCTCTCGCTTCGGGGCGCGAGGCTCGGATGGTGCAGGGGCCCTCTAGAAGGCACGCATTCGGCGCGGACACATACAACGAGCACCGGGCGTCGTGGTCGCCTCGGTCGCAGGGATGCGGTCGCTCGTCGTGGTCATGCGGCAAGTAAAGCAGACGTCCGGTCCTGACCGGACACGACCGTCCGCATAGTGGACAGTCGTGGACACCGGTGTGCGCACGTCAGGGACGTACGGAGATCTCCATCCCCACGTCCGTGACCAGTACGGACAGGGCGGACAGGTCCTCGACGACGAGGTCGGCGGTGAGTTCGTGGGCCCGGTGGGTTGTGGCCAAGGCCACGGTGGTCATACCGGCGGCGCGGCCGGCCCGGAGCCCGGCGGGGGCGTCCTCGAAGACGACGCAGTGCTCCGGGTCGACGCCGAGGGTGCGGGCGGCGAGCAGGTAGGGCTCGGGGTCGGGCTTGCCCCGGGTGACGTCGTCGGCCGCGACGAGGGTCTTCGGCAGGATGCCGACGGCGCCCAGACGGGCCTCGGCCAGCCGCCGGGTGGCGGAGGTGACGACGGCCCAGCGCTCGGCCGGCAGGGCGCCGAGGAAGTCCTCGGTGCCCGGCAGCAGTTGCACACCGCCGCCCGGTACGTCCTCGACCTCCAGGTCCTCGATCCGCGCGACGGCCTGCGGGACGACGTGGGCGGGCAGCAGGTCGGCGGCTATCTCGGCGGCCGTCCGCCCGTGCAGCTCGATCCGGCCGAACTCCTCGGCCGTGATCCCGTACTCCCCGGCCCACCGCGTCCAGCAGCGGCGCACGGATTCGAGGGAGGACACGAGGGTTCCGTCGTTGTCGAACAGGAGGGCTTGCGCGTGGATCGTCATGCCCCGACCCTACGGCGCCGCCCGGCCCTGTCCGGCCGGCGGTCCGGCCCGCCCGGTCGAGACCGCCCCGGGCCCGCCGTCCACGCCCCGGCCGGCTCCCGGGGCGGGCGTGCGCGGATCCGGCGGAGGGCGGAGGCCGCCGGACCGGTACCGGAGGGCTCGCGGTTTTCCCGGCGTAATAAGGTCGCTGCCATGCTTGATGTCCTGACGCCGGCGACCGGCGTCGCCGCGTTGCTGCTCGCCGCCTGGTGCGGCTGGGCCGCCTACCGTGATCAGCCGACGAAGGACTGGCACTTCATCGGAATGGCCGTGGTCACGCTGCTGGCGCTGGTCCAGCTGGTCGTCGGGATCGTGCAGCTGGCCCGCGGCGAGGAGCCGGCGCAGGGGACGACGATCTTCGTGGCGTATCTGCTCGGCTCGTTCGCGTGTGTCCCGGCGGCCGGGTTCATGTCGCTGGCCGAGCGCACCCGCTGGGGGTCGGTGACGGTCGCCGCGAGCGGTGTCGTACTGGCGGTGCTCGAGGTGCGGCTCTATGACATCTGGGGAGGCTGAGGTGGCCGGGACGCGGGAGAAGCCGGACCGGACGCGGCTGATCGGCGGGCCCGGGCTGCTGCTGGTGTGGCTGTACGGGGTGATGGTCGTCGGCGCCGTGTCGCGCTCCGCGTACCAGATCGCCACCGAGTTCGACCGCGCGCCGCTCGCCTACACGCTGTCGGCGGCGGCCGGCGTGGTCTACGGCTTCATCACGTACACCCTGGTCCGCGGCGGCGAGACGGCCCGCAGGGCGGCGCTGGTGTGCTGCGCCGCCGAGCTGGTGGGCGTGCTGACGGTCGGCACCTGGACCCTGGTGGAGCCGTCCGCCTTCCCCGACGCGACCGTGTGGTCGGACTACGGGATGGGGTACCTCTTCATCCCCGTGCTGCTGCCCCTGACGGCCGTGTACTGGCTGCGCAGGGCACGCGCGGAGCGCCCGGCGTCCTGATCGGGCCGTCAGGCCGTCGTCGCGTACGCCTCCGCCTTCTTCTCCAGGACGATCACCGGCACGCCGTCCGCGCCCTGGGACGTCCCCACCCGCTGGTAGCCGACCTTGCTGTAGAGCCGCAGGTTGCTCTCGCTGCGGTGTCCGGCGTGCAGCCGGAACGTCCGGGCGCCGCGCTCGCCGGCGAGGGCCGTCTCCGCCGCCCGGAGGAGACGCGCGCCGATGCCGTGTCCCTGGAGGCGGGGGTGGACGCAGAGCTTGCCGATGGCGGCGGCGCCGTCCTCGGTGATCCTGCCGTGCACCGAGCCGACGACCTCGTCGCCGAGGCGGGCGACGAAGACGCAGTCGGCGGCGACCTCCTCGCGGACCGAGTCGAGGGTCTGGACGAGCGGGTCGATGCGGTAGTTGCCGTAGAGCGCCGCCTCGCTCTGGAAGCACAGGTACTGCAACCTGAAGATCTGCTCCGCGTCCTGCTCGGCCGCCGCAGAGATGGTCACGCTCATGCCCATGTGCGCATGCCTCCCGCTCACCTGATCACCTGTCGTCCCTCACTCCTATCCCCGTCCTCAGCGGGCCGCAACCTCCGGTGTGAGCAAACGACGCAGACATCCCAGGCATCTGGAACGTTCCGGGCCGAGACTGCCCTGTGAGATACCCAACTCCCCTGCGATTTCCCGGTATGTCGGGTCGTGCGGGGACAGCAGCGCCTCCATCAGCCGGGGGCAGCGACCGGGCAGCCGCCGCACGGCGTCCCGCAGGTCGCGGCGGCGGGCGGCGGCGAGCGCGAGGCGTTCGGGGTCGTGGCCGCCGTCGTCGGCGGGTTCGCGGCTCAACGGCGTTTCACGGCGGGCGGTGCGGCGGGTGCGGCGGGCCTCCGTGCGGACGGCCCGGCGGAGCCAACCCCGGGGATCGCGCGGCGGGTCCTGGGCGTCGAGGCGTTCGAGGAGGCGGAGCCAGACCGCCTGTTCCAGGTCGCCCGGTTCGGTCCCGGAGCCGAGCGCCTCGGCGAAGGCCTCCGCGGTGAGCAGCGGACGGAGGGAGGCGACCAGGTCGAGGGCGACCGGGTCGTGCGTCATGACCGGCTCGTGTGTCATACGCACAACGACTCGGCCGCCCCGGGCGGAGTTGCACGGAGCGGCCGGAACTCACCCCGACCGGGGCAGGACGCCTCAGTTGTTGACGAATTCCTCACGGGCCAGCAGGCCGGTGTCGGGGTGGTCGGTGAACACGCCGTCGATGCCGGTGGCGAAGTACGCCCGGTAGGCGCCGAAGACGTCGCCGTAGGCGTCGGGGTCGGTGCCCTTGCGGAAGTCGGCGGGCAGGAACGGGTTCTCGTTGCGCAGCGTGTAGGGGTGCAGGATCAGGCCCGCCCGGTGGGCGTCGCGCACCAGGGTGGTGGGCTCGGTGAGCCGGCCGCTGCCGTCGCGCGGGATGACGAGATCGAGGGTGGGGCCGATGCCCTGGGCGTAGGAGGCGATCTCCTTCAGGCCCTTGGGGGTGATGAGGTCGGCGACGGTGCGCGGGTCGCCCGACTCGACGAAGTCCCAGGGGCGGCTGTTCGCGCCGGACAGGAGCACCACGAGCGGGTTGTCGACGAGCCTGCTGAACCGCTGGATGCTGGTCGGCTCGAAGGACTGCAGGATGACCGGGGAGTTCCGGCGGTCCTTTCCGTACCGGCGCAGCAGCTTCGCGACCCGCTCCTCCAGGCCGAGGCCCAGCCCGCGGAAGTAGGTGGGGTGCTTGGTCTCGGGGTAGATCCAGACCTGCTTGCCGCGCTTGCGGGTCTGCTCGTCCTGCCAGCGCAGCACCTCCTCGAAGGTGGGGATCTCCCAGCGGCCGTTGTAGAGGGTGTTGTGCGGGCGGTTGGCCGGGATGCGCTCGATCGCACGCAGCCGCTTCAGTTCGGCGAGGGTGAAGTCCTCGGTGAACCAGCCGGTGACGGCGACGCCGTCCAGGGTCTTGGTGGTCCTGCGGTCGGCGAACTCGGGGTGGTCGGCGACGTCCGTGGTGCCGCCGATCTCCGGCTCGTGCCGGCAGACGATGTGGCCGTCCCTGGTGGGCACGAGGTCGCCGGCCTCGACGATGTCCGCGCCCATGTCGAGGGCGAGCTGGTAGGCGGCGAGGGTGTGCTCGGGCCGGTAACCGCTGGCCCCGCGGTGGCCGATGACGGTCGGGACGGGCAGGCCCTTCAGCCCCCGGCCGCCGCCGTGCCGGGCGTCGGCGGCTCTCGCCGTGCCGATCGGCCCCAGGATCGTTCCGGACGCGCCGAGCACCGCCGCGCCGAGGAGGGCCCGCCGTCCGGTTCCGCCCGCCTGCTCGTTCGACTCCCGCGTTCCCATGAGCGCCCTCCTGCCGTCGGCTCGTTCAGTGCGGGCCGATCGTAGGTGCGCGTGCGTGACGGGCGGGAGACCCCGGGCCGAACACACGGGTGATGTTGAATGTCGTACGTCCCTCGGCCCCGTCTCGTACGTCCGTCGTACGGATGCCGTATTCCACCGGGGATCTGACGTCTCGTCCGATTCGGACGGGCGGTCCGGGGCACTCGTCCGGTTGTGCGGGTGCGGGTGAGCTCCGTCACCGCGTGACGGCGGGGGTTCGGGCCGCCGGGGGACCGGCCCCGGCAGGTGAACCCGCTGTCAAGGGGGCGCAAGACCTCGGTCAGCCCCGCGTGCCCGATGTGCACGCGCCCCCGGACCGCGAGTAATGTCCTCACCTGCACAGACTCATACGGCATTCATCGACGTCCGCTTCCCACCGGAGGGCCCGTTGTCCCGCTTCGCGCTCATCAAGGCAGTGCTCGGCCCGATCATGCGCCTGATGTTCCGCCCACGGGTGGAGGGCGCGGAGCACATCCCGGGCGACGGTCCGGTCATCCTGGCCGGCAACCACCTGACGTTCATCGACTCGATCGTCCTGCCGATCGTCTGCGACCGTCAGGTCTTCTTCATCGGCAAGGACGAGTACGTCACCGGCAAGGGGCTCAAGGGCCGGCTGATGGCCTGGTTCTTCACCGGTGTCGGCATGATCCCGGTCGACCGCGACGGCGGCCGGGGCGGCGTGGCGGCGCTGATGACCGGGCGCCGGGTGCTGGAGGAGGGCAAGGTCTTCGGCATCTACCCGGAGGGCACCCGCTCCCCCGACGGCCGCCTCTACCGGGGCCGCACCGGTATCGCCCGGCTCACCCTGATGACCGGCGCGCCCGTCGTGCCGTTCGCGATGATCGGCACCGACAAGCTCCAGCCGGGCGGCGCGGGCCTGCCCCGGCCGGGCCGGGTCACGGTCCGCTTCGGTGAGGCGATGGAGTTCTCCCGCTACGACGGCATGGACCGCGACCGCTACGTCCTGCGCGCGGTCACCGACTCGGTGATGGCCGAGGTGATGCGGCTGTCCGGGCAGGAGTACGTGGACATGTACGCGAGCAAGGCGAAGGCCGCGTAGACCTCCTGCGGAGAGCGGTTTTCCGACGGCGGGCCCTTCGAGGGCCCGCCGTCGCCGTGTGCGGGGTGCGGTGCGCGTGGCGGAGGGAGCGGCGGGCCGGCCGCGAGGGCCGGGCCCTTCGGCGACCGGTGCCCGGGGCTCGTCGGGCACGGCCGCCGACCGGTGCCCGTGCCCGCGCCCCGTCGGAGCCCGTGGCTCACGGGTGCTCCGCCGTGTCCTCCAGGCGCTGCCCCCGCAGCAGGAACCACGCCGCGACCGCCGCCGCGAGGAGCACTGCCGCGCCCACGCCCGCCGCCAGGGTGAGGCCGTCGACGAAGGACTGCCGGGCCGCGTCCAGCATCGCCCCGGCGGTGTGGGCGGGCAGGTGCGAGGCCGCCTCGACGGCCCCGCCCAGCGACTCGTGCGCCTCGGCGGGGGTGCCCGCGGGGCCGGTGAAGCCGCGGTAGACGCCGGTCACGATGGAGCCGAGCACGGCGATGCCGAGGGCCGCGCCGAGTTCGTACGCCGTCTCGGAGACGGCGGAGGCGGCGCCCGCCTGTTCCCTGGGCACGCTGGAGAGGATCACGTCGGCGGTCACCGTGAAGGAGAAGCCGGCGCCCAGACCGACCACCAGCAGCGCCGCCCCGAGCAGGGGGTAGCCGGTGGACCGGTCGAGCACCGTCAGCGCGGCCAGCGCGAGACCGACGGCGGCGAGCCCCCCGGCGACGACCGACCGCACCGAGAAGCGCCGGGCGGCACGGCCCGCTGCCAGTCCCGCCGCCACCGCACCGATGGCGGCGGGCAGTTCGGCCAGACCCGCCTCGAACGGGCGCCTGCCCTGGACGAGTTGCAGGTACTGCGAGAGGAAGAACACCAGCCCGGACAGTCCGAGGATGGTCAGCAGGTCGGCCAGGACGGCTCCGCTGAAGCCGCGGTGGCGGAACAGCCGCATGTCCAGCAGCGGGGCCGGGAGGGTGAGCTGACGGCGTATGAACCCGTACAGGGCGCCCGCGCCCAGCAGTCCGGCGGCCAGGGCGGCCGGGCCCGGGCCGTGCGTCGCCGCCTCCTTCACCGCGTACACGACGCCGACCATGCCGGCCAGCGACAGGACGACGCTGGTCAGGTCCCAGGGTCCCGGGTGCGGGGTGCGGGACTCGGGGAGCAGCTTGACACCGACGGCCACCAGGACGGCCATCACGGGCAGGTTGATCAGGAAGACCGAGCCCCACCAGAAGTGTTCGAGCAGGAAGCCGCCGAGGATCGGCCCGATGGCGGTGCCCGCGGAGGCGGTCGCGCCCCAGATGCCGACGGCGAGGCTGCGTTCGCGCGGGTCGTGGAAGAGGTTGCGGATCAGGGCGAGGGTGGCCGGCATCAGGGTGGCGCCGGCGACACCGAGCAGGGCCCGCGCGAGGATCATCAGTTCGGGTGTCGTCGCGTAGGCGTTCAGCACGGAGAGCGCGCCGAACGCGGTGGCGCCGTAGAGCAGGATCCGTTTGCGGCCGATGCGGTCGCCGAGGCTGCCCATGGAGACGAGCAGGCCGGCGATCACGAACGAGTAGATGTCGCCGATCCACAGCAGCTGGCTGCCGGTGGGCTTCAGGTCCTCGCTGATGTACGGGGTGGCGAGGCCGAGGACGGTCGCGTCGACGGCCACCAGCAGCACGGCGAGCACGAGGACACCGAGCGCGAGCCACCGGCCCGGCCCCTTCACCGCCTCGGCGGGGTCCGCGGTCTTCAGGGTGCTGCTCATGGTTCCTTCCTCTGCGGTGCGGTGTCCGGGCGTCGTGCGCCGCCGAGCAGCAGCTCGACGACCATGTGGGTGAAGTCCTTGGGGGCGACGCTGCCCTCGGCCACCGCCCAGGCGGCGGAGGCGAGCAGTCCGTAGAGCGCCTCGGTGAGCCACGCCGGGGTGAGGTCGATCCGGAACTCCCCGCTCGCCTGGCCGCGCCGGAACAGGGCGGCGACCCGGTCGTCGATCCTGGTCCAGCCCTCGTTCCGCTCCTCGCCCTCGAACAGCTGGTTCTCGCTGTAGAGGAAGGCGAGCAGAGGGGCGTGCGGCTCGATCCCGGCCACCAGCCGGCGCACGGCGTCACCGGCCGGGCCCTCCTCGGGCCGGGCCGCCTCCAGAGCGGCCTCGCACT
The DNA here is from genome assembly GCF_031181555.1 of Streptomyces sp. Lineage (GTDB taxonomy): Bacteria > Actinomycetota > Actinomycetes > Streptomycetales > Streptomycetaceae > Streptomyces > Streptomyces fimbriatus. The sequence goes on along the minus strand of NZ_JAPSKQ010000039.1, from coordinate 29,300 downwards.
CCGCGATGCCGAGCGCCTCCAGGGCCCGGACCAGCGCGTCCCGCCCGGCGAACTGCCGGTGGAGCGTGGCACGGCTGATCCCGGCCGCCTTGGCGACCTCGTCCATGGTCGCGGTGGATTTACGGGTCAGCAGGGCGGCGGCACTGCGCAGCACGTGGTCACGATCGACAGCCATGAGACAACCGTACTCCACATGAGACAAGAATGTCTCATGCTGGGCATGCGCGTCTCAGTGTGTGCCGTGCGGAGGCCTGCCGGGGGTGCTCAGTGCCAGGGGAGCCGACCGCGCCGCTCCCAGTAGGCCTGCGGCTCCTCGGCCAGGGCGGCGAGGCGGGAGAGGTGGTCGTCGGTGAGGTCGACGGCGGCGGCGTGCAGATTGGAGGCGAGCTGGGGGACGGTCGCCGCGCCGGAGAGGACGACACCGGCCCAGGGCCGGCGGAGGACGACCGCGAGGGCGACGGCGTCACAGCCCAGGCCGGTCTCGTCGGCGACGGCCCGCAGCGCCTCCGGGGCGTTCGGGGCGGCCAGCCGGCCGTTGGCCATGCCCTCCTTGACGATCACCGTCAGTCCGGCGTCGTGCGCCTCGGCGAGCGCGGGCCCGGCGGAGGTCTCCAGCACGTTGTACGTGGACTGGACGGTACGGAACAGGGGCTCCCCGCCGACCGTGACGGCGAGGGCGGCGCGGATGGCGTCGGCCTGGGCCGGGCCGCTGGTGGAGAAGCCGACGGTGAGGCCCCGGGCGGCGGCCTCGGCGAGGCGGGCGTGCAGGTCCCGGTCGGTGAGGGCGGGGCTGTCCGGGGTCACCGAGTGGATCTGGTAGAGGTCGAGCCGGTCCCCGAGCACCGCCTCGGACTCGGCGCGCTGCCGCTCGTACGCGGCGAGGGAGTGGTCCTTGACCTCGTGCCGCTCGGCGTCGGTGGACCAGTCGGCGGTGTAGGTGTAGCCCCACTTGCTGCCTATGACGACGTCGTCGGCGTCGGGCCGGTTCTCGAGCCACTCGGCGAGGAACTCCTCGGAGCGGCCGTAGGAGCGGGCGGCGTCGACGTAGCGCACGCCCTGGGCGTAGGCGGCGTCCAGGAGTTCGTGGGTGCGGGCGCGCAGGGCGTCGACGCCGCGGTCGGCGCCGAGGTCCTCGTCACGGCCCAGGTTGATGTAGCCGGGCCGGCCGACGGCGGCGAGTCCCAGGCCGATGTGGCACGTGGGGGTGGTGGCCGAGGCCAGTCTGGCGAAGGGCATCGCGGGCTCCGTTCGGTCGGCTCCTTGCGGCTGCCGGACCAACGTAACCCGCGATGCCCGTGCGGCACCCGACGGGTTACTTCTTGGCGTTCGCCCAGGCGTGCTGGGCCGCCACGTCCGCCTTGACCTCGGCGAGCTGCACGGCGACCGCGGCCGGTGCGGTGCCGCCCCGGCCGCTGCGGGAGGCGAGGGCGCCGGGGACGTCGAGGACGGTGCGCACCTCGGGGGTGAGGTGGGCGGAGATCTTCGCGAACTGCTCGTCGGTGAGCTCGTCCAGCTCCTTGCCCTCGGCCTCGGCGGTCTTGACGCACTCACCGGCGACCTCGTGCGCGACGCGGAACGGCACGCCCTGCCTGACCAGCCACTCGGCGATGTCGGTGGCGAGCGAGAAACCGGCCGGGGCCAGTTCCTCCATGCGCTCGCGGTGCACGGTGAGGGTGGCCATCATGCCGGTGAAGGCCGGCAGCAGGATCTCCAGCTGGTCGACGGAGTCGAAGACCGGCTCCTTGTCCTCCTGGAGGTCGCGGTTGTACGCCAGGGGCAGCGCCTTGAGGGTCGCCATCAGGCCGGTGAGGTTGCCGATCAGGCGGCCGGACTTGCCGCGCGCCAGCTCGGCGATGTCCGGGTTCTTCTTCTGCGGCATGATCGACGAGCCGGTGGAGAACGCGTCGTGGAGGGTCACGAAGGAGAACTCCTTCGTGTTCCAGATGATGACCTCCTCGGCGATCCGGGAGAGGTTCACGCCGATCATCGCGGTGATGAAGGCGAACTCGGCGGCGAAGTCCCGGGAGGCCGTGCCGTCGATGGAGTTGGCGGCGCTGCCGTGCTCGAAGCCGAGGTCGCGGGCCACCGCCTCCGGGTCGAGGCCGAGGGAGGATCCGGCCAGCGCGCCCGAGCCGTACGGCGACACGGCGGTGCGCTCGTCCCACTGGCGCAGCCGCTCGGCGTCCCGGGACAGCGCCTGGACGTGGGCCAGGACGTGGTGGGCGAAGAGCACCGGCTGGGCGTGCTGGAGGTGGGTGCGGCCGGGCATGGCCACGTCCGGGTGGGCCTCGGCGAGGCCGATCAGCGCGTCCTGGAGGTCGGCGATCAGGCCGCCGATGGTGCGGGCGTGGTCGCGCAGGTACATCCGGAACAGGGTCGCCACCTGGTCGTTGCGCGACCGGCCGGCGCGCAGCTTGCCGCCGAGGTCGGGGCCGAGGCGCTCCAGGAGGCCGCGTTCCAGGGCGGTGTGCACGTCCTCGTCGGCGACGGTGCCGGTGAACGAGCCGTCGGCGACGTCCGCCTCCAGCCGGTCGAGACCCTCGATCATGCGCGTGAGCTCGTCCTCGGTGAGCAGCCCCGCCCGGTGCAGCACGCGCGCGTGGGCGCGGGAACCGGCGATGTCGTAGGGCGCGAGCCGCCAGTCGAAGTGGACGGACGCGGACAGTTTCGCCAGGGCATCGGCGGGGCCGTCGGCGAAACGGCCGCCCCAGAGCCGTACGTCACCGCTGTTGCTGCTCACTTGCGTTGCTCCTCAAGGCTGTCGATGTGCCGCCGCCTCCCCACGGTCGAGTGAGGAGGCGGCTGTCGGGCTGGTGCGTGTGAGGGTTCGCCGGCCGGTTACGCGAGGTCGCGCTTGGCCGCGATCTTCGACGACAGGCTGTAGATGTCGATGAAGCCCTTGGCGGCGGCCTGGTCGAAGGTGTCGCCGGTGTCGTAGGTGGCGAGGTTGAAGTCGTACAGGGACGACTCGGAGCGCCGGCCGGTGACGACCGCGCGGCCGCCGTGCAGGGTCATCCGGATGTCACCGGTGACGTGCCGGCTGGCCTCGTCGACGAAGCCGTCCAGGGCGCGCTTGAGCGGGGAGAACCACAGGCCGTCGTAGACCAGTTCGCTCCAGCGCTGCTCGACCTGCCGCTTGTAGCGGGCGAGTTCGCGCTCGACGGTGACGTTCTCCAGCTCCTGGTGGGCGGTGATCAGGGCGATCGCGCCGGGGGCCTCGTAGACCTCGCGGGACTTGATGCCGACGAGCCGGTCCTCGACCATGTCGATCCGGCCGACGCCCTGGGCGCCGGCCCGCTCGTTGAGCTGCTGGATGGCCTGCAGGACGGTGACGGGCTTGCCGTCGACGGCGACCGGGACGCCCTCCTTGAAGGAGATGATCACCTCGTCGGCCTCGCGGGCTGCGGCCGGGTTCTGGGTGTACTCGTAGATGTCCTCGATCGGGGCGTTCCAGATGTCCTCGAGGAACCCGGTCTCGATGGCGCGGCCGAAGACGTTCTGGTCGATGGAGTACGGGGACTTCTTGGTGGTCGCGATCGGCAGGCCCTTCTCCTCGCAGAAGGCGATGGCCTTGTCGCGGGTCATGGCGTAGTCGCGGACCGGGGCGATGCACTTGAGGTCGGGGGCGAGGGCGACGATGCCGGCCTCGAAGCGGACCTGGTCGTTGCCCTTGCCGGTGCAGCCGTGGGCGACGGTGGTGGCGCCGTGCTTCTGCGCGGCGGCGACGAGGTGCTTGACGATCGTCGGCCGGGACAGCGCGGAGACCAGCGGGTAGCGGTCCATGTAGAGGGCGTTGGCCTTGATCGCCGGGAGGCAGTACTCCTCGGCGAACTCGTCCTTGGCGTCCGCGACCTCGGCCTCGACGGCACCGCAGGCGAGCGCGCGCTTGCGGATGACGTCCAGGTCCTCGCCGCCCTGGCCGACGTCGACCGCAACGGCGATGACCTCGGCGCCCGTCTCCTCGGCGATCCAGCCGATGGCGACGGAGGTGTCCAGACCGCCTGAGTAGGCGAGTACGACGCGCTCGGTCACGGGTTTCTCCTCACAGTGCATTCGCTGACATGCATGAGTATGCAGGAGTCCGCATGATTCGTCAATCCGCCTCCGCCAAAGGGCGCGTTTCGGCCGTATCCGAGCGGAGCCGGCGGGTGATCGAGCACGGAGAACCGTCCTGCCGTATCTGTCGCCGAGCGCCCCCTCCGGCCCGGACCCCCTGACCGCCCGCACCCTCACCGGGTGAGGTGGCAGGCGCCGTGGCCGCCCCGTGTACGCGCCGGCCGGGGCGGCCACGGAACCCCCGGCGCGTCCCGCGATTCCCGCAATTCCTTAGACGTGCGAAAGGTCTGCGCCCATAATCGTTAGACATGGGAAAGACCTATGAGCGCATAGACGGCCGCCTCCGCACGTTCATCGAGGAACAGCCCGTCTTCTTCACCGCCACCGCCCCCCTGTCCGCCGACGGCACGGTCAACCTCTCGCCCAAGGGGCTCAAGGGCTCCTTCGCGGTCCTCGACGACCGCACCGTGGCCTACCTCGACTTCGCCGGCTCCAACGCCGAGACCATCGCCCATCTGCGGGAGAACGGCCGCATCACCCTGATGTGGTGTGCCTTCCAGGGCCCGCCGAACATCGTGCGCGTCCACGGCCGCGGAGAGCCCGTCTTCCGGGACGACCCGCGCTTCGCCGAGCTGCTCACCCGCTTCCCCGGCATCGACCACACCCCGCACGGCCTGCGCGCCGTCATCGTCGTGACGGCCGAACTGATCCGGGACACCTGCGGGTACGCGGTCCCCTTCATGGCCTACGAGGCGGACCGGGACCTGCACGGCAAGCGGTTCGCCCGGGAGGACGACACCTCCCTGAACGAGTACTTCACCAGGAAGGAGCACGTCGCGACCAGCCTGGACGGACTGCCCGGGCTGCCGTTGCCGCTGCCCCCGTCTACGGTCTGAGTCATGCGCCCAGGTGCCGTCCCCGCCGCCGTCCTCGTCTCCCTGTCCTTGTTCGCGCTCGGCTCCGGGCGGCCGTCCGCGCCGCTGCCGGACCGGATGGCGGACACCGGGCGCGGCACCCAGCTGATCACGGCCGTCGCCCCGGGAACCGCTTCCACCTCCGGCACGGTCACCTGGTGGGACCGGAAGGACGGGCGCTGGGTGGCGGCCGGCACGGCCCCGGCCCGCTTCGGGGCGAAGGGGCTCGTCGAGGGCACCGCACGGCGGCAGGGCACGGACACGACACCGACCGGGCTCTACGGCATGCCGTACGCCTTCGGCATCAAGGCGGCGCCGCGCGGGACGGCGTACGAGTACCGCCCCGTGCGCCGGGATTCCTGGTGGTGCCAGGACGGCGACTCGCGCTCCTACAACCGCTGGACCGAGCCCCGGGCGGCCGACTGCCGGGCCGCGGAGGCCGAGCACCTGATCACCTACCGGGCGCAGTACGCCCACGCCCTCGTCGTCGACTTCAACTACCACCGTCCGGTGCGCGGCCGGGGCGCCGGCATCTTCCTGCACGCCGACGGGCGTGGGGCGACGGCGGGATGCGTGTCCGTACCCGAGAAGTCGATGCGCGCGATCCTGCGCTGGGCCGATCCCGCGCGCAGGCCGCACATCGCGATCGGGACGAGGGGCGGGCGCACGGCGATCACCCGGTACTGAGGCGGAACGCGGCGCGGTCCCCGCTGAACACTCCCGCGTCACGGCACGTATCTGTGGGCCAAGGGCCGAGTCCCCACGGAGGAACCGTGACCACCACGCTCGCCGGCGGCCGTGCCGCCCGCCGCCAGACGATGCGCCGCATCCGTCCGCGCCGCTCCCCCGCCGTTCCCCTGCTGCTCGCCGTGGGGGCGGGCGCGGTGGCCGTGCTGTGGTTGTGGTGGAGCAGCACGCCGGCCATCGCGGACACCACGGGCAGGATCGTCGCCGCGGGCCGGATCACCGGTCTGCTCGCCGGCTACCTGATGGCCCTCGTGGTGCTGCAGATGGCACGGGTGCCCGCGCTGGAACGCCGGGTGGGCTCGGACCGGGTCGCGCGCTGGCACGCGATGAGCGGCCGCTACACCGTCTGCCTGGTCATCGCCCACGTCTTCCTCATCATGTGGGGCTACGCCCTCCAGGCGGGCAAGAGCCTCGGCGGCATCGTGCAGCAGACCGTCACCTCCGTCAACACGCTGCCGGACATGGGCAAGGCCGCCATCGGCACCGGCCTGCTGTTCGTCATCGCCCTCCTCTCCGTCGGCGGGATCCGCCGCCGGCTGCCGTACGACGGCTGGTACCACGTGCACCTGCTGACCTACGCGGCCGTGTACCTGACGTTCTGGCACCAGATCACCACCGGCAACGAGTTCGCCGTCGAACCGTCCGCGAAGACCTTCTGGTACGGGCTCTACGGCACCGTGACCGCGCTGGTCCTGTGGTACCGGGTCGTCACCCCGGTCCGGCTGAACCTGCGGCACCGGATGCGGGTCGAGGCGGTCGTCGAGGAGACGCCGGGGATCGTGTCGGTGCTGATCGGCGGGCGCAGGCTGCACCGGATGGGCGCGGAGGCCGGGCAGTTCTTCCGCTGGCGGTTCCTGGCGCCCGGGATGCGGTTCAGCTCCCACCCGTACTCGCTGTCGGCGGCGCCCCGCCCGGACATGCTGCGGATCACGGTGAAGGCGATCGGCGACCACAGCTCCCGGCTGCGCGAACTGGAGCCCGGCACGCGCGTGTGGGCCGAGGGCCCGTACGGTGCGCTGACCGCGCAGCGCCGCAGCCGCGGCAAGGTGCTGCTGGTCGCGGGCGGCGTGGGCATCACGCCGATGCGCGCGCTGTTCGAGACGCTGCCCGGCGCCTCCGGCGACATCACCCTGCTCTACCGCGCCAACAGCACGCAGGATCTGGCGCTGTGGGGCGAACTGGCCAGGATCGCCGACGAGCGCGGTGCCCGGCTGATGTACGCGGTGAACAGCCCCGGCGGGGAGCGCCCCGACATCTCGGCGGAGAGCCTGCAGCGGAAGATCCCGGACATCGACCGCCACGACGTCTTCCTGTGCGGGCCGCCCGGCTTCGCGCAGTCGGTGTACGACGCACTGCGCGGCGCCGGGGTCCCCGCGCGCCGTATCCACCACGAGTCGTTCGAGATGTGACCGCCGGAACATCCACACCCGTCAGGAGCCTGAGAAGCGATGAGGAAGAGTCACCCCGTCCGGCGTGCCGTGCTCGCCACCGCCGCCACCGTCTCCGGGATCGTGCTGCTGCTGTCGCTGAAGCCGGCGTCCGACCCGGGTTCGGCCGCCGTCGGCGGCGCGGCGCCGCCCGCGGCGGCCCAGTCCCCGCAGGGCGGCGCCCGGCCCATCGGGAACGGCACGGTCACCGGTGACGCGGCCCGGACCCAGTACGGCGCGGTGCAGGTCCGCCTGACGGTGAGCGGCGGGAAGATCACCAAGGCCGAGGCGGTGCAGGCGCCCGGGGGCGGACAGAGCGACCGGATCACCTCCAACGCCGTCCCCAGGCTCAACCAGGCGGCCGTCGCGGCACAGAGCGCCGACATCGACGCGGTCTCCGGAGCCACCTACACCAGCTCCGGGTACAAGAAGTCGCTCCAGTCGGCGCTGGACAAGGCGCGCGCGGCCGGATCAGCCGGATCGTCGGGTCCGGCCGGCTCCGGACAGGATTCGGGGAGCGCCGGGAGCGCGCGGGCGCGGACCGTCACCGGCAGTGCGGCCCGGACCCAGTACGGCCCGGTCCAGGTCCGGATCACCGTCAGCGGCGGGAAGATCACCGAGGCCGAGGCGGTGCAGGCGCCCGGGGGCGGACAGAGCGACCGGATCACCTCCAACGCCGTTCCCAGGCTCAACCAGGCGGCCGTCGCGGCACAGAGCGCCGACATCGACGCGGTCTCCGGAGCCACCTACACCAGCGCGGGCTACAAGCAGTCGCTCCAGTCGGCGCTGGACCGGGCCGGTGGCTGAC
>NZ_JAPSKQ010000039.1:0-21248 GCF_031181555.1 Streptomyces sp. | reverse complement strand
CCCAGGCTCAACCAGGCGGCCGTCGCGGCACAGAGCGCCGACATCGACGCGGTCTCCGGAGCCACCTACACCAGCGCGGGCTACAAGCAGTCGCTCCAGTCGGCGCTGGACCGGGCCGGTGGCTGACGCGGTGGCCGAGCCCGCCGATGCGCCCGCCGCGGTGCGACACGTGGAGGAGACGATGGGGACCGTCTTCTCCCTCGACGTCCGCGGCGGGGAACCCCGGGCGGTGCGCGCGGCGCTGGAGGCGGCGGTCGCCGGGCTGCGCCGGGCCGACGAGGTGTTCAGCACGTACCGCGACGACAGCCAGATCTCCCGGCTGGCGCGCGGTGAGCTGACCGCCGGGGAATGCGATCCCGAGGTCGCCGAGGTGCTGGCGCTGGCCGCGGAGGCGGAACGGGTGAGCGACGGCTGGTTCAGCCCGCGCTACCGGGGCCGTCTCGACCCCACCGGGATCGTCAAGGGCTGGGCCACCGAGCGGGCGGCACTCACGCTCGCCGCGGCCGGGGCGACGGGGGTGAGCGTCAACGGAGGCGGGGACGTCCAGCTGCTGGGGACGCCGGGGGCACAGCGGCCCTGGCGGGTGGGTGTGTCGGACCCGCTGCGCCCCGGCGGCCTCGCCGCCGTCGTCTCGGCCGCCGGTGCCGACGAACTGGCCGTGGCCACCTCGGGCACGGCGGAGCGCGGGGACCACATCGTGGACCCCCGCACCGGCCGCTCGGCGGTCACCGACCTGATCGCCGTCACGGTGGTGGCCCCCCGCCTCACCTGGGCCGACTGCTGGGCCACGGCCGCCTTCGCGATGGGGTCGCGGCAGGCCCTCGGCTGGCTGGAGTCCCTGCCGGACGTCGAGGCGCTGCTGATCACGGCGGGGGACGAGGTGCGGTGCACCGGCGGACTGGCCGCTCGGCTGGGGTGAACGCCGTCAGCGGGGTGGACGGGGAACCACGCGGTCCTCGCCCCCCGCTCGTCACCCCGTTCAGTGGCCGTTCTGAGCCAGCCTCAGCAAGTGGTCCGCCAGGGCCTGGCCCCCTTCGGGAGCACGGCTGATCAGCAACAGCGTGTCGTCACCCGCGATCGTCCCCAGGATGTCGTGCAGCTCGGCCTGGTCGATCGCCGAGGCCAGGAACTGGGCGGCCCCCGGAGGAGTCCGCAGGACCACGAGGTTGGCCGACGCCTCCGCGGAGATCAGCAGTTCCGCGGAGAGCCTGCGCATCCGCTCCTCCTTCGCCGACTCCCCCAGGGGCGCCCGGGGGGTACGGAAACCCCCCTCGCTCGGCACCGCGTAGATGAGGTCGCCGTCGGTGTTGCGGATCTTCACCGCGTTCAGCTCGTCCAGATCGCGGGAGAGCGTCGCCTGGGTGACGCTCAGTCCGTCGTCCGCGAGCAGCTTCGCCAGCTGGCTCTGGCTCCGCACCGGCTGCCGGTTGAGGATGTCCACGATCCGGCGGTGGCGTGCGGTGCGGGTCTGCGGCACGGCGGGCCCGGCATGCTGACCCTGGTCCTGCTCCTGGCTCATCGTCGTCTCATTCTCCGGATCGTCCTTCCCCGTCTGCCCGGCCGGCCTCGTCCAGGATGCCGGGCAGCGCCTCGAGGAAGGCGTCCACCGCGTCGTCCCCGAGGGTCAGCGGCGGCATCAGCCGTACGACATCGGGGGCGGGCGCGTTCACGAGGAATCCGGCGTCCTGGGCCGCCTGTTGCGCCTGGGGCGCGAGCGGCTCGGTGAGCACGATACCCAGGAGAAGGCCCGCGCCCCGGACACGGTCGATCAACGGGTGGCGGGTGGCCTCGATCCCGTCGCGGAGTTTCTCGCCCTGCCGCTTGACGTTCTCCAGCAGCCCCTCGTTCTCGATGGTGTCGAGCACGGCGAGGCCGGCGGCGCAGGCGACCGGGTTGCCGCCGAAGGTGGTGCCGTGCAGGCCGGGCCGCAGCAGGTCGGCGGCGCGTCCGAAGGCGACGGTGGCGCCGAGCGGCAGTCCGCCGCCGAGCCCCTTGGCGAGGGTGACGACGTCCGGCAGGACGCCCTCGTGGGCCTGGTACTCGAACCAGTTGCCGGTGCGGCCGACACCGGTCTGCACCTCGTCCAGCACGAGCAGCGCACCCGTGGCGGCCGTGATGGCGCGGGCGGCCTTGAGGTAGCCGGACGGAGGGACGACGACCCCCTTCTCGCCCTGGATCGGCTCGATGATCACCAGCGCGGTGTCCTCGGTGACCGCGGCGGCCAGCGCCTGCGCGTCGCCGTACGGGACGTGCGTGACGTCCCCGGGCAGCGGCAGGAACGGTTCCCGCTTGCCGGGCTGTCCGGTGAGCGCGAGGGCGCCCATGGTGCGGCCGTGGAAGCCGCCGTCGGTGGCGACCATGCGGGTCCGCCCGGTCAGCCGGCCGATCTTGAACGCGGCCTCGTTCGCCTCCGCGCCCGAGTTGCAGAAGTAGACCCTGCCCTCGCGGCCGAAGAGCTGGAGCAGCCGTTCGGCGAGCGCGACGGGCGGTTCGGCGACGAACAGGTTGGAGACGTGGCCGAGGGAGGCGATCTGCCGGCCGACGGCCTCGACGACCGCCGGGTGGGCGTGGCCGAGCGCGTTGACCGCGATGCCGCCCACGAAGTCGGCGTACTCCTTGCCGTCGGCGTCCCACACCCGTGCGCCCTCACCGCGCACCAGGGGCAGCCGCGGGGTGCCGTAGTTGTCCATGAGCGCGCCCTGCCACCGCGCGGTCAGTTCCTCGTTGCTCACGGCTCCCCCTGTCCGTCCGGCTTCTCGTCGGGCACGACCATGGTGCCGATGCCCTCGTCGGTGAAGATCTCCAGCAGGATCGAGTGCTGGACCCGGCCGTCGATGACGCGGGCGGTGGTCACACCGTTGCGCACGGCGTGCAGACAGCCCTCCATCTTCGGCACCATGCCGGAGGACAGCTCCGGCAGGAGTTTCTCGAGCTGGGACGCGGTGAGCCGGCTGATCACCTCGTCGGAGTTCGGCCAGTCCTCGTAGAGTCCCTCGACGTCCGTGAGGACCATGAGGGTCTCGGCGCCCAGTGCAGCAGCGAGTGCCGCAGCCGCCGTATCAGCATTGACGTTGTAGACATGGTGGTCGTCCTGACTGCGGGCGATCGACGAGACGACCGGAATGCGGCCGTCGGCGAGCAGCGCTTCGATCGCGCCCGTGTCGATGTCGGTGATCTCGCCGACCCGTCCGATGTCGACCGGTTCGCCGTCGATCTCGGGCCGGTGCCTGGTGGCGGTGAGGGTGTGCGCGTCCTCGCCGGTGAGTCCGACGGCGAGCGGTCCGTGCCGGTTGAGCAGCCCGACCAGCTCCCGCTGCACCTGTCCGGCCAGCACCATCCGTACGACGTCCATGGCGTCCTCGGTGGTGACGCGCAGACCGGCCCTGAACTCGCTGACGATGCCGTGCCGGTCGAGCGCGCGGCTGATCTGCGGGCCGCCGCCGTGCACGACGACCGGTTTGAGGCCGGCGTGCCGCAGGAAGACCACGTCCTGGGCGAAGGCGGCCTTCAGCTCCTCGTCCACCATGGCGTTCCCGCCGAACTTGATGACGACGGTCTTTCCGTGGTGCCGGGTCAGCCAGGGCAGCGCCTCGACGAGGATCCGGGCCTTGGGCAGCGCGGTGTGTTTGCGGGTCGTGGTCATGATGAGTAGGCGCTGTTCTCGTGGACGTAGTCGGCGGTGAGGTCGTTGGTCCAGATGGTGGCGGTCTCGTCGCCGGCGGCGAGGTCGGCGACGATGTGCACCTCGCGGTAGCGCATGTCGACCTTCTCCCGGTCCTCGCCGACGCCGCCGTTCTTGCACACCCAGACGCCGTTGATGGCGACGTTCAGCCGGTCCGGTTCGAAGGCGGCCCGGGTCGTGCCGATCGCGGAGAGCACGCGGCCCCAGTTGGGGTCCTCACCGTGGATGGCGCACTTGAGGAGGTTGTTGCGGGCGATGGAGCGGCCCACCTCGACGGCGTCGTCCTCGGTCGCGGCGCCCACCACCTCGACCTTGATGTCCTTGCTGGCGCCCTCGGCGTCGCGGATGAGCTGCTGACCGAGGTCGTCGCAGACGGTCCGGACCGCCTCGGCGAACTCCTCGTACCCGGGGGTGACTCCGGAGGCGCCGGAGGCGAGCAGCAGCACGGTGTCGTTGGTGGACATGCAGCCGTCGGAGTCGACGCGGTCGAAGGTCACCCTGGTCGCGGCGCGCAGGGCCTTGTCCAGGGTCTCGCTGTCGAGGTCGGCGTCGGTGGTGAGGACGACGAGCATGGTGGCGAGGCCGGGGGCGAGCATGCCGGCGCCCTTCGCCATGCCGCCGACGGTCCAGCCGTCCTTGGTGACGACGGACGTCTTGTGGACCGTGTCGGTGGTCTTGATGGCGATGGCGGCCTTCTCGCCGCCGTGCTCGGACAGCTGGGCGGCGGCCGTCTCGACCCCCGGCAGCAGCTTGTCCATCGGCAGCAGTACGCCGATGAGCCCCGTCGAGCAGACGGCGACCTCGATCGCGCCCACGCCGAGCACCTCGGCGGCCTTCTCGGCGGTGGCGTGGGTGTCCTGGAAGCCCTTCGGTCCGGTACAGGCGTTGGCGCCGCCGGAGTTGAGGACGACGGCGGAGACCTGGCCGTTCTTCAGCACCTGCTCGGACCAGAGCACGGGTGCGGCCTTGACGCGGTTGGCGGTGAAGACGCCGGCGGCGGCGCGGCGGGGGCCGTTGTTGACCACGAGGGCCAGGTCGGGGTTGCCGTTCTCCTTGATCCCGGCGGCGATTCCCGCCGCCGTGAATCCCTTCGCTGCCGTCACACTCACGGCGCAACTCCGATCGTCGTCAGTCCGGTGGTCTCGTCGAGCCCCAGGGCGATGTTCATGCTCTGGACGGCACCGCCCGCGGTGCCCTTGGTCAGGTTGTCGATGGCGCTGATCGCGATGATCCGCCCCGCGGCCTCGTCGTACGCGACCTGCAGCTGAACGGCGTTGGAACCGTGGACGGACGCCGTGGCGGGCCACTGGCCGTCGGGGAGCAGGTGGACGAAGGGCTCGTCGGCGAAGGCCTTCTCGTAGGCGGCGCGGACGGAGTCGGCGGTGACGCCGGGGCCGGCCTTCGCGCTGCACGTGGCGAGGATGCCGCGGGGCATCGGCGCGAGGGTGGGGGTGAAGGAGACGGAGATCCGCTCGCCCGCCACCGCGGAGAGGTTCTGGATCATCTCGGGGGTGTGCCGGTGCCCGCCTCCCACGCCGTACGGCGACATGGAGCCCATGACCTCGGAGCCCAGCAGGTGCGGCTTGGGCGCCTTGCCCGCGCCGGACGTCCCGGACGCGGCGACGATCACGGCCTCGCTCTCGGCGAGCCCCGCCGCGTACGCCGGGAAGAGGGCCAGCGAGACGGCGGTCGGGTAGCAACCGGGCACCGCGATGCGCTTGGACCCCTCCAGCGCATCGCGGCCACCCGGCAGTTCGGGCAGGCCGTACGGCCAGGTACCGGCGTGCGGGGAACCGTAGAACCGCTCCCAGTCGGCCGCGTCCTTCAGCCGGAAGTCGGCGCCCATGTCGACCACGAGCACGTCCGGGCCGAGCTGCTCGGCGACGGCCGCGGACTGTCCGTGCGGCAGCGCGAGGAAGACGACATCGTGTCCGGCGAGCACCTCGGCCGTGGTCGGCTCCAGGACCCGGTCGGCGAGCGGCGGCAGGTGCGGCTGCAGCGCACCGAGCCTCTGTCCGGCGTTGGAGTTGCCGGTCAGGGCACCGATCTCGATCTCGGGGTGCGCGAGCAGCAGACGCAGCAGCTCCCCGCCCGCGTATCCACTCGCTCCGGCCACTGCGGCACGTACGGTCATGGCACCTCCTCCTGGATGGCATGACTATACGTTTCTTCGCAGGTTTATGCAATGCCGTGTGCGGCGGCAGGTCGAGGCGCTGCCGACCTCGTCGTCCGCCGCGGTGTCGGGGCAGTGCTGCGGAAACCGGGCCGGGGGGCCCGCCGTCCCCCTTCGGCGGACGGTGACGGGTCCGGAACCCCCGCGTCCCGCGGGCCGTGTGCGCGGCGCCCGGGAGAGATCCGTCACCGCGTGTCGCGCAGCCGAAGGAGGTACGCCGCGGTCAGCGCGACGGCACGGTCCTCGTCGTGCGACAGCTCCACGAGGGCACGTGACACCGTCGCCCCCGGGATGTCCGCCAGCGCCTGGGTCAGCCGTCCGCGTGCAGGCGCTCCGGTGGCGTCGTGGGCGATGCGGTCGACGAGCCCGGTCGCGATCCGGTCCGCCGTCGTGGTGTCGCTCGCCAGCACGCTCAGCGCATCGGCCGCATCGGTGTCGTTCCTTCCCTCCACGATCATGTCGATGAGCACCGGGACCGCATCGGCCACTCCGCGTGCCCCGAGCGCCAGAGCCGCGTGCCCGCGGACCACGGCGTCGGGGTTCGCGAGAGCGTGCCGCAGCCGCGCGGTGGCCTCCTCACCGGGCATCTCGGCGAGGGACCGAACGGCACGTTCCCGCACCGCGGCCACCGGTGAGCCGAGGCCCTCCGCCAGCAGTGCCGGGCCGCCGTCGCCCGATCGCGCCAGCGCCCATCGAAGGGCTCCGGCGACGTTCGGCTCCGTCTCGCTCAGTGCCGCCTCGACCAGGGCCTCCACCGGCGCCGGAACCTCGTCCGCCGAGGAGAGGGCCGCGCGCTGGCGCGTGTCGGCGCTCTTCGACCCCAGTGCCTGGAGGAGCGCGACGACCTGGAGGACGTCCTCCCAGCCGGTGGGATCCGCGGCATCGATCCGGCGCAGCCGCGTGAGCAGCTCGGTCTCGGCCGCGATGCGGTCGCGTGTCTGACGGATGAGGTCGCCGATGAGCGCCGAGGGCGTGAAGCCGGGATCGTCGAGCGCGCGCCCGATCTCGCGCAGCGACAGACCCAGCGACCGCAGGCTCTCGACATGGAAGATCCGCCGGATGTCCTCACCGGAGTACTCCCGGTAACCGGAGCCCGTACGGCCCGAAGGCCGCACCAGGCCGAGCGACTCGTAGTGCCGGAGCATGCGGGCACTGACCCCGGACCGTCGCGCCACCTCACCGATCAACACGTCCTATCGTCCCTCCTGTCCGGACCCGCCGAGGGCCACGACGCGCTTCGCCTCCTCGATCGCGAACTCGAATCCGGCGTCCGGGTCGCGCAGCAGCCGTTGCGTGGCGAGCGCGTGCGCGCGCACGCGCGGGTCAGGGGCCGTCGTCGCGGTACGCAGAGCCGGCACGACCACTTCACCCAGCGCGACCAGCGCCCGGCTGAGACTCAGCTGCGTCTCCCGCTCACCGCGCCCGAGCTGCGTCGCCAGCGCCGCGGCCAAGGCCGGCTCCTCGCCTTCCGGCACGAGCACGACCGCGGCCCGCCAGGCGCTCCGTGCCACCTCGTCGTCGGCGTCGGACAACAGCGCCCGTGTGATCGCCGGCCACGCCCGCCGGTCCCCGATCTTGGACAGCGTGTGCAGCGCCTGGCTCCGTGCCTGCGCACGCTCCGAGCGGACTTCGCGGACCAGCCCGGGGAGCGTCACGGACACCGGGTGGCGGGTGAGCGCCCAGGTCAGCATGTCGCGGACGAAGAACTCGGGCTCGATCGCGCATCGTTCGACGAGTTTGTCGACAAAGCGCGGGTCGGGCGACGTGCCGAGCGCCAGAGCGGCCCGCAGTCGCACGGACGAACGGCCGTCCTCCAGCCCCTGGAGCGCTCGTACCGCGTCCGTGTCCTGTCTCGTGGTCGTCATCGAGACCACCTCCTCGGCAAGCAGTGAAGGCCTTGTCACCGTGTCAAGGTCAAGCAGGGCCCGCTGACCGGTGACCGGTCACCGAAGGAGGAACCGCCGGTTCTCCAGGGAGGCGAAGCCGTGCCCGCCGAAGCACGGACGGCCGCCGCCGCCCCGCCCGGCCGACCGCAACGCCACGTCCCGGCGGTCAGCCGGTGGCCGGAGGGCGCCTCGCCCGGCGGACGGAGCTGGAGCCGCACACCCGCATGGGCGTGAGCTTCCACGTCCCCCGGGGCGGCACGGCCCGCGTCGGTCTGTCCGGGGCGACGCCCAAGGGGGAGCCCCTGCTGACCAGGTGCATGGCACCGGCCGCCGACATGGCGGTGACCGACGGCCGCCACAGCTCGCGGGAGGCGCGCTGGGGCCCGAGGGTCCGGCAGCGCGGCGGGCCGGGTGCCCTACCTCTGCTTGATCCTCAGGAACGTCACCGAGTTCGCCGGGAAGGTGTACGTGAACTTCGGGGCGACCCCGCCGAACGTGGACGTCACCGGGGTGACCGGGGTGTCCGTCTCCGTGTTCACCGCGTCCGCGTCGGCGGCCAGCGTGGTCACGCGGGCCCTGGAGGCGACCTTCGCGCCGCCGAGGTCGATCGCCGTGCGGGCCTCAGCCGGCTGGGCGTTGACCACCTTGACGATCAGCTCACCGGTCCGGGCGTCCTCGGTGACCACCTGGCGGAACGGCTCGGCCGGCTTGTCGTCGGTGAAGCTGCCCCACTCCTGCCCGTCGAGGTAGAGGGTGACCTGGCGGCCGCGCACCTTGATGTCGATGTCGTAGGCGCGGCCCGTCTCGATCGACCCGGCCTTGGAGATGAGCGTCGACTTGCCGCCGTCCACGGCCTGCTCGACGGCGGACTGGGTGTTGTTCCAGCCGCCCAGGTTCCACCAGTAGTAGTTGCCGGTGTCCTTGACGCCGAAGGCGACGAGGAAGCCCTCCTTGCCGGACTTCTTGGTGGCCTTCACGTGCAGGTCGTAGTCGCGCCAGGCCGGGTCGCCGGCCGTGACCAGGGTGTTCTCGGCGGCCTCGTCGGTCTGGACGTACTGGCCGTCCCGGACGCTCCAGCTGCCGCCGCCGCTGTGGGTCCATCGCGACGCGCCACCGGAGAAGTCGTCGTCCAGCAGCGTCGTGCCGTCGGCGGCGGTCACCCTCACGTCGTCGTAGGCCGCGCTGGTCGCCCAGGTCGACAGGCCGACGGCGCCGGTGATGGGGCCGCTGACGTCGGGGGTGGTGGTCGCCTCCGACGGGACCACGCGGTCGCCGACGTTGGTCATGAACAGCTTCTGGACCTCGTAGTTGGCCGAGCCCCAGGACGCGTGGTTGTTGAACCAGATCATGTCCGGCGACCACTGGACGTAGTCCTCGTTGGCGAGCAGCGGCGCGTACGAGGCGAGCTTGACGATGTCCGCGTTGCGCTCCAGACCCGTCATGAACGCGGCTTCGGCGAGGCCGTTCTTCCAGGCGTTGCCCTGGGAGGCGTACTCGCCGAGGAAGACCTGGGGGCCTTTCCTGTCGTACGCGTCGTAGCGGTCGTTGTTCTGCAGGAACCACTGCGGGCTGTTGTAGTAGTGCTCGTCGACCATGTCGACGCCGGCTTCGCGGTTGAGGCGCCACGCGGTGTCGAAGGTGGTGCCGGAGTCGTCCGGGCCGGAGTTGGAGATCACCGTGATGTCCGGGTGCTCGGCCTCGATGGCGGCCCGGAACCTCTTGAAGCGCTCCATGAACTCGACGGGCAGGTTCTCCTCGTTGCCCACACCGATGTGGGTGAGGCCGAAGGGCTTCGGGTGGCCCATCTCGGCGCGCACCCTGCCCCACGTGGAGGTCGCCGGGCCGTTGGCGAACTCGATGAGGTCGAGGGTGTCCTGGATGTGCCGCTTCAGCAGCGCCTCGTCGTCGGTGGCCCGGTTCTGGCCGCAGCCGGTCACCAGGGCCGGGACGACGGGCAGCGGCATGGCGCCGATGTCCTCGGCGAAGCGGAAGTACTCGTAGTAACCGAGACCGTAACTCTGGTTGTAGCCCCAGAAGTTCGCGTTGGTCGCGCGCTCCTCGACCGGGCCGACGGTGTCCTTCCACTGGTAGGAGCGCTTGCGCTGCCAGCCGGAGGACTCGCTGTAGTCCTCCATGGACCCGGTGTTGACCAGGCAGCCGCCGGGGAAGCGGACGAAGCCCGGCTCCAGGGCGGCGATCTTCTCGGCGAGGTCCTTGCGCAGGCCGTTGGGCTGGCGCTTGTAGGTGTCGCGCGGGAACAGCGACACCATGTCGAGGGCCGCGGCCGAGGAGGAGGCGACGGTCAGGCGGCCGCGGCTGCTGGTGCGGGACGCGGTGAACGTGGCCTCGTACTTGGCCCAGTCGCCCTTCACCGCCACCCGGCGGACGGTCGCGAGCTGCCCCGCGGTGTCCTTCAGGCCGACGGTCAGGGTGGTGCCGTTCTCGGCGCGGGCCCACACCGAGAAGTCGTACCGTTTGCCCTTCTCCACACGGATGCCGGTGTTGTAGCCGGTGTTCGTGACGGAGGAACCCGCACCCAGGGCGAGGTAGTTGCGGTTGCGCTCGTTGAGCCGGCCGGAGTCGTTCACCACCTCGGCCGTGCCGCCGACCGTCCAGGAGGTCAGCGGCGTGTAGGAGCCGTTGTCGGCGGTGGAGTACTCGAAGGACCGGTTCTGCACGAGCTCGGCGTACAGACCGCCGTCGGCGGCCCGGTTGATGTCCTCGAAGAAGACGCCGTACATCGTGTCGTCGATCGCCGCGCCCCGGGCGTCCGGGTCGACGGTGATCGTGTAGTCGGTGACGTCCTCGGCGTGCGCGGGGGCCGGGACGAGGGCGGCGGCCGTCAGGAGGGCGGTGGCGGTGAGGCCGAGTCTGAGGCGGGCGCGGCTTCGTGCGGTGCGTGACATGGATACTCCGCGGCTCTCTGGGAGTGGGGACTCCGGAGTTGTTCGATATGTCGACCATTGATCAGCACTTCGAACGGCAAGATAGAGAGGGGGCAGGAGCACGTCAATGGGTCGTGCGCGAGGGAAGACCGTGTGAGGGCGGACGGGATGGGCGAGTTCTGGCCGGTACCCGATGTGCTGGCCTACCTGAGCGGCCACTGGCGGGTGGAGCGGACCGTGCGCGACCTGGCGAGCGGCGACCGCGGGCGTTTCGAGGGGACGACCGTTTTCGGCCCGCTGGAGGGCGGTGGCCTGCTGCACCGGGAATCCGGCACCTTCACCTGGCGGGGCGTCGCCCGGCCCGCCGAGCGGACACTGCGCTTCCTGCCGGGACCGGGCGGCACGGCGGACGTGCGGTTCGCGGACGGCCGCCCGTTCCACGACCTGGACCTCACGGCGGGCCGGCACGTCGCCGGCCATCCGTGCGCGGCGGACCTCTACCGGGGCGAGTTCACCGTCCGCGACGAGGACCACTGGCGGACGGTCTGGCGGGTGCGCGGGCCGGCCAAGGACCTGGAGCTGACCACCGGCTACGCGCGCATGGGCTGAGCGGGCGCCCCGCCGAGGCGAAGGCTCCAGCGGCCCGGCCGGCCACGCCGATCGCCGACAGCGAGCGGACGTCGATGTTCCAGTACGTCGCCGGCGGCGCCTTCAGCACGTACCCCAGGGCCGCGCGGATCACGGACGGCTCGGCCACGGCCACCACCGTGCAGCCGTCCTCCGGGGGCCGGGTGCCGAACCGGCCGCCGACGCGCCGGATGAAGTCCAGCAGCGGCTCCCCGCCGTGCGGCGTGGCCCGCGGGTCGGCGACCCAGGCTCCCCCAAGCTCTCAACTCCGTTCGAGCAGGGAGGCACCCCCAGCCGCCTCCGGCTCCCGGGCCGTCGCCTCGCCCGGGATCAGCCCGCGCCAGCGGCCCATGTCGCAGTCGCGCAGGGCGAGCTGCACCAGCGGGGCGTAGCCGAGACCGTCCCCGGTGGCACGGCTGCGCGGGGCCGGCGGGCAGTAGCGCAGATCGGCGGCGGCGAGCGGCAGCAGCTCATGGGCGACCCGTTGCACCTCGCTCCAGCCGGCCCGGTCCAGCGGCCGGTCGTCCTCGAAGCGTTCGGCGAGCGCCGAGGAGCTCCCCGCGGCGGCGACGAACGTGACCCGAAGTGCCATGCGGCGATCGTCAGACGCGGAAGCACGCGGGTCAAGAGGTGTCACCACGAACGTTGCCCAGGGTGCGCCGCGCCTTGCCCGCAGGTCAGGACCTGCCGGACAGGTCGCCCGCGACCCGCGTCGGCGGAAAGCGGTCACTCCAGGACGAGCGCCATCCACTGGTCGGGCCGGTCCAGCGCCCGGAAACCGAGCTTCTCGTAGACACCGTGCGCGTCGTGCGTGGCGAGCAGGACGCGCCGCAGTCCGTACGGCAGCAGATCCTCCCGTACGGCCGCCACCAGGGCCGTACCGACGCCCTTCCCCCGCACCGAGGGGTCGACGTACACGTCGCACAGCCAGGCGAAGGTGGCCCGGTCGGTGACGACCCGGGCGTAGGCCACCTGTTCCCCCGACGCCGACGCGTAGACACCGAAGTTGAGCGAGCCCGCGATCGCCGCGTCCTGCTTGTCCCGGGGGCGTCCGAGGGCCCAGTACGCGTCGGTGGACAGCCACCGGTGCACGCGCTCGGCGTCGATCCGTCCGGGGTCGGTGGAGATCTCGTACCCCTCGGGGAGGCTGAAGCTGTCGGTCATGCCGGGAGGCTGCCAGGTCCGGGCACCGGCGTCGAGCGGTTTTCGCAGGTCGGATGCCTTGTCGGTGAGGGGTGCCACCGGCCGTGCGGAACCTCGGCCGCCGACCGCTCCGGGAGCCGGAGGCCGGACCGGCCGCGTCACCGGCGGATTCGCCCGCGGCGTCGCGCCGGTCCCGCGCGGCCGGCCCTCGCTAGAGCACCTCGTCGCAGGCGGTGCGCAGGCGCCGCACGCCCTCCGTGATCTCCCCGGTGCCCGCCACCGCTGCGAAGCTCAGCCGGAGGTGCCCGGCCGGGGGCTCGGCGCTGAAGTAGGGGCGGCCGGGGGTGAGGGCGACGCCGGCGCGCAGGGCGGCGGCCGTCAGGGCGGACTCTCCCCCGGGGCCGAAAGCCTGGGAGGCGCCCCCGGCGCCCTCGGGCAGCCGCAGCCACAGGTGGTAGCCGCCGGACGGGACGTGCGGCAGGGCGAGTTCCGGCAGGTGGAGGCGGAGCGCGGCGGTCATGGCGTCCCGGCGGGCCCGCAGCTCGGCCGAGATCGCGCGCAGATGGCGCGGCCAGGCGGGCGAGCCGACGAGTTCCAGCGTGGCCTCCTGGAGGGGGCGGGGGACGAAGAAGGTGTCGACGACCTGGATGGCCCGCAGCCGCTCCAGCACCGGGCCGTGCGCGGCGAGGGCGCCCACCCGGAAGCTGGGCGAGGTCGCCTTGGTCAGCGAGCAGACGTGCACCACGACCCCGTCGGGATCGTCGGCGGCGAGCGGGCGCGGCAGCGGACCCGCGTCCTCGT
Organism: Streptomyces sp.; assembly: GCF_031181555.1. Classification (GTDB taxonomy): domain Bacteria; phylum Actinomycetota; class Actinomycetes; order Streptomycetales; family Streptomycetaceae; genus Streptomyces; species Streptomyces fimbriatus. The sequence goes on along the minus strand of NZ_JAPSKQ010000039.1, from coordinate 8,051 downwards.
GCACCAGTCGCCGGACGAAGTCGTCCTCGACCACGAAGGCGCCCGCCTCGCGGGCGATGCGCAGCACCTCGCCGCGCCGGTCGGGCGCGAGCACGGCACCGGTGGGGTTCTGGAACAGCGGCTGGCAGACGAAGACCCGGGCTCCGGTCGCCCGGAACGCGTCCGCGAGCAGCGCGGGCCGCACGCCGTCCGCGTCCACCGGGACGGGCACCGGGCGCAGTCCGGCCGCGCGGGCGATGGCCAGCATGCCCGGGTAGGTGGGCGACTCGACCAGGACCGGCGCGCCGGGCGGCGCGAGCGCGCGCAGGGCGGTGGTCAGCGCGGACTGCCCGCCCGACGTGACCAGCACCCCCGCCGCCGTGACCGGGCCTCCGACACTGCGCGCGAACCACTCGCGCAGCTCCGGCAGCCCTTCCATGGGCGGCCTCCCCCAGGCACCCGGCCTGCGCCCGGCCCGGGACAGTGCCGCCGCCATCGCCCGCTCGGGCTGCAGGGAGGGGTGCAGGTAGCCGCCGTTGAACTCGATCACCCCGGGCGGCGGCGCGGCGAGCGAGGCCAGCACCCCGGAGGCGTCCACCGAGCGCGGTACGAGGTCGGCGGCGCCGTCCGCGCTGAGGGCGACCTCCTGCCAGGAGGTGTCCCCGGCGGGGGCGGCCGAGGCGCGGGGCTGCGCGCGGAAGGCGCCGGCGCCGGGCCGGGTGACGACCAGTCCCTCGGCGGCGAGCTGCGCCAGCGCCCGGGAGACGGTCACGGGGCTCACCCGGAACCGCTCCACCAGGGCCCGGCTGGACGGGAGCTTTCCACCGGGAGAGTAGCGGTCGAGCTCACGCCGCAGCCGATCCGCCAGCTCTCCGACACTGCTACGCTCATGCATGAGAGCACAGAGTAGCGCTACCACCGCGCCCCCGATAGCGGTCACCGCCCACCGGGGCCGCGCCGGCCTCGGCACCCTCCAGGCCGCCCTCGGCGTCGTCGCCTTCTCCCTCACCTTTCCGGCCACCGCCTGGGGCCTGGAGGGCTTCGGCCCTTGGTCGCTGGTCGCCGTGCGCAGCGTGCTGGCGGCGCTGATCGCGGGCGGCTGTCTGCTCGCCCTGCGCGTTCCGCCGCCCGGCCGCCGTCACTGGCCCGGGCTCGCGGTGGTCGGCGCCGGGGTGGTCCTCGGCTTCCCGATGCTGACCACGCTGGCGTTGCAGACCTCGACCACCGCGCACGCGGCCGTCGTGGTGGGCCTCCTCCCGCTGACCACGGCGCTGCTGTCCGCCCTGCGCGTCGGCTCCCGCCCCTCGCGCGCCTTCTGGGCGGCGGCCCTCGCCGGAGCCGCCGCCGTCGTGGCGTTCACCGTCCAGCAGAGCGGCGGCGCGCTGACCACGGCCGACCTGTACCTCTTCGCGGCGCTGCTGGTGTGCGCGGCCGGGTACACCGAGGGCGGCCGGCTGGCCCGGGTGATGCCGGGCTGGCAGGTGATCGGCTGGGCTCTGGTGCTGTGCCTGCCGCTCGCCGTGCCCGTCGCCGCGATCGCGCTGACGCTCGAGCCGGTGCGGCTGACCGCGCACAGCGTGACCGGACTGCTGTGGGTGGCCGCGGGGTCGCAGTTCCTCGGGCTGATCGTGTGGTACCGGGGCATGGCGGCGATCGGCATCCCCAAGGCCAGCCAGTTGCAGCTGGCCCAGCCGCTGCTCACACTGGTGTGGTCGGTGCTGCTGCTGAACGAGCACCTGACGGTGGCCGCCCCGCTGGCGGCCGCGGCGGTGCTCGTGTGCATCGCCGCCACGCAGCGGGCACGTGCCTGAGGAGGGCGTGCGCCCGCTGCCGAGCGGCGTGCTCCGCCGTAGACTCGATGCCACGGACCGCTGCTCCCGCACTTGTGAGGAGGCCCCGATGCACGCAACCGTGGGCGACCTGCTTGTCCAGCACGGCAGGGTGGTCGGTCAGCACGACAAGGTCGGCGAGATCGTCGAAGTGATGGGACGGGAGGGCAGTCCGCCCTACCGCGTCCGCTTCGAGGACGGACACGAGGGCGTGTGCTCGCCCGGCCCCGACACCGAGATCCGGCACAGGACGACGACCCCGACGATCCAGCGGTAGATCAGCGCGGGGGTCTCGCCGGCCGCCGGTAGTGGTCGGCGACCACCCGCGCCATCGCCCCGACCGGGTCGGCCGTCACCTCGCGGGCGGCGAAGAAGACGTGTCCGCGGACCGGTGCGTACTCCTTGGCCAGGGCCAGGTGCCGGGACAGTTCGGCCGGGTCCCGCCAGGCCGCGGGCTGCGCCGGGTCGCCCGCCTTGTACAGCGCCTCCCCCAGGTAGAGCCGCGTTCCCGATCCCCGTACGACGTCGGCCCACCAGGGGAGCAGCTTGGCGTAGTCGGCGGCGGCGAAGCCGATGTTCCAGTACAGCTGCGGGCAGATGTAGTCGATCCAGTTCTCCCGGGCCCACCGGCGGGTGTCCGCGTGCAGGTCGTCGTACGTCTGCACGCCCGCCCGGGTGTCCGAGCCACGGGGGTCTCCCCCGCCCGAGCGCAGTCGGGAGCCCGGGGAGGGGTCCGTGTCCGCGTTGCGCCACACCCCGAAGGGACTGATGCCGAAGCGGGTGCCGGGCCGGATCCCCTTGATCCCGGCCGCCGTCTCGAGCACCAGCCGGTCGACGTTGTCCCGCCGCCACGCGGCCCGGTCCGGGAAGGCGCCGCCGTGGGTGTCGAAGGCGCGGTCGTCGTCGAAGGTCTGGCCGGCCACGGGGTACGGGTAGAAGTAGTCGTCGAAGTGGACCGCGTCCACCGGGTACCTGCGCACCGCGTCGAGCATCGCTTCCCGCACGAAGGCGCGGACCTCGGGCAGCCCCGGGTTGTAGTACAGCCTGCCGCCGTACGGGACGATCCAGCCGGGGTTCGCGCGGGCCGGGTGGGAGGCGGCCAGCCGGGACGGGTCGGTGTGGAGGGCGACGCGGTACGGGTTGAACCAGGCGTGCAGTTCCAGACCGCGGGCGTGGGCCTCCGCGACGGCCGTGCCGAGCGGGTCCCAGCCGGGGTGCCGGCCCTGGGTGCCCGTGAGGTACTGCGACCACGGCTCGTACGGCGAGGGCCACAGCGCGTCGGCCGTGGGCCGCACCTGGAAGATCACGGTGTTGAGCCGGGCCCGGACGGCCGCGTCGAGGTGGGCGACCAGCTCGGCGCGCTGCCGCGCGGCGCTCAGGCCCGGCCGGGAGGGCCAGTCCCGGTTGGTCACGGTGGCCAGCCACATCCCCCGCATCTCGTCGGCCGCCCCGGCCGCCGCCGCGCGCCGCCCCGGCGCGGCGGACGCCTGCGGCATCGCCGCCAGCGCGGCCAGCGTCACCGCCGCGAACGCCCTGCGTGACACTCGTCCCATCGCGCACCCCCTGGAACCCCGGCACCCCGTCGGACCGCCCGGTCACGGTCCGTTTCGCGCCCAGGATGCCCCACCCCGGCGATCGATCATCGATACTTCGGAGTAACGTGCACGAACGGAGCAGGCACCGGGACCCGGCGGACCTGCCACAGCCGTAAGCAGTAGCGAAAGGGACGATGTGACCGACATCGAACGCGTCGGAGTGGTGGGCTGCGGTCAGATGGGCGCGGGGATCGCCGAGGTGTGCGCCCGTGCCGGACTGGACGTCAAGGTCGCCGAGACCACCGGCGAAGCCCTGGAGATCGGCCGTACCCGGCTGTTCAACTCCCTGTCCAAGGCAGCCGAACGCGGCAAGATCACCGCGGAGGAGCTCGAGGCCACGCAGGCGCGGCTGAGCTTCACCACGGACCTCGGCGAGTTCGCCGACCGTGACCTGGTGATCGAGGCCGTCGTCGAGAACGAGCAGGTCAAGACGGAGATCTTCCAGGTGCTGGACCAGGTGGTGACCCGGCCGGACGCGATCCTGGCCTCCAACACCTCCTCCATCCCGCTGGTGAAGCTGGCGGTCGCCACCTCGCGGCCCGACCACGTCATCGGCATCCACTTCTTCAACCCGGCCCCGGTGCAGAAGCTGGTGGAGCTGATCCCGGCGCTCACCACCTCCGAGGGCACGCTGAGCCGTGCCCAGGTGTTCACCGAGAAGGTGCTGGGCAAGCACGCGATCCGCGCCCAGGACCGCTCCGGCTTCGTGGTCAACGCGCTGCTGATCCCGTACCTGCTCTCCGCGATCCGGATGTTCGAGTCGGGCATCGCCAGCCGGGAGGACATCGACAACGGCATGGAGATGGGCTGCGCCCACCCGATGGGCCCGCTGAAGCTGTCCGACCTGATCGGCCTGGACACGGTGGCCTCGGTCGCGTACTCGATGTACGAGGAGTACAAGGAGCCGCTGTACGCCGCTCCCCCGCTGCTCCAGCGCATGGTCGACGCGGGCCGGCTGGGCCGCAAGACCGGCTCGGGCTTCTACACGTACGGCTGACGCCCCGGCCGCGGGCCCGGCACCGGGAGCCCGGTGCCGGGCCCGCGGCGTCCGCACACCGTACGGACTCGGTAGCCCGCATCAGGGCATGGTGTCCTGCCCGAGCCGGAGGTGGTGCAACAGGAGTAACGCGGCGGCCATGCCGGCGGCCGGGACCTCACCGCGGGCGACCAGGTCGGGGACCAGCTTGAGGGGCACCCACTCCCGGCGGTCCGACTCGAAGTCGTCCACGGGGTGGCCGACGTACTCGCCCTCGTCGGCCCAGTAGACGTGGTGCCGGGCGTCGGTGAGGCCGTTGGACGGCTCCACGCTCATGAGGTGGTGCAGGGGTCCCGGCCGCCAGCCGGTCTCCTCCTCCAGTTCCCTGGCGGCCGCCCCGGCGATGTCCTCGCCGTCCTCGACCACGCCCGCCGCGAGTTCCCACCCCCAGCTGTCGGTGATGAAACGGTGGCGCCAGAGCAGGAGGACCTCGTTGGCCTCGTTCACCACCGTGGCCACGGCGACGGGCCGCAGCCGTATGAGGAAGTGGTCGAGATGCCGGCCGTCCGGCAGTTCGACATCCGCGAGATTGACGCTGAACCAGCGGTTCGCATACACAGTTTGTTCGTTCTGTTTCATCCACTGCACGGTTCTGCCACCTTCCGACGGGTAAGGGGCAATATCGCAGTAGGAACGGTCCGACAGCAGGCGCACGGGAGGCCGCCCGCGGCGCAGCGGAAGGCGCGGTGGAGGCGCGTGCCGGGCGCGGTGCCCCTGATCTGCGCCTGTCCTACAGCGGTACGCGCAGTGCCCCGTCGATGAGTTCGGCCGCCTCGGCCGTGCCGGCGCAGCCGCTGCGCACGAGGTGCTCGCGCACCGCCCGCAGTCTGTCGCGCAGCCGCTGCGACTCCATCCCGCGGGCCTGCTCGGCCATCCGCACCGCGATGGCCACCGCGCTGTCGGCGTTGCCCTGACGCAGCTCGATGGTGCTCAGCATGGCCAGCCGGTGCACCCGGCCCCGGTCGTGCGCGGGGGTGTCCACGGCCGCCGCGGCGTGCTCGCCGGCCGCCGCCAGCTCACCGAGGCTCAGCAGCGCCTCCGCCACCTGGACGTTGACCAGGCCGGGCTGGACGTAACCGGTCTCGTCGGGCTCGTACCCGCGCCGGATGCGCTCGGCCGCCCGCTCGGCCCGCCGGATGCAGGACAGCGCGCTCGCACCGTCGCCGAGGTGCGCGTAGGCCTTGGCCTGCATCGCGTACAGGTCGGAGGCGAGCGCCGGGGTGATGTGCCTGCCGGCCGCGCGCAGCGCCGCCTCCGCGAACGCGACGGCCTGCCGGTACTCCCGCGTGTACAGCGACTGGTTGACCAGCAGCGCTATCACGTACGCGCCGAGCCCCCGGTCCCCGCTGGCCTTCGCGAGCCGGAGCGCCTGGTGGAAGTAGCGCTGGGCGAGACCGTGTGCGTCGGAGTCGTACGCGCAGATACCGGCGATCGCCACCAGCCCGCCGGTGGCCCGGTGCAGTTGCCGGCCGGTGGCGTCGGTGTACCTGCCGCGCAGCAGCGGGGCGGCCTCGGTGTTGAGGAAGCCGACGATCCGGGCGCGCGTCGCGATGCCGCCGACCTTGCGGTACATCTGCTCGTAGTGGGTGCGGGCGGCGCGCAGCATGTCGAGGTCGCCCGGGGTGACCGGGTGCCGGCCGCCGCGGGAGACGTCCACGTCCTCGGGCGGGTTCTCCCACTCCCACACCGGCATCACGGCGGGCGTACCGGTGACCGCGGGCGCGCCGAGGACGTGCGGACGCTGCTGCTGGTCGGAGCGCCACAGCGCGGTGGCCCGTTCGACGAATCCGGAGAGCGAGCCGGTGTGCGCGGCGGACGGCTCGCCGGGCACACCGAGCCCGATGTCGTCGAGGGTGACCGGGCGGTGCAGCCGGGCGGCGAGCACCTCGCAGATCAGGTCGGGCACCTGGCCCCGGGGCCGCTGCCCCTTCAGCCACCGGGCGACGGCCGTGTGCTCGTATCTCAGCGACAGCCCGCGCGCCCGTCCGGCCCGGTTGACGCGCGCGGCCAGACCCGCGTGCGAGATCCCGGCCTCGTCCAGGATCGCGTCGAGCAGAGTGTTGGGCTGCATTCGGGCCCCCCGGTGACTCGGTGCCGTCAGGGTAGTGGCTGCTCGTTCACACGGGGTGTGAACGGAGTGCTCGAATCCGTAGGGTGCGCGCGCTGTCGCGGAGGGTTTCCGGTCGGTTGACTGGATTGCCTCGAAAGAGGCCGGCCGGGCCGCCGGCTCCCCCTCGTACAGTGCGGCGGCCCGTTTCCACGCCGTCCGCCCAGCTGCCTGCCCGACACTCCGTGGCGGGGCGGACGGCGTGCGGCCCCGTCGGTTCCCCGGTCACGGCCGGCTCCCCCGGTTACGCCGGGAACCGCAGGCGATCGGTCGGGCCCAGGTCCGCCGTGGCCGGCCGCGCGGATTCCCGCGTCCCTGACGGGGTGCGCCGGGACTGACGCTCGTTCACGAGGACCAGCAGGGCCACGTCGTCCTTGGGCGGCCCGGCCGTGTGGTGCACGAGCGCCTCGAGGACCGTGCGCAGCACGGCACGGGGTGTGGGCGGGTGTGCGCGTGCGGCGTCGGTGAGGACGTCGCGCAGGGGGAAGAACCGGCCGTCGGCGTCCCGTGCCTCCTCGGCTCCGTCCGTGTGCAGGACGAGGGTGTCGCCGGGCAGCAGGCGTCCGCAGGGAACGACGGGGAGTTCGGACGGCAGCGGGAACGGGCCGAGGGGCGGGAGCGGATCGGCGCGGACGAGCGGTTCGGCGCGGGCGCCGCTCAGCAGGTACGCCCAGGGGTGCCCGCAGTTCAGGGCCCGCACCTCCCCGTCCGGGAGGATCTCCAGCACCAGTACGGTGACGAACTCCTCGGCGGCCGGGCCGTCGGCGGCGCCCGCGGGAGCGTCCTCGGCGCCGGCCCGCTCCCGCAGGTGCCGGGCCACCGCCCGTTCCAGCCGGCGCAGCACCCCGGCCAGCTCGGCCTCGTCGTGCACGGCCTCGCGGAAGCTGCCGAGGACGGCGGCGACGGTCCCGGCGGCGCCGAGCCCGTGCCCGCGGACGTCACCGATGACGGCCCGTACGCCGTGCTCGGTGGCGACCACCTCGTACAGGTCGCCGCCGATCCGGGCGCCCTGGTCGGCCGACAACTGGACGGCGGCGACGGCCAGTCCGTCGACACACGGGGGCAGCGGCCGCAGCAGCACGCTCTGCGCGGCCTCGGCGACCCGGCGGGCCCGCCGCAGTTCGCGCAGCAGCCCGCGCCGGACGTGCAGCACCAGCCCGGTGCCGGCCGCGCACAGCACGGCGCTGCTGACGAGGCGCGCGCCGAGGGCGTCGTCCCGGGCGAGCGGGCAGGTCAGCCGGTAGACGACCGCGGTGGCGCCCAGGGTCGTGGGCAGTGCGAGGTCGAGCACCCGGCGCAGCGGATGCCGACCGTCCCGCCGGACGGCGGCACGGTGGCCGGCCGTGCGGGCCCGGAGGGGAAGACGGAAAGGCGCGGGAGCCCGTGAGGCGGACCGGGGCGGCACCCCGCGGGGAGTCCCAGCCTTGAAGCGGATCATGCCGATGGCCCCCCATATAGGCCCTGACAGCGCGGACCGGCCCAGAAAGGCCGGTCCGATTCTGTCG
>NZ_JAPSKQ010000327.1 GCF_031181555.1 Streptomyces sp. | reverse complement strand
CGCCTTCGACGAGTTCGGGCCGCTGGGGATCCGGCCCACCGCGGGCTCCTGCTGGGCGAAGCAGGGCAAGCCCGACCGGCTGCCGGCGACCTACCGCCGCACCCACGGCGTCACCTACTTCCACGGCTGCTACTCCGTCGGCGACGACCGTCTGTGGGGCGTCAACCGCCTTCGCAAGGGCACCGCCAACACCCTGGCGGCGCTCAAGTCGATCCGCGCGGCCCGACCTGCCGCAACGACATCCATGTGATCTGGTACCTGCCCGAGGGCTACACCGAGGAACGCGAGCCCGTGTCGGTCTCCGAAACCAGGATCCCCCCGTTCGAGGACTGGAAGCCTGCGATCATCAACGAAATGATCACCGACTGCCTCGGCAGCAGCGAACCGGACCATGACGTGGCCGCACACCGCTCGGACGAGCGGCTGATCCTTGAGCAGGTCCATCAGGAGAAGGAACGCCTCGCGGTCCTGCGGGTACCGCAGCCGGCGACGGACACATGCGCACGTCGGTGATCTGGCGAGGGGCGACAGCCCTGATCGAGGTGGTCGACCTCGGCCGCGACCCCGAGCTCGTCTACACCCGACACCGCAACGCCGACGACATCCAGTTCTAGGTGTCGGGCACCCGCCTGCTGGTGACCCAGCACGGCAGCGTCGAACAGCCGGTGACTCACCAGTGTCGAGATGTGCCGGCTCTGTTCCGCCGCGATGCTGGTTGCCGCGACTCCGACCGGGATCCGCACGAAGTCGCCCGACTGGTGTCGTTGTTGTACGCGCCCGAGCCCGTTCACTTCAACTCGTCCGCCGTGTCGTGCGATTGCCTCGCGCACGTGTACGGCAACGCGGCCGATCACCCGGACCGGGTCCGCCGGTATCCGTCGGACATGACGGACGCGGAGTGGGCGGCCATCCGGCCGTTGCTGCCGGTGCCGGCCTGGCTCCAGGGGCGGGATGGACGGCCCGAGGGCTACTGTCACCAGCAGCTGCTGGACGCGTTACCTGGTCGCGAGCGGGATCTCCTGACGGGCGATGCCCGCGGACTTCCCCGGCTGGCGGGTTTACGCCTTCTTCCGCCGCTGGCGCGAGCACGGGCTGATCACAGAGTTCCACGACCGGCTGCGCGGGAAGGTCCGTGAGCGCGAGGGCCGTGGGGCCGAGCCCACGGCGGGGATCATCGACGCGCAGTCGGTGCGTGCCGCCGCGACGGTGCCGGCCGCCTCAGGCGGCTACGACGGCGGGAAGAAGGTGCCGGGCCGCAAACGGCACATCGTGACCGACACCCTCGGTCTGCTCTTGGTCGTCTGCGTCACCGCCGAGAACATCGGCGACCGGGACGCCGCCGCGGGCCTGCTGGACCGGCTGCGCCGCCTGCACCGCGACATCACCCTCGTCTGGGCCGACGGCGGCTACACCGGCTCCCTCGTCGACTGGTGCCGTCAGAAACTGGCGCTGACCTTGGAGATCATCAAGCGCACCGACGACACGACCGGGTTCGTGGTGCTGCCCAGGCGCTGGGTGGCAGAGCGCACGTTCGCGTGGCTGATGCATTCGCGCCGTCTGGCCCGGACTACGAGACCCTGCCCGCCAGCAGCGAGGCGATGATCCGGTGGTCGATGGTCACGCGGATGAGTCGGCGCCTGGCACGGCCACGGGCCGCCGGCCGGTACTGAAGGCCTCCGACGCCTCCAGCAGGAGCCACCCGT
>NZ_JAPSKQ010000195.1 GCF_031181555.1 Streptomyces sp. | reverse complement strand
TCCGGGGAGTCCGGGACGTCCGGGGAGCCCGGGACGTCCGGGAGGCAGCGGGCGGCCGACGAGCGGCCCGTCCGCCGTCAGGCGCGCGGCGAGCGCCGCATCGCCCAGCTGCTCGAGGCCGCCGCCTCCGTCTTCTGCTCGACCGGCTACACGGCCGCCAGCACCAACGCCATCGCCCGCGAGGCGGGCGTCTCACCGGGCACGCTGTACCAGTTCTTCCCCAACAAGGAAGCGATCGCGATCGAGCTCGGCAGCCGGCTGATGCACGAGATGCGGGAGGCCTACGGCGAGGCCCTCGCTCCGGTCGACCCCACCACCCCCCTCGAGGACGCCATCGCGGCGGCCGTCGACCGGTTCATCGACTTCAACTGCCGCCACCCGGTCTTCTTCACCCTGATGCACGGCCCGGACATCCCCGGCCGCATGGCCGAGGAGCACGACGCGCTGCACGCCACCCTGATCACCCGGGTCGAGACCCTCCTCACCCCGTTCCTGCCGGACACGCCGGCCGCCGACGTGCGCCGCACCGCCCAGGTGTGCGTGGGGATCTACAAGGCCGGACTGGAACTGGTCCTCGCCCACGAGGGCGCCGAGCGCGAGGCGTACGTCCGGGAACTGAAGAACGTCCTCGTCCGCTACCTCGACCCGCTGGTCGTGGATTAATACCCCCTAGGGGTATAATCTGGAGTGCGTGGCCCCCGAGGGCCCCCTCAACCCCGTACGCCTCGACGAGGAGCAACGCCATGACTTCCCCGACCGACACCCAGGGTTCCGTCACCGCCGTCTACAAGGTGAGCGGGATGAGCTGCGGTCACTGCGAAGGCGCCGTCTCCGGCGAGATCTCCGAGATCCCCGGCGTCAGCTCGGTGAAGGCGATCGCCGCCACCGGCGAGGTGACCGTCGTCTCCGCGGCCCCGCTCGACGAGGCGGCGGTGCGCGCCGCCGTCGACGAGGCCGGCTTCGAACTCGTCGGCAAGGCCTGAGACGGGACCGGGACACCGCACGGCGTGCACCGGGCCGTACCGGCCACCCGTTCCCCGCGGTCCGGCGCGCCGCCGGCCCCGGAGTCCCGGACCCCCTCCTTCCCGGCTTTCCCGGCCTTCCTGGAGTGACGGACGTGACCAGCAGCACCACCACCGCCGCCGAGGCCGCGACCGGCGGGCAGCCGGCGGTCGCGGAGGTCGAGCTGCTCATCGGCGGGATGACCTGCGCCTCCTGCGCGGCCCGCGTCGAGAAGAAGCTCAACCGCATGGACGGCGTCACCGCCACGGTGAACTACGCGACGGAGAAGGCCCGGATCACCTACCCGCCGGGCGTCGGGGTCGCCGACCTGATCGCCACCGTGGTGAGGACCGGCTACACCGCCGAGGAGCCCCCGCCCCCGGCGGAGGAACCACCCGCCCCGCAGGACGGGCCGTCCGCCGCGCGGGAGGACCCCGAGTCGGCCGCCCTGCGCCGGCGCCTGACCGTCTCCGCGCTCCTCGCCCTCCCCGTCGTCCTGCTGGCGATGGTCCCGCCCCTGCAGTTCGACAACTGGCAGTGGCTCTCGCTCACCCTCGCCGCGCCCGTCGTGGTCTGGGGCGCGCTGCCCTTCCACCGGGCCGCCTGGACCAACCTCCGGCACGGCGCGGCCACCATGGACACGCTGGTCTCCGTCGGCACGCTCGCCGCGTTCGGCTGGTCCCTGTGGGCGCTGTTCCTCGGCGACGCGGGCATGCCCGGGATGCGGCACCCCTTCGAACTCACCGTCTCCCGCACCGACGGCGCCTCCGCCGTCTACCTCGAGGTCGCCGCCGGTGTCACCGCCTTCATCCTGCTCGGCCGCCATCTGGAGGCCCGCTCCAAGCGCCGCGCGGGAGCGGCCCTGCGGGCGCTGATGGAGCTGGGCGCCAAGGACGTGGCCGTGCTGCGCGAGGGGCGCGAGGTGCGGGTCCCGGCGGAGCGGCTGACCGTCGGCGACCGGTTCGTCGTACGGCCCGGGGAGAAGATCGCCACCGACGGCACGGTGGTGGAGGGCTCCTCCGCCGTGGACGCGTCCATGCTGACCGGCGAGTCCGTCCCCGTCGACGTCACCGTCGGCGACACCGTCACCGGCGCCACGGTCAACGCGGGCGGCCGGCTCGTCGTCGAGGCGACCCGCGTCGGCGCCGACACCCGGCTCGCGCGGATGGCGAAGCTGGTCGAGGACGCGCAGAACGGCAAGGCCCGGGTGCAGCGGCTGGCCGACCGGATCGCCGGGGTCTTCGTCCCCGTGGTGCTGCTGATCGCGGCCGGCACCTTCGGGGGGTGGCTGGGCGCCACGGGCGACACGGTGGCCGCGTTCACCGCCGCCGTGGCCGTCCTGATCATCGCCTGCCCCTGCGCCCTGGGGCTCGCCACCCCGACCGCGCTGATGGTCGGCACCGGGCGCGGCGCGCAGCTCGGCATCCTCATCAAGGGCCCGGAGGTGCTGGAGTCCACCCGCCGCGTCGACACCGTCGTCCTGGACAAGACCGGCACCGTCACCACCGGACGCATGACCCTGCAGGAGGTGTACGTCGCCGAGGGCGCCGACGAGAAGCAGGTGCTGCGGCTCGCCGGTGCCCTGGAGCACGCCTCCGAACACCCCGTCGCCCGGGCGGTCGCCGCCGGTGCGGAGGAACGCGTCGGGACGCTGCCGGCCGTCGAGTCCTTCGAGAACGTTCCCGGCCGGGGCGTGCGCGGGCGCGTGGAGGGCCACGAGGTGGCCGTGGGGCGGCTCTTCGATGACCTGCCGCCGGAGCTGGCCCGCGCGGGGCAGGAGGCCGAGAGCGGCGGGCGCACGGCCGTCGTGGTCGGCTGGGACGGGGTGGCACGCGGCGTCCTCGCCGTCGCCGACGCGGTCAAGGAGACCAGCGCCGAGGCGGTGCGCGAGCTGCGCGCCCTGGGGCTCGCCCCGGTGCTGCTGACCGGTGACAACCGGACGGTGGCCCAGGCGGTGGCCGAGGCCGTGGGCGTCGACGAGGTGATCGCCGGGGTGCTGCCCGAGGACAAGGCCGACGTCGTGCGGCGGCTGCAGGCCGAGGGGCGCGTCGTCGCCATGGTGGGTGACGGCGTCAACGACGCGGCCGCGCTCGCCGTCGCCGATCTGGGCCTCGCCCTGGGCACCGGCACGGACGCGGCGATCGAGGCGGGCGACCTGACCCTGGTCCGCGGTGACCTGCGGGTGGCCGCGGACGCGATCCGGTTGTCCCGCAGGACCCTCGCCACGATCAAGGGCAACCTCGTGTGGGCCTTCGGCTACAACGTCGCCGCGCTGCCGCTGGCCGCGGCCGGGCTGCTGAACCCGATGATCGCCGGTGCGGCGATGGCCTTCTCCTCGGTCTTCGTGGTGACGAACAGCCTGCGGCTGCGGTCATTTCATTGAGGTCTCACGTTGGGGCGTACCCCTGGAGTCCGGTACGACCCTCACATAAGCTCTTCACAAGGCTCGCGCATCATCCTTACGCTTGAGTCCCGTGAGTGACACCTGGGCTCTTGCGTACCTAACGGACATATGCAAGAGACGCAGATCACAGTGATCCGAACGTAACCATCGAAGGGGTTCGAAGGTCTAAGTTGGCGATGTCGGGCAGCGTCTTGGGGGGCGCTTCCTGGCATCTGGGGATGTCTTGGGGGACTTTCCCAGAGATTGCGTTGCCGGGGCACGTACCCGCCGGGGAGCTTTGAGCGGCCCTCCCGAACGTGCGCTGTCCCGGCAGACCGCACACCGTACGAGTGGCGGCCGGGGGCGACCCGTCCGTGCGCTCACACAGCGATTCAGGCGCTGTCCTCACAGACGCCCGGCCGGATCCCGTGGGGGGAATCCGCACCGGGACATGGGAAGGCGCCCTGGTCGTCGGCCCGTGGGGGGACCGGCGCACCGGGGCGCCTTCTGCTGTCCGCGACCGCCCGCCACCACGCACGAAGGTCCCGCACCCGGCGAGCGGATGCGGGACCCCGTGAGAGGCGAGGCTGCGGCTCAGCGCTCCTCGACCGGGACGAAGTCGCGCTCGACCACGCCCGTGTAGATCTGGCGCGGGCGGCCGATGCGGGAGCCCGGCTCCTTGATCATCTCGTGCCACTGGGCGATCCAGCCCGGAAGGCGGCCGAGGGCGAACAGGACCGTGAACATCTCGGTCGGGAAGCCCATGGCCCGGTAGATCAGACCGGTGTAGAAGTCGACGTTCGGGTAGAGGCTGCGCGAGACGAAGTAGTCGTCGGAGAGCGCGTGCTCCTCCAGCTTCAGCGCGATGTCCAGCAGCTCGTCGGACTTGCCGAGGGCGGACAGCACCTCGTGCGCGGCAGCCTTGATGATCTTGGCGCGCGGGTCGAAGTTCTTGTAGACCCGGTGGCCGAAGCCCATCAGGCGGACGCCGTCCTCCTTGTTCTTCACCTTGCGGATGAAGGAGTCGACGTCGCCGCCGGAGTCGCGGATGCCCTCCAGCATCTCCAGCACCGACTGGTTGGCGCCGCCGTGCAGCGGTCCCCACAGCGCGTTGATGCCGGCGGAGATCGAGGCGAACATGTTCGCCTGCGAGGAGCCGACCAGGCGGACCGTGGAGGTCGAGCAGTTCTGCTCGTGGTCCGCGTGCAGGATGAGCAGCTTGTCCAGCGCGGAGACCACGACCGGGTCGAGCTCGTACTCCTGGGCGGGCACCGAGAAGGTCATGCGCAGGAAGTTCTCGACGTAGCCCAGGTCGTTGCGCGGGTAGACGAACGGGTGGCCGATCGACTTCTTGTAGGCGTAGGCCGCGATCGTGGGCAGCTTGGCGAGCAGCCGGATCGTGGAGAGGTCGCGCTGCGTCTCGTCGAACGGGTTGTGGCTGTCCTGGTAGAAGGTGGACAGCGCCGAGACGACCGACGACAGCATGGCCATCGGGTGGGCGTCGCGCGGGAAGCCCTTGTAGAAGTTCTTGACGTCCTCGTGCAGCAGGGTGTGCTGCGTGATGTCGTTCTTGAACGCGGTGAGCTGGTCGACCGTCGGCAGCTCGCCGTTGATCAGCAGGTAGGCGACCTCCAGGAAGGTGGAGCGCTCGGCCAGCTGCTCGATGGGGTAGCCGCGGTACCGGAGGATGCCGGCCTCGCCGTCCAGGTAGGTGATCGCGGATTTGTAGGCGGCGGTGTTGCCGTAGCCGCTGTCCAGCGTCACCAGACCGGTCTGAGCGCGGAGCTTTCCGATGTCGAAGCCCTTGTCACCGACGGTGCTGTCGACCACCGGGTAGGTGTACTCGCCGCCGTCGTACCGCAGTACTACAGAGTTGTCGCTCACGTCTTCCCTCACCGACGTTGTGCCTCATCTTCGAGGTGCCCTGACTGTCTCTACCATCCCCCACTTGGCTCAGGAGAGTGCACTCGGGGTCGACCATCGGGCCTATTGGCGGCACTCAGTGCCGCCAACTTGCCCATCCTGCCCCCTCTGTCCGTCATCCGGAAGGGCTCTGTGACCTTCACGACTCATTTGATCGATCATTTTTTGGTGACGGACCGCTCACAGCGGCGGCCCCGGCACCGGAGAGGCGTGCGTCGGGGGTCCGGGAACCGGCGAGGCGGAAGTCCAGGGCCGTGCACCGGCGGCCTGCCGAGACCGTGCGCACCGCCTGTCCGATCGCCTTGCGGGAACCGACGAGGACGACCAGCCGCTTGGCCCGCGTGACCGCCGTGTAGAGCAGATTGCGCTGGAGCATCATCCAGGCGCCCGTGGTCACCGGGATGACGACCGCCGGGTACTCGCTGCCCTGGGAACGGTGGATGGTCACGGCGTAGGCGTGCGCCAGCTCGTCCAGCTCGTCGAACTCGTACGGCACCTCCTCGTCCTCGTCGGTCAGCACCGTCAGGCGCTGGTCGACCGGGTCGAGCGAAGTGACCACGCCCACGGTGCCGTTGAAGACCCCGTTCTTCCCCTTTTCGTAATTGTTGCGGATCTGGGTCACCTTGTCGCCGACGCGGAAGACCCGGCCGCCGAACCGCTTCTCCGCGAGGTCCGGGCGGCCGGGGGTGATGGCCTGCTGGAGCAGCCCGTTCAGGGTGCCCGCGCCGGCCGGGCCCCGGTGCATGGGCGCGAGGACCTGCACGTCACGGCGCGGGTCGAGGCCGAACTTGGCGGGGATGCGCCGGGCCGCGACGTCCACCGTGAGCCGGCCGGCCTCCTCGGTGTCGTCCTCGACGAAGAGGAAGAAGTCCTTCATGCCGTCGGTGACCGGGTGCTGTCCCGCGTTGATCCGGTGCGCGTTGGTCACCACGCCCGACTGCTGGGCCTGGCGGAAGACCCGGGTGAGGCGGACGGCGGGGATCGGCCCGCCGTCGGCCAGCAGGTCCCGCAGGACCTCGCCGGCGCCGACGCTGGGCAGCTGGTCGACGTCGCCGACGAAGAGCAGGTGGGCGCCCGGGGGTACCGCCTTGACCAGCTTGTTGGCGAGCAGCAGGTCCAGCATGGAGGCCTCGTCGACCACCACCAGGTCGGCGTCCAGCGGGCGGTCCCGGTCGTAGGCGGCGTCGCCGCCGGGCTTGAGTTCCAGCAGGCGGTGGACGGTGGAGGCCTCGGCGCCGGTCAGCTCGGCCAGGCGCTTGGCGGCGCGGCCGGTCGGGGCGGCCAGCACCACCTTGGCCCTCCTGGCCCGGGCCAGCTCCACGATCGAGCGGACCGTGAAGGACTTGCCGCAGCCGGGGCCGCCGGTGAGCACCGCGACCTTCTCGGTGAGCGCGAGCTTCACGGCCGCCTCCTGCTCGGGGGCGAGGTCGGCTCCCGTCCGCCCCTTCAGCCAGGTCAGCGCCTTGTCCCAGGCCACGTCACGGAAGCCCGGCATCCGGTCCTCGTCGGCGCGCAGGAGGCGCAGCAGCTGGGCGGAGAGGGAGAGCTCGGCGCGGTGGAAGGGGACCAGGTAGACGGCCGTGACCGGGTCGCCGCCGTCCGGGCCCGGCACCTTCTCGCGGACGACGCCGGGGTCGGCGCCGTCCTCCGGGGGCTCGGCCAGCTCCGCGAGGCACTCGATGACCAGGCCGGTGTCGACCTGGAGGAGCTTGACCGCGTCCGCGATGAGCCGTTCCTCGGGGAGGAAGCAGTGGCCCTGGTCGGCGGACTGGGACAGGGCGTACTGCAGGCCCGCCTTCACCCGCTCCGGGCTGTCGTGCGGGATGCCCACGGACCGGGCGATCTTGTCGGCGGTGAGGAAGCCGATGCCCCAGACGTCGGCGGCCAGCCGGTAGGGCTGGTTCTTCACGACGGAGATGGAGGCGTCGCCGTACTTCTTGTAGATGCGCACCGCGATGGACGTGGAGACCTCGACGGTCTGGAGGAAGAGCATGACCTCCTTGATCGCCTTCTGCTCCTCCCAGGCGTCGGCGATCCTCTTCGTGCGCTTGGGGCCGAGGCCGGGGACCTCGATCAGCCGCTCGGGCTCCTCCTCGATGATCTTCAGCGTGTCCAGGCCGAAGTGCTGGGTGATGCGGTCGGCGAAGACCGGGCCGATGCCCTTGACCAGGCCCGAGCCGAGATAGCGGCGGATGCCCTGGACCGTGGCCGGCAGGACGGTCGTGTAGTTCTCCACGTGGAACTGCTTGCCGTACTGCGGGTGGGAGCCCCAGCGGCCCTCCATCCGCAGGGACTCCCCAACCTGGGCGCCGAGCAGCGCGCCGACGACCGTGAGGAGGTCGCCGGCGCCCCGGCCGGTGTCGACGCGCGCGACCGTGTAGCCGTTCTCCTCGTTGGCGTACGTGATGCGTTCCAGGACGCCTTCGAGCACGGCGAGGCGCCGTTCGCCGGTGGAGTTCGTGGGATTCCCCGCCTGGTTGGACATGGGTCCGACGGTACCGCCCGGCACCGACAGCTCATCCGGCCCGTGACGCCAGGTGGTCGATCACCCTCTGGAGGTCCCCCGACGGCGAGGATTCCACCCACTCGCCGTCCTCGAGGGCCAGGCATACGTGGCCGGGTGCCCAGCAGTACGCCTGCCCCGCCTCATACGTCTCCTCCCCCGATTCCGTACGCATGCGCAGCCGCCCCTCGAACAGGTGCCCCAGTGCGGGCACGCGTCACCCGGCGGGCCCTCCACCGCCGGGCCCAGGTCGGTGCCCTCGGGCAACCGCGCGTGTCCGACCGGCATTCCGCCGCCGATCGGCTTGATCCGCAGTTCCACGCCGCCGCCCCGACGGCGACGGGTGTCTCCTCCCGGGCGGCCGAGGTCATGACCGCTCCGTTTCCGGCCCGCCGACGGCGACCTGGACGACGCCGCTCCGTCCCTTCCAGCCTGGCTCCGAACGAAGCCACCTGCGGCTCCTGGGGCCGGGCGCCGCGCGCGGGCCCGGTAGGGGGGCCCGCCAGGGCGGCCCCTGCCACGGCCGGCGCCCTGTCCGCCCCGGGGCCACCGCGCAGACGGTCTCGGCGGCCCCGGCCGGCCTGGCCGTACGTTCCCGGGCACGCTGCCGGGTCTCGACGCCGTCGTGGCCGCCGCCCGCACCGAAGCAGGGCGAACAGCCCTGCCGGTACTGCGGCGATCCGGACACCGAACGGTGGGGACGGCACCGCTCTCACGGGACCGCGCGCCCGCGCCGGAAGGGGCGATTCCCTTTCCGTGACGCCCTGTTGGCCGCCTGACGTCCGGAACGCGGGGTATCCGGGAATCCCAAGCCGACCATCGCGAGGAATGATCCATGACACAGCCGGAGACATCCCGATCGTCCGGGCTCGGTGATCTCGAACCCGGCACCAGACAACGCGCCCAGCTGTCCGTCCGCATCGCCGACATCGCGTGGAGCACGCTGTGCGTCGTGGTGGCCCTGTGGGCCCTCTGGAGCTCCCTGGGCGCCCTGCGCGGAACAGCGACGTGGGGATACTGCGCCGTGACCTGGATCCTGCTGGCCGTGGCTCTGACGGTGCGGGTTCTCACCGTGCGCCGCAGGGCACGGAAGTGAACGGAGGCGCGCGTGGAACGCCTCAACTCCTACCTGGGAAAACACCTGTGGGCGCAGATCGTTCTGACCCTTCTGGTCGCGAGCGCCGTGAGCATGCTGCTGTTCCCGGGGCGCTCGTTCGGAACGGTCCTGGTGCGCACGGCCGTCTTCTCGGCCGGAGGCATCGCCATCATGATCGCCATGCGGCGCAAGGAGGAACGCGCCGCCGGCGGTTCGGCGGACAGGCTCGTGACGCTGGAGCGGAAGCTGCGCAAGGGAGACGTCCCCACGGATCCGCGGGAGCGCCGGGCCATGCGTGACCTGGTCGAACAGCGCCTGCACCGCACACGCCACCGTGTGACGGCACAGGTCTTCCTGGTCGTCCTCTTCTGCGCCGTCGTGACGGCGGTGGCTGCGACATCGGGTCCGCGGCAGACCGTCGGCGTGGCCGTGTTCAGCGGAGTCTTCCTGAGCTGGCTCGTCTTCTACGGCAACCGCCAGCACCGTCTGCTGCGCACGATGCGGGACGCCCTCGCTTCCGAGACCCCCGGTGCCTCCGACCGGTCACACTGAGGGACGGCCGGCTTCAGGACGAGGTGGAGGCCCCGTTCGTGCGGTGTCCTCGGCCTACGGGCGGGGCCTCGAAGGGTCACCGTTCCCTTGACGGCTTCTTGAGTGCTTCGACGAGGGCGGTGAAGGCGGTGATCGGGAGGGTGAGGGTGCGTTCGGTCGGCGCCTTCGTGCGGGATGACGCGGACCGTGATGTTGTCCGCTTCGGAACGTTCCACGAGCGTGGCGAGTTGCGCCCGGGAGGCGGCACGATCGCCGACCCTGGTGCGCAGGGCCGCCTCGTGGATCACCAACTCGTACGGAACGGCGAGACCCTGTCCCGCCATCCGGCGGCGAACGCGCCGTTCGAGTTCTTCCGGGGTGAGTCCGGGGACTCCGGCGGAGAAGACGGCCCGAGCGCAGTCCTCCGTCTGCAGCAGGCCCGGTACGTGGAGAATGGCGACATCGCGCCGGAACGAGGCGTGGTGGTTCGGTAGGGAACAGATTCGGTCTTCGTCCCGACAGAGAGGGCGGCCCCCATGCCCGGCGAGCACCCCGAGTTGTACGAGATCCTCGACGAGCGGTTCCGCACCGGCCGGTGCGCCGCCGGTGACTCCCGGCTGGAAAAGCTCTACGACGGCTGCCGCTGGGCCGAGGGACCGCTCTACGTCCCGGCCGGGCGGTACGTCGTCTGGAGCGACATTCCCAACGACCGCCTCCTGCGCTGGGACGAGACCACCGGCACGGTCGGCGTCTTCCGCTCGCCCGCCGGTCACCCCAACGGCAACACCCTGGACACCGCGGGCCGCCTCGTCACCTGTGAGCAGGGCAACCGCCGCGTCACCCGCACCGAGCACGACGGCACGATCACCGTGCTCGCCGACCGCTTCCAGGGCAAGCGGCTCAACAGCCCGAACGACGCCGCCGTGAAGTCCGACGGCTCGATCTGGTTCTCCGACCCCGACTTCGGGATCGTCTCCGACTACGAGGGCCACCGCGCCGAGAGCGAG
>NZ_JAPSKQ010000326.1 GCF_031181555.1 Streptomyces sp. | reverse complement strand
ACGTGCAGGAGCGCACCGTCTTCGGCAAGCCGGTCGCCCACTTCCAGAACACCAAGTTCGAGCTGGCCGCCTGCCAGGCCGAGGTGGACGCCGCCGAGGCCGTCGCCGACCGCGCCCTGGAGGCCCTCGACGCCGGTGAGCTGACCCCCGCCGAGGCGGCCAGCGCCAAGCTGTTCTGCACCGAGGTCGCGCACCGCGTCATCGACCGCTGCCTCCAGCTGCACGGCGGCTACGGCTACATGAACGAGTACCCGATCGCCCGCCTGTACGCGGACAACCGCGTCAACCGCATCTACGGCGGCACCAGCGAGATCATGAAGACGATCATCGCCAAGGACATGGGTCTGTAAGGTCCGCGAAATCCCTGGCGTATACAACTGACCCCATGAGTCAGGCACTTCAGGAACTCCTCGATCTGCTCGACCTCGAGCAGATCGAGGAGAACATCTTCCGCGGCCGGTCCCGCTACGCGGTCGTCCCCCGCGTCTTCGGCGGGCAGGTCGCGGCGCAGGCGCTGGTCGCCGCCGGGCGGACCGTCCCCGAGGACCGGCCCGCCCACTCCCTGCACGCGTACTTCCTGCGCCCCGGCGACCCCGGCGTGCCCATCGTCTACACCGTCGACCGGATCCGCGACGGCCGCTCCTTCACCACCCGCCGGGTGGTCGCGGTCCAGCACGGCAAGCCGATCTTCCACCTCTCGGCGTCCTTCCAGACGTACGAGGAGGGCCTGGACCACCAGGCCCCGATGCCGCCCGCGCCGGACCCGGCCACCCTGCCCACCTCCGAGGAGCGGCTGCGCGGTTACCCCCACCTCGCCCCCGAGGTCGTGGACCGCTTCCTGGAAGCCCGCGCCGCGGTCGACCTGCGCTACGTCGACGAGCCGCCCTACGGCCGCTTCGGCGAGCCGCGCGAACCCCACTCCCAGGTCTGGTTCCGCACCAACGGCAAGCTCGACAGCGACGTCGACGACCCCCTGCTGCACGTCGTCCTCGCCACGTACGTCTCCGACATGACGCTCCTGGACTCCGTCCTCCTCGCCCACGGGCGCGGCGGCTGGGCCGTCGGCGACGTCGTGGGCGCCTCCCTGGACCACGCGATGTGGTTCCACCGCCCGTTCCGCGCCGACGAGTGGTTGCTCTACGACCAGCAGTCCCCGTCGGCCCACGGCGGCCGCGGCCTCGGCCAGGCCCGCATCTACACCCGGGACGGCCGCCTCGCGGTCTCGGTCATCCAGGAGGGCGTGGTCCGGGTCCCCCGGTGACGGGCGTGCACCATGGGTCGTCCGGGGTGCCGATGTACGGGTGCGGGTCTAGGCTGAGTGAGTGAAAGCCGCATGCACGGCATGCTTGGCGCCCTCGGTCCGGTAGCGCGGACCAAGGCCACGGTGATCGCCCGCGTACCACCGGGTGAGCTGGAGGCAACGGCGGCCGAGCCCGTGCTCCACATATGTGCGGTGATACCCAAAGACCCTGTCGCAACGTTCACTTGCGGCTGTGGCCATCACTTCCCACGCCTCCTTCCGGGGAGGTCGGGAACGATGGAGTGAAAGGTATTTCTCATGCGAGCACAACGCTCGAAGCGTGTCTTCGCGGTGTCTGCCGCCGGGCTGATGATGGCCGGCGGGATCGCGCTGGGCACCACCGGCACCGCTTCGGCATCCGAGTCCGTCCAGGAGCACAGTCACAGCAGTTACTGCGACGACTACTGGTGGGACGACGACTGCGACGACAAGG
>NZ_JAPSKQ010000194.1 GCF_031181555.1 Streptomyces sp. | reverse complement strand
TCCTGACCGAACTCGGCGTCGAACCCAAGGACGTCACCGGGCGCCCGCGCCGCCCCCTGTCCGTGGCCGCGCTCGTCGCCGAACTGCGCGCCACGACGGTCGACCCGCGCGTCTCGGACGCCCTCCGCCGGGCCGCGGCCCACCGGCTGGCCCGGCTCGCCGCCCTCGCCGACGACGACGGCCGTCCGCTCGTCCCGTCCGCGCACCCCTACCGCTGGTGGGGCATGTTCGAGCCGACCGAGTCCAGGGTGCCGCTGCGGAGCCGCGACCAGCCCGTCGTGCTCTCCGGCAGCGCCCTCGACCAGCTCGCCAACACCTGCGCACTGCAGTGGTTCCTGGGCCGCGAGGTGAAGGCCGACGCCCCCGCGACCGCCGCCCAGGGCTTCGGCAACGTGGTGCACGTCCTGGCCGACGAGGTGGCCTCCGGACACACCCCGGCCGACCTCGACGTCCTCATGGAGCGCCTCGACTCCGTGTGGAACGCGCTGGCCTTCGACGCGCCGTGGAAGTCGGCGCAGGAGAAGGAGAACGCGCGCGTCGCGCTCGAACGCTTCCTGAAGTGGCACGTCATGGACCGCGCCGGACGCACCCCGGTGGCCAGCGAGCACGACTTCGACGTCACCCTCGAAGCGGGCGACTACCAGGTCCGCATCCGCGGCCAGATGGACCGCGTCGAGGCCGACGGGGACGGCCGCGCCTACGTCGTCGACTTCAAGACCGGCAAGCAGGCGCCCGGCTCCGCCGAGGTGGCGCGGCACCCCCAGCTCGCCGTCTACCAGCTCGCGGTGCGCGAGGGCGCCGTCGACGAGGTCTTCGGCGGGGTGCGCCCCGAACCGGGCGGCGCCGAGCTCGTCCAGCTGCGCCAGGGAGCCGCCAAACGGGACGGCGGCGAGACCCTGCCCAAGGTGCAGGCCCAGCAGCCGCCGGAGGGGGAGTGGGTCGGCGACCTGCTGGCCACGGCCGCCGGCAAGGTCCTCGACGAACGGTTCGTCCCGACCACGGGACAGCACTGCGCCCATTGCGCCTTCCGGGCCTCCTGCAGCGCCCGGCCCGAGGGGCGGCACGTGGTCGAGTGACCGGCGTGACGCATCGCACCACCCGTGCCGACCTGCGGTTCCGCCGCCTCGGGAGGGCGATCCGGCACCCGGTGTCAGTGCCCGCCGCTAGCCTCTGGATGTGCCCGCTCGCATCACCGAACCCGATCAGCTCAAAGAGCTCCTCGGCATCCCGTTCACCCCGGAGCAGACGGCCTGCATCGTCGCGCCGCCCGCCCCGCAGGTGATCGTGGCCGGAGCCGGATCGGGCAAGACGACGGTGATGGCGGCCCGCGTGGTCTGGCTGGTCGGCACCGGTCAGGTCGCCCCCGAACAGGTGCTCGGCCTCACCTTCACCAACAAGGCCGCCGGTGAACTCGCCGAACGCGTCCGCAAGGCACTGGTCAAGGCCGGCGTCACCGACCCCGACCCCCTCCCGTCGCCCGGCCACCACCCCTCGACGACGGCGCCCGGCGCCGACCCCTTCCCGTCGGACCCGGGCGACCCCCCGGGCGAACCCGTGATCTCCACCTACCACGCCTTCGCGGGCCGCCTCCTGACCGACCACGGCCTGCGCATCGGCCTGGAACCGGCCTCCCGCCTGCTCGCCGACGCCACCCGCTACCAGCTCGCCGCGCGGGTGCTGCGCGAGGCCCCCGGCCCCTACCCGGCCCTGACCCGCTCCTTCCCCGACCTGGTCGGGGACCTCCTCGCCCTCGACGGCGAACTCGCCGAGCACCTCGTCCGGCCCGAGGACCTGCGCGCCCACGACGCCGAACTGCTGCGCACCCTGGAGAACACCAAGCTCACCAACGCCGACCTGCGCAAGGTCCCCGAAGCGGCCGCCGCGCGGCGCGAACTCGCCGACCTCGTGCTGCGCTACCGGGCCGCCAAACGCGAACGCGACCTGCTCGACTTCGGCGACCAGATCGCCCTGTCGGCCCGGCTCGCCGCCATCCCCGAGGTCGGCCGCGCCCTGCGCGACGAGTTCCGCGTGGTCCTCCTCGACGAGTACCAGGACACCTCGGTCGCCCAGCGCGTCCTGCTGGCCGGCCTCTTCGGCAACGGCACCGGCCACCCGGTGACCGCCGTCGGCGACCCCTGCCAGGCGATCTACGGCTGGCGCGGCGCCTCCGTCGCCAACCTCGACGACTTCCCCGAGCACTTCGCCCACGCCGACGGCCGCCCCGCCACCCGTCAGTCGCTCAGCGAGAACCGCCGCAGCGGCGGCCGCCTGCTGGACCTCGCCAACGGCCTCGCCGAACCCCTGCGCGCCCGGCACGCGGGCGTGGAGGCCCTCCGCCCGGCCCCCGGCGCCGAACGCGACGGCATC
This sequence comes from Streptomyces sp., assembly GCF_031181555.1. Lineage (GTDB taxonomy): Bacteria > Actinomycetota > Actinomycetes > Streptomycetales > Streptomycetaceae > Streptomyces > Streptomyces fimbriatus. Next base: position 8,206 of record NZ_JAPSKQ010000194.1, on the reverse strand, counting down.
GTGCGCTGCGCCCTGCTGCGCACCCACGCCGAGGAGATCGACTGGGTCGCCGATTCCATCGCCCACCTCGTCCGCACCGGGAAGGCGCCCGGCGAGATCGCCGTGCTCTGCCGCACGGCGACCGACTTCGCCGAGATCCAGGGCGCGCTGGTCGCCCGGGACGTCCCCGTCGAGGTCGTCGGCCTGTCCGGGCTGCTGCACCTGCCCGAGATCGCCGACCTCGTCGCCGTCTGCGAGGTCCTCCAGGACCCCGGCGCCAACGCCTCCCTCGTACGGCTGCTGACCGGTCCGCGCTGGCGCATCGGCCCGCGCGACCTCGCCCTGCTGGGACGCCGCGCCCGGCTGCTCGTGTCCCACGCGCGCGTGCAGGACGACGACGATCCCGACCGGCGGCTCGCCGAGGCCGTCGAGGGGGTCGACCCGTCCGAGGTGATCTCGCTCGCCGACGCCCTCGACACGTTCCTGGAGACGCCGCTGGACGGCCGGGGGGACGACGACGGGCTGCCCTTCTCGCCGGACGCGCGCGTGCGCTTCGCCCGCCTGGCCGCCGAACTGCGCGACCTGCGCCGCTCCCTGGCCGACCCCCTCATGGACGTCCTGCACCGCGTCCTCGCCGTCACCGGCCTGGAGGTCGAACTGTCGGCGTCCCCGCACGCCCTGGCCGCCCGCCGGCGGGAAACCCTGTCCAACTTCCTCGACGTCGCCGCCTCCTTCGCCGCCGGCGACGGCGAGGCCACCCTGCTCGCCTTCCTCGGCTTCCTGCGCACCGCCGCCCAGTACGAGAAGGGCCTCGACAACGCGCTGCCCGGCGGCGAGAACACCGTCAAGGTGCTCACCGCGCACAAGTCCAAGGGCCTGGAGTGGGACGTCGTGGCCGTCCCCGGACTGGTCACGGGCACCTTCCCCAGCGGTCAGGGCCGCGAGAAGTGGACCGCCCAGGGCAAGGTGCTGCCGCACGCGCTGCGCGGCGACGCCGACACCCTGCCCGACGTCACGTCCTGGGACTCCCGGGGCCTGAAGGCCTTCCACGAGGCCATGAAGGAACACCAGCACACCGAGGAACTCCGCCTCGGCTACGTCACCTTCACCCGCCCCCGCTCCCTCCTGCTCGGCTCCGGCCACTGGTGGGGACCCAGCCAGAAGAAGCCGCGCGGCCCCTCCGAGTTCCTCCAGGCCCTCCACGAGCACTGCGCCGCCGGGTACGGCGAGATCGAGGTGTGGGCCGACGAGCCCGCCGAGGACGAGGAGAACCCCGCCCTGCACCGGGCCACCGGCGACCAGCTGTGGCCCCTGCCCCTGGACGACGCCGCCCTCGCCCGCCGCCGCGCGGCCGCCGAGACCGTCCTCGCCCACCTCGACCGCCTCGCCGCCCACCCCGACGGCCACCCCACGGCCGTGCACGACCCGGACACGTACGACGACCCGGACTGGCCACCGCCACCGGACGACGAGGATCCCTTCCCCGAGGAGGACGCCCCCTTCCCGGCCGACGATCCGGACGAATGGGACTCCTGGACCACCGGCCGCCCCACCATCCCGCACCAGGCGACGGCCCCGGAATCCACCGGGGGCCCCGGCGCACCGGAGGGCGCGCGCCCCCATCCCGCCGAGGCCCCGCGACCGGTCCCCACGGGGAGGACGGGACGGCCCGGCGGCGCCCCGCGGCCACGCCCCGCCGAGGAGACCGGAAGACTCCGGCTCACCCCCGAAGAGGCCCGCACCGTCGCCTCCTGGGACCGCGACCTCGACGCCCTCGCCGGAGAACTGCTGCGCACCCGCGAGAGCGTCACCGACGTCCCGCTGCCCGCCTCGCTCACCGCCTCCGAGCTGCTGCGCCTGGCCGCCGACCCGGACGGCTTCGCACAGGAGCTGGCCCGTCCCATGCCCCGCCCGCCGCAGCCCGCCGCGCGGCGCGGCACCCGCTTCCACGCCTGGGTCGAGGCCCGCTTCGAGGAACTCACCCTCCCCATGCTGGAGCCGGACGAGCTGCCCGGCGGCGCGGCCGAGATCGCCGACGAGCGCGACCTCCAGGCGCTCAAGGACGCCTTCGAACGCACCGAGTACGCCCACCGCACCCCCCACCGCGTGGAGGCCCCCTTCCAGCTGTCGATCGCCGGACGCGTCGTCCGGGGCCGCATCGACGCCGTCTACAAGGAGGGCGACGGGGACGGGGCGACGTACGAGATCGTCGACTGGAAGACCAACCGCGCCCGCACCGCCGACCCGCTCCAGCTCGCCGTGTACCGGCTCGCCTGGGCCGAGCAGCAGGGCGTTCCCCTGGAGTCCGTCAGCGCCGCGTTCCTGTACGTGCGCACCGGCGAGGTCGTGCGCCCCGACGCCCTGCCCGACCGGGCCGCACTGGAGCGGCTGCTGCTCCAGGAGCCGTCCGGTGAGATACCGCACTCCGAGGACGCCGGCGCGGGCCGATAGGCTCGTGAGCATGAGCCAGCCCGTTGACAGTGCCGTCGACGCCGTCCGTACGTACATCGCACAGCACCGCGCCGCCTTCCTCGACGACCTCGTCGAATGGCTGCGCATCCCCTCCGTGTCGGCCCGGCCCGACCACGCGCCCGACGTGCGCCGAAGCGCCGACTGGCTCGCCGCCAAGCTCAAGGAGACCGGCTTCCCGACCGCCGAGGTCTGGCAGACCCCGGGCGCCCCGGCCGTCTACGCCGAGTGGCCCTCCGCCGACCCCGACGCCCCCACGGTGCTGGTCTACGGCCACCACGACGTGCAGCCGGCCGCCCGCGAGGACGGCTGGGACAGCGAGCCCTTCGAGCCCGTCGTGCGGGGGAACCGCCTGTACGCGCGCGGAGCGGCCGACGACAAGGGCCAGGTGTTCTTCCACACACTCGGCGTCCGGGCCCACCTCGCCACCACCGGCCGCACCACCCCGGGCGTCCACCTGAAGCTCCTGATCGAGGGCGAGGAGGAGTCCGGCTCCCCGCACTTCCGGGCGCTCGTCGAACAGCACGCCGACCGGCTCGCCGCCGACGCCGTGATCGTCTCCGACACCGGCATGTGGTCCGAGGACACCCCCACCGTGTGCACCGGCATGCGCGGCCTCGCCGAGTGCGAGATCCGGCTGCACGGCCCCGACCAGGACATCCACTCCGGCTCCTTCGGCGGCGCGGTCCCCAACCCGGCCACCGCCGCCGCCCGCCTGGTCGCCGCCCTGCACGACGAGCACGCGCGCGTGGCGATCCCCGGCTTCTACGACGGCGTCGTCGAGCTCACCGACCGCGAGCGCGAACTCTTCGCCGAGCTGCCCTTCGACGAGCAGCGGTGGCTGAACACCGCCAGGTCCCACGGCACCCTGGGCGAGGCCGGATACAGCACACTGGAACGCATCTGGGCCCGCCCCACCGCGGAGGTCAACGGCATCGGCGGCGGCTACCAGGGACCCGGCAGCAAGACCATCATCCCGTCCTCCGCCATGGTGAAGCTCTCCTTCCGGCTGGTCGCCGGCCAGGATCCGGAGCACGTGCAGAAGGCCGTCCGCGCCTGGGTGCCCGGACAACTGCCCGAGGGCATCCGCTGCGAGCTCTCCTTCAGCCCCGCCACGCGCCCGTGCCTGACGCCGCTGGACCACCCGGCCCTGCAGTCCGTGGTCCGGGCGATGGGCCGCGCCTTCGAGACACCCGTCCGCTTCACCCGCGAGGGCGGCTCCGGCCCGGCGGCCGACCTGCAGGACGTCCTCGGCGCACCGGTGCTCTTCCTCGGCATCTCCGTCCCGTCCGACGGCTGGCACGCCCCCAACGAGAAGGTCGAGCTCGACCTGCTCCTCAAGGGCGTCGAAACCAGCGCGTACCTGTGGGGCGACCTCGCCGAGCACTGGCGGCACGCCCCCTGACCGCCGCACGCCGTCCGAACCGGCCGTCCGCGCGGGGCACACTGGAAGGGGCGCGCCGCCCCCCGCCGCCGGGCCCGGTCGCCCCCCCACCGCCCGTCCCGCCGAACCGCCCGCCGACCTGATCCGTTCCCCCGGGGGAGTTGGAAGCACCCGTGACCATCTGGACCGACCACACCGCCGACCGCCCCATCTCGCTCACCGCCCCGAGCGGCATCGACCGCGCCGCCCACCACCGGCTCGACGAGGCATGGCTCGCGGCGGCGTGGAGCCACCCCTCGACCCGCTGCTTCGTGGTCTCCGGCGGTCAGGTCCTCATCGACGAGACGGCGGACGGGCGCACCGAACTCGTCATGACCCCGTCCTTCGAGGCCCCGCTCACCGAGGCGCACCGCTACTTCCTGGGCACCGACGAGGACGGCGTGAGCTACTTCGCCCTCCAGAAGGACTCCCTGCCCGGCCGCATGGACGAGTCCGCCCGCCCGGCGGGCCTGCGCGAGGCGGGTCTGCTCCTGTCGCCGCGGGACGCCGGTCTGATGGTGCACGCCGTCGCCCTCGAGAACTGGCAGCGGCTGCACCGCTTCTGCTCCCGCTGCGGCGAGCGCACCGTCATCGCCGCGGCCGGCCACATCCGCCGCTGCCCCGCCTGCGGTGCCGAGCACTACCCGCGCACCGACCCCGCCGTGATCATGGCCGTGATCGACGAGCAGGACCGCATCCTGCTCGGCCGCCAGGTGCACTGGCCCGAGGGCCGTTTCTCGACCCTCGCCGGATTCGTCGAGCCCGGCGAGTCCATCGAGCAGTCGGTGCGCCGCGAGGTCCACGAGGAGGTCGGCATCGACGTCGGCGAGGTCGAGTACATCGCCAGCCAGCCCTGGCCGTTCCCGTCCAGCCTCATGCTGGGCTTCGTCGCCCGCGCGACCTCGACCGAGATCGACGTCGACGGCGACGAGATCCACGAGGCCCGCTGGTTCTCCCGCGACGAGCTCGGCGCCGCCTTCGAGTCGGGAGAGGTGCTCCCGCCCTACGGCATCTCGATCGCGGCCCGCCTGATCGAGCGCTGGTACGGCAAGGACCTGCCGACCCGCAGCGCCTTCTGACGGGACACACCGACGGGACACACGAGAAGCGGGGGGGGGGGGGGCCCGCGCCGGGGGGGGCCCCCCCGCCCCGGGCCCCCCCCCCCACCGCTCTTTCACGGGCCGCTCAGGCGCCGATCTTCTGCTTCACCTGCGCCAGCGACGGGTTGGTGAGCGTCGAGCCGTCCGGGAAGAGGACGGTCGGAACCGTCTGGTTCCCGCCGTTCGCCTTCTCCACGAACGCCGCGGACTCCGGGTCCTGCTCGATGTTGATCTCGGTGTACGCGATGCCCTCGCGGTCCAGCTGGCTCTTCAGCCGTCGGCAGTAGCCGCACCACGTGGTGCTGTACATCGTCACAGTGCCCGGCATGTCTCTCGCGCTCCTTCGGCGGCTCGGGGAAGTCCTCGCACTGGGGAACGTACTTGAAAGCGCCACCATTCCCGCGGTGGGTGTCCGGCCGCATCGACGAGGGGGTGTCCTGCCGCGTTCATACGACTGCGGGGCCCTGCCTGTGGACAACCGGCTCACCCGTCTCCGGCGACCTGGCAGCATGGCTGTGTGACAGCAGCAACGCACTCCACCCTCTTCCCGCAGGTACCGGACTCGGCCGACGCGGTGCTCGACGGGCTCGACCCCGAGCAGCGCGCGGTGGCCACCGCCCTGCACGGTCCGGTGTGCGTGCTGGCGGGCGCCGGTACCGGCAAGACCCGGGCGATCACCCACCGGATCGCCTACGGGGTGCGCGCCGGCATCCTCCAGCCCTCCAGCGTGCTCGCCGTCACCTTCACCAACCGCGCCGCCGGGGAGATGCGCGGCCGGCTGCGCCAGCTCGGCGCCGTCGGCGTCCAGGCCCGCACCTTCCACTCGGCGGCGCTGCGTCAGCTCCAGTACTTCTGGCCGAAAGCGATCGGTGGCTCCATGCCCCGGCTCGTCGACCGCAAGATCCAGCTCGTCGCCGACGCGGCCGCCGCCTGCCGCATCCGGCTCGACCGGGGCGAGCTGCGGGACGTCACCTCCGAGATCGAGTGGTCGAAGGTCACCCAGACCGTTCCGGCCGACTACGCGGCGGCGGCCGTCAAGGCCGGCCGGGAGGCGCCCCGCGATCCCGCCGAGATCGCCCAGCTGTACTCCGCCTACGAGGACCTCAAGCGCGAGCGCGCCGTCATCGACTTCGAGGACGTGCTGCTGCTGACCGTCGCCGTCCTGCAGGACCGGCACGACGTCGCGGAGCAGGTCCGCGCCCAGTACCAGCACTTCGTGGTCGACGAGTACCAGGACGTCAGCCCGCTCCAGCAGCGACTGCTGGAACTCTGGCTCGGTGACCGGGAGAACCTGTGCGTGGTCGGCGACGCCAGCCAGACCATCTACTCGTTCACGGGCGCAACCCCCGACCATCTGCTCGACTTCCGCACCCGTTACCCCGGGGCCACCGTCGTCAAGCTGGTCCGTGACTACCGCTCGACCCCCCAGGTCGTCCACCTGGCCAACGGTCTGCTCGCGCAGGCCGTCGGCCGTGCCGCCGATCACCGGCTGGAACTCGTCTCCCAGCGTGCGGCGGGGCCCGAGCCGGTGTTCACCGAGTACACCGACGAGCCCGCGGAGGCCGAGGGCGCGGCGCGCCGCATCCGTGAGCTGATCGACTCCGGGGTCCCGGCGAGCGAGATCGCCGTCCTGTTCCGCACGAACTCCCAGTCCGAGACCTATGAGCAGGCCCTCGCCGATGCCGGGGTGCCCTACCAGCTGCGCGGCGCCGAGCGGTTCTTCGACCGCCCCGAGGTGCGCAAGGCGGGCATCGCCCTGCGCGGAGCGGCCCGCTTCGGCGGCAACGACGCCCTTCTCGACGACGCCCCCGACCTGCCCTCCCAGGTGCGCGCCGTGCTGTCGGGCGAGGGCTGGACACCGCAGCCGCCGGCCGGCTCGGGTGCGGTCCGAGAGCGCTGGGAGTCACTCGCCGCCCTGGTGAATCTCGCCCAGGACTTCGCCGCCGCCAGACCGGGCGCCACCCTCGCCGACCTCGTCGCCGAACTGGACGAGCGGGCCGGCGCCCAGCACGCCCCGACCGTGCAGGGCGTCACCCTCGCCTCGCTGCACTCGGCCAAGGGGCTGGAGTGGGACGTCGTCTTCCTGGTGGGCGTAGCCGAGGGCATGATGCCGATCACCTACGCAAAGACCGGCGAGCAGATCGAGGAGGAGCGCCGTCTCCTCTATGTCGGTGTCACCCGGGCCCGCGAACGCCTCCACCTCTCCTGGGCGCTCTCCCGCTCACCCGGCGGCCGGCCGAACCGCCGTCCCAGCCGTTTCCTCGACGGGCTGCGGCCCGGCTCGAGCGCTGCCGCCGGTCGCGGTGGCGCGGGCGGCACGGGGGGCACGGGGGGCGTGGAGCGCGGTTTCTCCGGGGCGGTGTCCGCCTCGGCCGCGCCGGGCAGGGGGCGCAGGCAGCGCAGCCCCGCCCGCTGCCGGGTCTGCGGTCGCACGCTGACGGACGCGGGCGAGATGAAGCTGATGCGCTGCGAGGACTGTCCCTCCGACATGGACGAGGGCCTCTACGAGCGGCTCCGTGAATGGCGCGCCGATCAGGCGCGGCGCAGCGGGCAGCCCGCCTACTGCGTCTTCACCGACAAGACGCTGATGGCCATCGCCGAGACGGTCCCCGACGACGAGCACGGACTCGCCCGCATCCCCGGGGTGGGGATGCGCAAACTGACCCGCTACGGAGCGGACGTTCTGGCCATCTGCGCAGGCCGGGACATCGCCGGGGATCAAGAACAGGACTGATGCGAACTCGTCGGAAAAATAGTTTGCGCATGCCCCAGCGATCCCCATAGGTTCTTAGGCACGGGAACGGCGGCCTTCTCGGAGGCCCTGATTCCGTGTTGTACTTGCATACCCGTCGGACCGGCTCACCCCGGTCCCCGAAGCGCCGAGAGGAGGCGAGTCCAGTGATCAGCATCAACGCCAGCTCCATCGTCAAAATGACCGATCGCTCGTCCGTCTCCCTGTGCATGCTCGGCGCCTCGAACCAGGGCACCGGTGTGTCCGGCATTCCTGCCGCGCGCCCGGCGTCCTCCGTTGCTCCCTCGGCTCTTGCCGTCCGTGAGCGCGATGAGCGACCGACCAAGGCACTGGAAGCGGTAGTGGCACAGGCGCAGGCCTATGCCTTTGCGGCGGCCGGTGCCGGATTCCGGAAGCAGACGACGCAGCACCACCTGATGTGGGCCTTCCGTGGGCCAGAACCCTGGAGTGATCCAGCCTGATTCGATCAGGCCGGCGCCTTCA
>NZ_JAPSKQ010000038.1:15857-44963 GCF_031181555.1 Streptomyces sp. | reverse complement strand
GTCGTGGTGGAGAAGGTGCGCAACCTGACCCCGGGCCACGGCCTGAACGCCGCGACCGGCGAGTACGTCGACCTGGTCAAGGAAGGCATCATCGACCCGGCGAAGGTGACCCGTTCCGCGCTGCAGAACGCCGCCTCCATCGCCGCGCTGTTCCTCACCACCGAGGCCGTCATCGCCGACAAGCCGGAGAAGGCCGCGGCCCCGGCCGGCGGCGGCATGCCGGGCGGTGACATGGACTTCTGAGCCCGCCTCCGCAGGCTCGGACCCGGTCCGTCAGTACCGAGGGCGGCACTCCCTGTTCCGGCAGGGGGTGCCGCCCTCGGGCGTGTCCGGGATCACCCTCGGCGGTCCCGGCGGGTGGAATGCCCGCCGGTGCTCACCGGTTGACGTGGACGCGCACTCCATGCGCGTGCATATACCGACTGGTATCCCACGAGGAGTCCTCATGACCGCCACCACCTCCGAAACCTCCGAGGCCTTCGAAGCGTCCGATGCCGCCTCCCGTGCGGCCCGGGTCCTCTCCCGTCCGGCCACGATCAACGGCCTGACCGTCCCGAACCGCATCGCCATGGCGCCGATGACCCGGATGTTCTCGCCGGGCGGTGTCCCGGGCGAGGACGTGGCGTCGTACTACTCCCGCCGCGCCGCCGCCGGCGTCGGGCTGATCGTCACCGAGGGGACGTACGTCGGGCACCCCTCCGCCGGGCAGGAGGAGCGGGTGCCGCGGTTCCACGGGGAGGAGCAGCTCGCGGGCTGGGCGAAGGTCGCCGAGGCGGTGCACGCGGCCGGCGGCACGATCGTGCCGCAGCTGTGGCACATCGGCATGGTGCGCCGGCAGGGGCAGCCGCCGTTCGCGGACGCCCCTGCCGTCGGGCCGTCCGGGCTGCGGATCGACGGCACCGAGGACGGCAGGGCCATGACCCGGCGGGATATCGACGACGTGATCGGCGCCTTCGCGGAGGCCGCAGCCGCCGCCGAGCGGATCGGCTTCGACGGCGTCGAGCTGCACGGCGCCCACGGCTACCTCATCGACCAGTTCCTGTGGGCCGGCACCAACCGCCGTACCGACGCCTACGGCGGTGACCCGGTGGCCCGCGCGAAGTTCGCGGTGGAGGTCGTGGCGGCGGTCCGTGCGGCCGTCTCCCCCGGGTTCCCGGTCATCTTCCGCTTCTCGCAGTGGAAGCAGGACGCCTACGACGCCCGCCTCGCCGAGAGCCCGCAGGAGCTGGAGGCCATCCTCTCCCCGCTCGCCGCGGCCGGCGTCGACGCCTTCCACGCCTCCACGCGCCGCTACTGGATCCCCGAGTTCGAGGGCGCCGACCTCAACCTGGCGGGCTGGACGAAGAAGCTGACCGGCAGGCCCGCCATCACCGTCGGGTCGGTCGGCCTCGACGGCGGTGACTTCATCCGGGCGTTCCAGGGGGAGGGGGCCGCCGTGGGCGGCCTCGACAACCTGCTCGACCGGATGGAGCGCGAGGAGTTCGACCTCGTGGCCGTGGGCCGGGCCCTGCTCCAGGACCCGGAGTGGGCGGCCAAGGTCCTCTCCGGCCGCTTCGGCGAACTCGCGCCCTACGACCCCGCGTCGATCGACTCCCTCAGCTGAGACGCCACTTCACCGTCCCGCCGCCCCGGCCGCACCTCGTGTGCGGCCGTACGGGCGGCCGTAACGCACCATTAACTTGCTTAAGTCAAGCAATACATATAAGGTTGCCCGAGACAATCAGATGTGGACCTGAGCCTCCCGGAGACCTCCTTCATGTCCGACGCACCCGCCCGATCCGCCGCACCCGGCACCTCCGCACCGCCCGGACCCGGTGCCGTGGTGGCCGTGCTGGCCTTCAGCGGCATCGTGGTCTCGCTGATGCAGACCCTGGTGATCCCGATCGTGGGGCAGCTGCCGCAGTACCTGAACGCCTCGGCGTCGGACACCGCCTGGGCCGTCACCGCCACCCTGCTCGCCGCGGCCGTCGCGACCCCGGTCACGGGCCGCCTCGGCGACATGTACGGCAAGCGCCGCATGCTGCTGCTCAGCATGGCCATGCTGGTGATCGGCTCGGCGGTCGCCGGACTCAGCGACTCGCTGGTCCCGATGATCGTCGGCCGGGCCCTGCAGGGCCTGTCGTCCGGGGTGATCCCGCTCGGCATCAGCATCCTGCGCGACGAACTGCCCGCGGAGCGGCTGGGCTCGGCGACCGCGACGATCAGTGCCTCGCTCGGCGTCGGCGGTGCCCTCGGCCTGCCCGCCGCCGCGCTCATCGCCGACAACTTCGACTGGCACGCGCTGTTCTGGACCTCGGCCGCGCTGGGCGTGGTCGCGCTGGTCATGGTGCTGCTCCTGGTGCCGGAGTCGAAGGTGCGCACCGGCGGCCGGTTCGACCTGGCCGGCTCGGCCGGAATGGCGGCCGGCCTGGTCTGCCTGCTGCTGGCGATCTCCAAGGGCGGCGACTGGGGCTGGTCGAGCGGCACCACCCTCGGCCTGTTCGCGGCGGCCGTCGTCGTCCTGGTGGCCTGGGGCCTCTACGAACTGCGGGTCGAGCGGCCGCTGGTGGACCTGCGCGGCGCGGCCCGTCCCCAGGTGCTGATCACCAACCTCGCCTCGGTGGCGATCGGCTTCTCGATGTTCTCGATGTCCCTGGTCATCCCGCAGCTGCTGCAGCTGCCCGAGCGGACCGGCTACGGACTGGGCCAGTCGCTGCTGGCCGCCGGACTGGTCATGGCGCCGTCCGGCCTGGTGATGATGGCGCTGGCCCCGGTGTCCGCGCTCCTCTCCCGCGCCAAGGGCCCGAAGGTGACGCTGATGACCGGCGCCCTGATCGTGGCCGCCGGCTACGGCCTGAACGTCCTGCTGATGGAGGAGGTCTGGCACTTCGTGCTGGCGTCCTGCGTCATCGGCGCCGGCATCGGCTTCACCTACGGTGCGATGCCCGCGCTGATCATGGGCGCCGTGCCCGCCTCCGAGACGGGCGCCGCCAACAGCCTCAACACCCTCATGCGGTCCATCGGCACGTCCGTCGCCAGCGCCGTCGCCGGGGTCGTCCTGGCCCAGATGACCACGCGGTTCGGCGCGCACGCGCTGCCCTCCGAGAGCGGCTTCCGCACGGTCCTGGCGCTCGGGGCCGGGGCGGCGCTCCTCGGCTTCGCCGTCGCCGCCTTCATCCCGCGCCGGCACGCCCCGGCGGGGGAGGCCCCCGCCGGGGCCGAGGGCGCTCCCGAGGCGGCGGAGGCCGCCAGGGCGTAGGGCCGGTCACGGAGGCCGAACGGCCGCCGCCCCCGGGGGTTTTCCCGGGGGCGGCGGCCGTTCGGCGTCACGGCAGACCCTAGAGGTTGCCCATGGGCTCGATGTCGACCCTGACCGGCGTCCCCCACACGCGCAGCACCTCGTAGTCGGTGAACTCGTGCACGATCCGGTACGCCATGGCCGGGCGGGGACCGCGCCGCTGGGCCGCGATGTACAGCTCGGCCTCGCGCCGGTCCCGGCGCGGGGTGCCGCACAGCTGCCAGGCCTGGCCGTTCCACAGCTCCGGCAGCCAGCGCTGCTGCGGCTGGGGGCGGTCGCCGCGGACCCCGTACCGGGAGGGGACGGGGGCGGTGGGCTCGGGCGGCAGGGGCGGCCCGTTGAACTCGGCGCGGCGGGCGGCACGGCGCCGGGTCTCGCACAGCAGGCACAGGTCGGGGGCGCTCTCGTCGACCGGGCCGGTGGGGTGCTCGGGGCAGCGCGTGCTGGGCGCGGCCGTGGTGACGCCCTCCTCCAGCAGGTCCAGGGCCCGCCGCAGGTCGGCCTTCACCTCGTGCAGCCTGGCGTCCGGGGTGTCGGCGGACAGCGCCTCACCGTGCTCGCCGAGGACACGCAGGGCGCGGCCCAGGGCGGTGAGCTGCGCGTGGTTCATGGTTCGTCTCCGTGTCGGGTGGCTCCAGTATCCCAGTGCGCGCAGAACACGGTCGTCCGCGGGGCACGGTCGCCCGCGGGCGGGGACGCCGCCCCGCGGAGCGGCCGTTCGCGGCGGCTCGCGGCCGGGACGGATCCCCGGCCGGGGTGCGGATCCAGCCTGCCCCGCGTCCGTCTTCCGGCATCCGGCGGGCCCGTACTTTGCCGGGTCCCGGCATGACGAGCGCCCGTGGCGCCCGGTTACCGTCCCCGGGCACGTCCGGTGTCGGCACCGGCCGGGGCGGATGTCCGGTGAAAAGGAGCGGCGCGATGTTCTCGGTGGCCTGGGGGGTGTTCGCGACGGCCTTCGGCTGGATCGTCGCGACGGATTTCCGGGGGGCGGCCCACCGCTTCCACGCGTTGTCCCACACGGTCGTGCCGTTCGGCGGCGCCGGCGCGCCGGTCGTGCGCGTCGGCTTCCTCCGCGTCGTGGCGGGGGTGTTCGCCCTGACCGGTCCGTTCGTCCTGGCCGGCGGGCTCCTGGAACTGTGGCGCGGCGGGGCGGGGCCGGACGGGCTGCCCCCGGTTCCCGCCTGGTTCGCCGTGGTGCAGACACTCTTCGCCGGTGTCGTCCTGTGGTGGATGTGGCGGCCTTCCGGCCTGCTGCGCCGTGAGTGGGAGGCCGGCACCGGTCCGCGGCGTGCCGCCGTGGCCGGTCTCACGGCGTCGGCCGTCGCCTTCGCCGTGACGCTGGGCTTCGGCTGGGGGACGTGGGCGATGGCGAGCTGGCTGGTCGGCTGCCCGTGCGTGCTCACCCTGCTGCTGAGCGGCCGAACCGGCCGGCCGTCGGACACCGGCCCGGCGGCCCCCGCGGGTTCCTCGGACTCCTAGGGCCTGTCGCCCGCCTTCGTCAGTGCCGCGCGCAGGTGGCCGTCGGACTCCTTCAGGAGGCGGGCCGCCGTCGGGCCGTCCACGTCGGCCAGGAGGACCAGGATCGCGTGCTTCACCTCGCCGTCCGTGGCGGTCAGGGCGCGTGCGACGGCGTCGTCCTCCGCCCCCGTCGCGAGGGCGACGATGCGGTGGGAGCGGGCGCGGAGCTTGTCGTTGGAGGCGCGGACGTCGACCATCAGGTTCCCGTACGTCTTGCCCAGCCGGATCATCGTGATCGTCGAGATCATGTTGAGGACCAGCTTCTGGGCCGTACCGGCCTTGAGGCGGGTGGAGCCGGTGAGGAACTCCGGGCCGACGACCACCTCGATGCCGTGCTCGGCCGCCGCCGCCAGCGCGCTGCCCGGGTTGCAGGCCAGCCCCACGGTCAGGGCGCCGCGCGCGCGGGCGTACGCGACGGCGCCGACGGCGTACGGGGTGCGGCCGGAGGCGGAGACGCCGACCACCGTGTCGTCGGCGGTCAGCCCCAGCGCGGCCAGGTCGGACTCGGCCAGCTCCCGGGAGTCCTCGGCACCCTCGACCGAGGTGACCATGGCGTCGGGGCCGCCCGCGATCAGGCCGACGACCTGCGCCGGGTCGGTGTTGAAGGTGGGCGGGCACTCCGAGGCGTCCAGGACGCCCAGCCGGCCCGCGGTGCCCGCGCCCGCGTAGACCAGCCGCCCGCCCCGGGCCATCCGGTCGGCGACGGCGTCGATCGCGGCGGCGATCTCGGGCAGCCGCTCGGCCACGGCACCGGCGACGGTGGCGTCCTCGCCGTTCATCAGCCGGGCGACGTCGAGGGTGGGCAGCCGGTCGACGTCCGCCAGCTCCGGGCGGAACGCCTCGGTGGTCAGGCTCTCCAGCTCGGTGCGCAGATCACGGGACGGGGGCGTGTGGGTCATGGAACGGCTCTCTTCGGTCGGTCCGGCGTCTCGGTGTGCGGCTCAGCCGCCCGGGCGCGACCGGCCGCGAGTCCCTCCGGCAGCTTTCCACGGCCGTCGCCCCGCACGCGTCGCGCCCCTCCGCGCCCGCACCTCTCCGTGCCTGTCACGGTCTACCGCGCAACGCTCCGGTGCCGGTGCGCCAGTGCCTCGTAGGAGGCCGACAGCGCCGGGGCCGCCGACTCGTACGTGCGCTGGGCGACGCCCACGAACAGGCAGTCCACCACCAGCAGCTGACCGGTCCGGGACGACATCGCGGCCGGGCGCAGCTCGCTCTCGCGGGCCGTGGACGTGGTCAGCACGTGGTCGGCGTACTGCGTGACGGGGCTGTCCGGGCGGCCGGTCACCGCCACCGTCGTCGCCCCGTGCTCGAAGGCCACCCGGAGCGGCTCGATGACGTCCCCGGTCGATCCGGAGTGCGTGATGGCGATCGCCACGTCCCCCGCGCGCAGTTGCACCGCGTTGGTGACGGCGAGGTGCGGATCGCTGTGGGCGTGCGCCATCAGCCCTATGCGCAGGAGTTTCTGCGTGAGGTCCTGGGCGACCAGCCCCGACGCGCCGACGCCGTACACGTCGGTGCGGCGGGCGGCGGCCAGGGCGGCCACGGCCGCGCCGAGCTGGACGGTGTCCAGGCCGGCCGCGGTGTCGGCGAGGGTCTGCTGCTCGTCGTAGGCGAGCTTGGCGACGACGTCGGCGATGGGGTCGTCCACCGCGATGTCGGTGGTGATGGCGGGGGCGCGGCCCGACTGCTGCTGGGCGGCGAGGCCGGCCAGCGCCAGGCGCAGGTCCCGGTAACCCGGATAGCCGAGCAGCCGGGCGGTGCGCACGACGGTGGCCTCGCTGGTGCCGGTGAGCTCGGCGAGTCCGGTGACCGTGAGGGCCGCGCAGCCGGCCGGGTCTTCGGCGACGGCCTCGGCGACCCGCTGCATGGAACGGGTCATCGACGGGGCCAGCGTGCGCACCTTGGCCGCGAGGGCGGCGGGCGCGGGCGGGGCGCCACCGGTGCCGCGCTCGCTCGCGAAAATTTCCTTCACATCCCGGGTCACATGATGAAAGATATTTTCGGCTCGGCGGTGTGGTCAAGAGTGCGCACAATGGGGGCATGGACCCCCACGGTGACCCCCGGACCAACCTCGTCGGCCCCCTGGAACAGGCGCTGCACGCGGCCCGCGCCCTCGTGCTGGCCGATCTGGTCGCGCGCGAGGTCGCCGAGGCGGACGTGGTCTCCCTGGTCGAGGAGTCCATCGCCCAGCGCCGCTGGTGGGTCCAACAGTGGCCGGACGGCGCCGGGTTCCTCGCCGGACTGGTCGCCCAGGACGTCCAGGACGCCCTGCTGGACCGGTACGGCCGCTGGCCGCTGTGCCCGGTGTGCGGCTCCGGCGATCCGCACGCGCTGGACGTCGAACCCGAACTCGGCCCCGACCCGCACTGGGTGTGCCACAAGGCGGGCGTGAAGGTCGCGGCGGTGGGCGCGCTGGGCGAGGCCGCGGGCGGGGCGGGCTCGTCGTGACGGTGTACATCGACCCGCCCACCTGGCCGGGCCACGGCCGGATGTGGTCCCACCTCGTCAGCGACGTCTCCTACGCCGAACTGCACGCCTTCGCCGACCGCCTGGGCGTCCCCCGCCGTGCCTTCGAACGCGACCACTACGACATCCCCGGGCACCGCTACGCCGACGCCGTGCGCGCCGGGGCGGTGGAGATCAGCAGCCGCGAGGTGGTGCGGCTGCTGCACGGGGCGGGGCTGCGGCGCCGCAAGGGCGCGGTTCAGCCCCGCAGTTCGTAGACGAGCCGCGTGCCGTCCTCGGACACGTGGGTGAACCCGGCGCGGGCGACGACGTTCCGGGAGGGGACGTTCTCCCGCTCGACGACGGCGACCACGGTCCGTACGCCGTCCTGTCGCAGCGCCCAGCCCGACAGCGCGCGCAGCGCCTCGGTGGCGTAGCCCCGGCCGCGGGCGCCCTCGGAGAGGTCGTAGCCGATCTCCACGCGGCCGTCCTCGTCCGGCGCGCCGTGGAAGCCCATCGCGCCCACCGCGCGGTCGTCCTCGCGCCGGACCAGCGCGTACATGGTCCACTCCGGGTGGAACAGCCCTTCCTCGTACTGCTTCACCGCGATCCCGGCGCCCACGCGCGTCCCCTCGAACGGCCCCGGGTCGACCCACGCGAACCCGCCGTCCCCGCCCACGGCCAGGTCGGCTGCGGCCGCCGGGGTGATGCCCTCCAGGATGAGCCGTTCGGTGGGGAGGACGGGGTTGCTGCACCAGCGCCACTCGGTGACGGGCTCCCGGCCGGGCAGGTCACCGCGGCCGGTGGCCCACAGCAGGGTCCGCCACGGGGCGGGGCCGGGGCGGACCTGCGGGAAGATCCTGGTGAGGACGAAGGACGCCAGCTCGGCGGGCGGTTCGTACGGCACGCCGCCCAGGCCCTCGGTGATGTCGTGCGTGTGCAGCAGGACCTCGGCCACGCCCATCGCGGCGAAGCCCTCGCGGTTCGCGTGCCGGAAGGGGTACGGGTGGAAGGCGCGCACCGCGCGCGGGGTGGTGCGGACGGCGGCGGCGAGCAGGGCGCCGGCGGTGCCGACCACGTGGAGGACGCCCGTGTTGTCGGCGGGGTCCAGGCCGTCGTCGGTGCCGTCGAGGGTGATCTCGAAGGGCACGTACGCGTCCCGCGCACGTCCGGCGAGTTGTCCCGCGTACGCGATGAGATCGCTCGCGATGTGCGCCGCCGTCTCCCGGCAGCTCCACTCCAGGCGCCCCGCCCTCACCCCCGCCCAGTCCCGGTCGGCGACCGCCCCCAGGGCCGCCACGCAGTCCGCGACGGCCTCTTCCACCTGTTCCGCTCCCACAGCACGCATGCCGGGCAGGCTAGGCGGGCGGTGCGGGCGGGGTCGACAGTATTTCCGGGGCGCCGTGAAGACGGTGGCGGGCGGTGGCCGCCCTTGGGTGAAGACGGGACTGCCGAGCGGCGGTTACTTGACCGATCGTTCTTGAACTCTTACGGTCCTCGGTATGGCCAGGACCAAGGAATTCGATCCGGACGCCGTACTGCAGTCGGCTCTCGAGCTGTTCTGGCGGCGCGGCTACGAGGCGACGTCGATGAGCGACCTCGTCGAGCACCTCGGCATCGGCCGGGCCAGTATCTACGCGACCTTCGGCAACAAGCACGAGCTGTACCTGAAGGCCATGGACCGGTACACCGGTACGCGCGACCCGCTTCTCCTCGCCGAGCTGTCCCGGCCGGGCCCCGCGCTGCCCGCGGTACGGGCGGTGGTGCGCCGCTTCGCGGCGGAGGCCACCTCCCCCGAAGGGCGGCTGAGCGGCTGCTTCGTCACCAACACGGCAGCCGAGCTGGCCCCGCACGATCCCGCGGCGGCTCGCCGGGTCGAGAGCAGCTGGGAGCGCGTCGAGACCCTGCTGCACTCGGCGCTCGTGCGGGCCCGGGCCCAGGGCGAGCTGCCCGAGGACCGTGATCCGCGCGCACTGGCCCACATGCTCCTCGTCCTGCTGCAGGGCGTGCGCGTCGTCGGCAAGGCGTCCAGTGATCCCGCCCGGGTGCGGGACGCTGCCGAGCAGGCGCTGGCCCTGCTGGACTGATTCCCGCGCGGACGGAGGCGTCGAGCCTCCTTTCGCCTGCCCAAATAATGGATCGATCGGTCAAATAACGGGGGAACTGTGATCATGGTGAACGCCGACCGCGTTCCCGGCGTACGGCAGGGGCGCGCCTTCGTCCTCCTCGGAGGCGTCCAGGCCACGCTCGTCTTCACCTTGACCGCTCTGGTCGTACCGCTGCCCCTGATCGGGAGCGAATTCGGCCTGGAGCGGGCCGACCTGATCCTGCTCAGCGCCGCTTACGGGCTGACGTTCGCCGGGCTCCTCCTCTTCGGCGGACGCCTTGCCGACCGCTACGGCGGACGGCGTGTCCTCACGGCGGGCCTCGCCCTCTTCGCCGCCGCCTCGGCCGCCGCCCCGCTCACCCCGGGCATCGGGACGCTGCTCGGGACCCGCTTCGCGCAGGGCGCGGGAGCGGCTCTGATCGCGCCGGCCGCCATGGCCGTGCTGCGCGCGGTCTTCCCCTCCCCGGACGCATACGGCAGGGCGATGGCCACCTGGGGCGGGCTCTCGGTGCTCGGCGCGACCGCGGGAAACCTGCTGTCCGGCGTCATCTCGGCGCTGCTGTCCTGGCGTTGGGCCTTCGCCGTACCGCTCGTGGTGGCCCTCGCCGCCCTCGCCCTCGCCCCCCGGCTGCTGCCGGAGACCCCACCGAACCGGCACCGGGCGCTCGACGTGCCGGGTGCCCTGCTCGCCACCGGTGGGATCACCTTCGTCAGTTACGGGCTCGTGGTCACCGAGTCCCGCCCCTGGTCGTCGGCCGGCGTGCTCGTGCCGCTCCTCGGCGGGACCGTGCTGCTCGTCGCGTTCCTGTGCGCCGAGCGCCGCGCCCGTGATCCGCTGCTGCCGCGCCGTTTCCTGCTCGACCGGCGGCGGGCCCTCGCTCTCACGGCCGTCGCGCTGAGCGCGTGTGGAACCGGGCTGACCTTCGTGGTCCTCTCGCTCCACTTCCAGCAGGTGCGCGACTGGTCGCCGCTGCAGACCTCGGCCGCGTTCGTGCCGTTCGCCGTCGCGCTGATCACTTCGGGCCGTGCGGCGGGACCCCTGGTCGGCCGTCACGGGGCGGGCGCGGTCACGGCCGCCGGGCTCGGCACGGGCGCGGCCGGGCTCGCCCTCCTCGCGCTGACCGGGTTCCACGCGGACGTCCCGTACGCGTACGGACCGCTGCCGGGCCTGGTGCTGCTGCCGGCCGGCGCCGCGGCCGCCTTCGCGGGGGCCGCCGTGCTCGCCACCGAGGACGTGCCGCCGGAGCAGGCCGGGTTCGCGGGGAGCGTGCTGAACACCGCGATGGAGTTCGGTCCGACCGTCCTGCTCGCCGTCCTGCTCGCGCTCGGCAGTGACGTCCGCTCCCTGGCCGGGGCGGCGGCCGCGCTCGCTCTCACCGCCCTCCTGCACCTCCGCACCAAGTAGTCCGCCACGCAAAGGAGTCACCGAGATGAACACGAACCGCTTCACGGACAGGACCGTCCTCGTCACCGGGGCCGGCTCCGGTCTCGGACGCGCGATCGCGCTCGCCTTCGCCGCCGAGGGCGCGTCCGTGGTCGTCGCGGGACGCACCGCGGCCGCCCTGGACGAGACGGCCGGCCTCATCGGGGCGGCCGGCGGCACGGCCGCCGCCGTCACCGCCGACGTCACCGACTCCGGCCGGCTCGAGCACCTCGTACGCGAGAGCGTCACCCGGTTCGGCGGACTGGACATCGCGGTCAACAACGCCGGGATACTCCGCGGGACCGTACCCGCCGGAGAGGTGGGCGAGGAGGACTGGGACGCGGTGCTGCGGACCAACGTCACCGGCGTCTGGCTGGCCATGAAGCACGAGATCGCCCACATGAAGGAGAACGGCGGCGGCGTCATCGTCAACATCTCCTCCAACCTGGGCGCGCACCTGCGGATCCCGAACGCCGCCGCCTACATCGCGTCGAAGGCGGCGGTCTCCGCGCTGACCCGCGCCGCCGCGCTCGACCACATTCACCAGGGCATCCGCATCAACGCGGTCAGCCCGGGCGCCGCCGCCGCCCCCATGTCGCTGCGGCCCGGCGAGACCGAGGCCGACCGTGCCGAGCGGATGAAGACGGAGAACCCCCTCGGCCGGGTCGCGGAGGCCGAGGAAGTGGCGGCCGCGGTGCTCTACCTCGCCTCGCCCGCGGCGGGCGCGGTGGTCGGTACCGACCTGGTGATCGACAGCGGGGCATCCGCCTGACGGTTCGACCGCCGACGCGGGACGGCACGCCGGCCACCGGGCCGGCGGGGCGTCCCCGGACCCGGAAAGCCCGTCGGCACCCCTCGACCCGATCGGGGACGGAGAAGCGCGGGTCCTCCCGGCGACCCCGCCGTGAGGGGCGTGCTCGCGGAGATCACGGACATGCCGCCGCCGGACACGCCCTCACCCGGCGGCGGGCGGCACCGCCGGGGCCGACAGCATGTCCAGCTCGCCGCGGAGGTTGTAGCGGGCCGTGGCCTCCCAGTGCTCCCGCCCGTACGGGGTGCGGAACAGCCGTGGCAGGCCCAGGAGTCGGCGCAGCACGGCGGCGCGGCCCTCGCGGAAGGCGTCGGTCGGCACGAAGTGGTACTCCTCGCGGACGGCGGCGGTGTAGGCGGCGTACGCCGACGGCGGCGAGGCCAGGACCGCCAGGTCGGCGTCGCACAGCACCTGGCCGTCGCGGTCGTCGTCGGCCGGGTCGTGCGTGACGGTGAGCCGGACCAGCCGGGCCACCTCGGCGGTCTTCTCCGCCGGCACCCCGGCCTCGGGCAGCGCGCGCTCGGCGAGCCGGGCCGACCGCTCCTCGTTCTCGGAGCGGTCGGGCAGGTACACGGCGTCGTGGAACCAGGCGGCGAGGCGCACGGCGTCCGGGTCGTCCGCGTACCGCTCCAGCGCGTCGACGTGGTCGAGGACCGCTGCGAGGTGGGTGAGCGTGTGGTAGCGGCGCTGCGGTTCCTGCCAGCGGGCGAGGAGGTTCTCGGCGTAGGGCGCGGGATCGGGACCGTCCCCGGGGCCGCGGGCCCCTTCCAGGGCACGGGCGAAGCGGGCACGCAGGGCGTCGGTGTCGGCCATGCGGCCATTGTTCCCGGTGCGCTCCCCGATGCGTCAGAGGTGCGGCTCGACCCGCACCGTCCTGCCGGGACCGCCGTCCCCGCGCGGCTCGGCTTCCGCCGGCCTCGGGGGAGGGCGTCCGGGCGAAGTGCGCAAGCGGAAAGGCTTGTTACGGGTAGTGCGGATGATCTTCCGCTGGGTAGTGTGGGCCGCCGGATCCCGAACACCGGATCCCCGACAACCGCCCGCACGCGGTCCCCGAGGTCCCACGCCCGGCCGCGACGTGCGTGCCGCCCGCACCCGAGGAGAGCCGGAAGATGAGCAGCCAGGTGCAACCGACGTTCGTCCTGGTCCACGGGGCCTTCGCGAACTCCTTCTCCTTCGCGCCGCTCCAGGCCGAGCTCGGTCTCCTCGGGCACCGTTCGGTCGCCGTCGACCTGCCCGGCCACGGGTTCGGGGCGACCTACACCCGTGCCTACCAGGCGCCGCAGGACCCCGAGGGGCTCGCCACCGCGCCCGGCGCGATCAAGGGCGTCACGCTCGCCGACAACGCCGCGCACCTGATCGGGGTCCTGGAGCGGGCCAGGCGGAACGGCCCGGTGATCCTCGTCGCCCACAGCCGCGGCGGCGTCACGGCCACGGCCGCGGCCAACGCCCGGCCGGACCTGATCGACCGCATCGTCTACGTCGCGGCCTGGTGCCCGGTCGCCCTCGACGCGGGCGACTACTACGCCGAGCCGGAGATGGCCACGGTCGACGCCGCCTCCCTGGGGCTGGCGATGGCCGGGAACCCCGCCGAACTCGGCCTGCTCCGCGTCAACTTCCGCACCGCGGACCCGGACGCCCTCGCGGCGCTCAAGGCGGCCTTCCTCGCCGACGGCACCGACGAGGAGTTCCTGGCCTTCCTCAGCACCTTCCAGCCCGACGAGAACCTGGACGTCGGCACCTCCGCCGACCGGGCGCAGGCCGCGACCTGGGGCCGCGTCCCGAAGACCTACGTCCGCCTGGCCGACGACGCGAGCATGCCGCTCGCCCTGCAGGACCGGCTGATCCGTGAGGGGAACGAGCTGACGCCCGACAACCCCTACGACGTCCGCACCCTCGGGGGCAGTCATCTGAAGTGGCTGGTCGACCCGGCGCCGGCGGCCCGCCTCCTGGGCGGGCTCGCCGCGCTCCCGGCCCCGTCCGCCCGCTCGTGACCTGAGCCGGACGGCATTCCCCTCCCGGAGCCGGTCCCCGCACTAGCGTGGACGGCATGACGACTCCTGCGGATGTGCAGAACGTACGAGACCCCGAGCTGCCCGGGCGGCTGCTGGCCGTCGAGCGGGACGCGCTGATCCCGTTGCTGCGGGGCCGGGCGGACGCCGACTTCGCGTTGCCGGTCGCCGCCTGTCCGGGCTGGACGGTGCGGGACGTGCTGGCGCACTGCTCGGCCGCGTTCACCCGGGTCCTGGAGCGGCGGTTCGAGGAGGGGGTGTTCTCGCCCGAGTCCAACGACCGGGACGTCGCCGAGCGGGCCGGATGGACGAACGCGCAGGTCATCGACGAGCTGGAGCGCGGGATGACCGAGACCGGGCCGGTGATCGCGAAGGCGGGCGGGGTGCTGGACGTCCTCGCGCTGGGGGAGTGGGTGCACGCCGGGGACGTGCGCGAGGCGTTCGGGGAGCCGGGCGCGTACGCGGGCGCCGGCCTGCCGTACGCGCTCGCCCTGCTGGCCCAGGTCACCTCCCTGAAGGGCCACCTGCCGCTGCACGCCGACCTCGACGACGCCGACGAGCCGCTGCGGCTGGGCGACGCCTCGGGGGAGCGGCCCCCGGCGCGCTACATCGGGGACGGGCCGACGCTGCTGCGGCTGTACGCGGGGCGGCCGGTGGCCGGTGCCGCGTACGAGCTGGCCGGGGTGGAGGCGGCGGAGCTGAACATCTTCGGGGGCTGAGGAAGGGCCCTGACGCGGCCGTGGGGGCGCGGATCTCCGGGGTGCGGGCGTAGGCTTGGATTGGACTAGACCTCTAGTCGCCGTCCGATGCCGGTGAACGCCGACGAATGCCGATGAATGGGGCCCCATGAGCAAGCGTGCAGTCCTGGAGGTGATCGCCCTCGACGTCGAGGACGCGGTCGCCGCCCAGGCGGGAGGTGCGGACCGCCTCGAGCTGGTCACCGACATGGCGGCCGACGGGCTCACCCCGTCGGCCGGGACCGTCGCCGGGATCCGCGGGGCCGTCGACCTCCCGCTGCGGGTGATGCTGCGGCTGGCGGACGGGTTCGCGGCGGGCGACCTCGACCGGCTGGCGGGCGCCGCCTGCGCGATGCGCGAGGCCGGGGCGGAGGAGTTCGTGCTCGGGTTCCTCGCCGCGGACGGCGGTGTGGACCTCGACGCGGTCGAGCGGATCGTCGGCGAACTGGACGGCTGCCGGTGGACCTTCCACCGCGCGATCGACCGCGCCGCCGACCGGGACGCCCTGCGCAAGCAGCTCGACGGCCTGCCCGGCCTCGACACCTACCTCACGGCGGGCTCGCCGGCCGGCGTCGACGACGGCCTCCCCACGCTGTGCGCCGAGGCGGGCCGGCGCGGGGAGCCCGGGTACGAGCAGCAGGTGCTGGTGGGCGGCGGCCTGCGCCTGGAGCACGTGCCCACGCTGCTGGAGGCCGGCATCGACGGCTTCCACATCGGCGGGGCGGCCCGGCCGGACGGCTGGGACGGGCCCGTCTCGGCGCGGGCCGTCGCCCAGTGGCGCAGGGCGGTGGACGGCGCCTGACGGGCCCCGGCCGGCCGCGCCCCGGGCGCCGTCGGCCGCGTCCCGGGACCGGTGGACGGCGCCCGGGGCGAGCGGGACGTTCCCGTGGCGGCGGCGCGGCCGCCGGCCGCGAAGGGCGCGAAGGCCGCGCGGGTCCCTGCCCGGCGGAACCCCGCCGTTCCGCGCCCTGCCGGACCGTCAGGACAGCTGCTCCGGCAGCGGGGCCGTGTGCGTCACGATCAGCCCGGAGACCGCTCGGGTCAGGGCCACGTACAGGCGGCGCAGGCCGGTGCGCTCGTCGGGTTCGCCGTCGACCACGGCCCGGGGCTCGTCCAGGACCACGTAGTCGTACTCCAGGCCCTTCGCCAGGGACGCCGGGACCAGGGTCAGCCGGGTGTCGTGCGTCGTCTCCTCGCCGGGGGCGACCGAGGCGATCCCGGCGGCCGTCAGCTCCCCGGCCAGCTCCGGGATCCGGGCGTCCGCGGCGATCAGGCCGACCGAGCCCTCGCGGCGCAGCAGTTCGCGGCAGGCGGCCACCACGTCGCCCGTCCCCTCCACCCGGCGGACCTCGAAGAAGCCCGGGTTCTCACGGATCGACGCCACCGGGGTCAGCCCCGGCGCGATGTGCGGGAGCAGCCGGGAGGCGTACGCGATGACGTCCGTCGGGACGCGGAAACCGGCCGTCAGCTCCTCGATCACCGCGTCCCGCTTGCCCAGGTGCTCCAGCGCCTCGTCCCAACTCCGCGTCGCCCAGGGCGTCGTGCCCTGCGCCAGGTCGCCGAGGACGGTCGCCGAGCCGGTGGTGCAGCGCCGGCCCACCGCCCGGTACTGCATGGGGGACAGGTCCTGCGCCTCGTCGAGCACCACGTGCCCGAGCGAGTGCGTGCGCCGGATCAGGTCGGCCGCCTCGTCGATCAGCACCGCGTCCGCGGGCGACCACTTCGCCGACTTCACCGACCGCGCCGGCTTCGTCCACAGGATCGCCTTCCGCTCCTCCTCGTCGAGCAGCCCGTCCGCGTGCTCGGCGAGGAACTCCGCGTCGCTCAGCAGCCGCAGCACCAGCTTCGCCGGGTCGACGGCCGGCCAGATCGCCTTCACCGCCGCCTTCACCGCGCCGGTGCGGGCCACCGCGTCCTGCACCCGGTCGTCCGGCGCCTCCCCGGCCCGTTCCATCTGCACCAGCACGGCGTGCGCGATGCGCTGCGGCAGCGCCTCGCGGGCGGCGCCGTAGCGGATGTCGCGCTCCAGCAACTGCCGGACGATCTCCTCCAGTTCGTACGCCGGAACCCGCCAGCGGCGTGAGCCGCGCACCACCACGACCGGCTCGGTGGGCGGCGTGACGTGGGAGTAGAGGGCCCGCTTCAGCACCTCGGCCATCCGGGCGTCGCCCTTGACGACCGCCGCCGCGGCGTCGTCCGTCCCGCGCACCTCGACGTGCGCCACCAGGTCGTCCACGGTGGCCTGCGCGACCGCCAACTCGCCCAGTGCGGGAAGCACTTGCTCGATGTACCGCAGGAAGGACCGGTTCGGCCCGACGACCAGCGTGCCGGTGCGGGCCAGCCGCTCGCGGTGGGCGTACAGCAGATAGGCCACCCGGTGCAGACCGACGGCGGTCTTCCCGGTCCCGGGGCCTCCCTGCACGCACACGCTGCCCGCCAGCCCGGACCGTACGATCTCGTCCTGCTCCGGCTGGATCGTGGCGACGATGTCGCGCATCGGGCCGACGCGCGGACGCTCGATCTCCTGCTGGAGCAGCTTGCTGGTGGTGGCGGCCTCCGACGGATCGGCCCGGTCCATGAGGTGCTCGTCCTCGTACGCGGTCAGTTCGCCGCCGGTGTAGCCGAAGCGGCGGCGCAGCGCGACGTCCATGGGGTCCTTCCTGGACGCCCGGTAGAACGGCTGCGAGACCGGCGCCCGCCAGTCGATCACCATCGGGTCGCCGTCCGCGTCGTGCACGTGCCGGCGCCCGATGTAGAAGCGTTCGCCCTCCGCCCCCTCGGCCTGCTCGGCGCCGGGAGCGTGCAGGTAGTCGAGCCGGCCGAAGAACAGCGGGGTGCCGCTGAGGTCGGCCAGCGCCTTGATGCGCTCCTCGATCTGGTGCTCCAGCACGGCCGCGTTGACCCAGTTCGCGGTGACGTCGCTGATGTCCAGGGACTCGACGTCCTCGCGCATCGCGCGCAGGGCGGCACGGGACGCGGCGAGGTGCGCGCGCTCGCGGGAGAGGGGGTCGTGATCGGCTACGGGCTCGTCTGCGGACATGGGCGCGGACACAGGGGTGCCTCCGAGGACCTGCTGGGGTGGCTGGGATGCCGGCCGGTTTCCGTCCGGGCGGCGGCACTCCGTGCGTGAGCGGAGGCGGGCAAGAGCGGAGATTCTAGGGCGCGGGGCGGGCACGGTCCAACCGGTTTGTGCGTCCCCTGGGGGACATCCCCGTCCTGCCCCGGGGTGACGGCTCGTCCCGGAGACGTACGCGGGAGCCGGGCGGACCGGGCCCTCGGGCCGATGCCCCGCTTTGCCCGAAGCGTCACCATGGAGGCATGAGTGCAGCGACCATCCATCCGGCCCCGCCGGCCCGGCCGGCCGGCGCCACACCGGTCGGGGGCAGCCACCCGCACCGCCTCGGCGACGCCCTGCGTGCCGTGCGGGTGTTCCTCGGGGCCGCCTTCGACGTGATCGTCCTCGGCGAGTACGCCGAGGAGGCGGGCGTCCGCCGTACGTAGGCCCCGCCGCCTCGGGGCCGGCCGCTCCGTCGGGACGGCCGGCGCCCGTCTACCCGCGATCCGAACGGGGCCCGGCGGTGCCGTCCGGGGTCGTTTCGGCCTTCGTGTGGAGGATCTCGCGGGCCTGCTCGGCGGCGCGGGTGATCGCCTCCGAGATGAAGTCGAGGTAGCGGGCGATGTTCTCCAGGCGTGTGGCGGCCGGTGTGCCCGGCCCCATGATGCCCACGCCCTGCCGTGAGGTCTCGGCGATCTGGGCGGTGGATTCGGCGCTGGCCATCATCGACTGGTACCAGATGTCGTCGTCGACGCCGTAGCGCTCACGGCGGCCTTCGCCGCGTTCCCGGCGGACGAGGCCCTGGCTCTCCAGGAACGTGACCGCCTTGGAGATGGACGCCGGACTGACCTGGAGGCGCTGGGCGAGTTCGGCGGCGGTGAGGCTGCCGGTGTCGGTGAGGGTGAGGCAGGCCATGACCCGGGCCATCATCTTGGGCACGCCCGACGCTATGAAGACGGTGGTGAGCGTTTCCTCGAACTCGCGCACCGCCTCCGCGTCGCGTCCGTGATCCTCCGGGAGCGCCTCGGGTCCCCGGGGCGTGGCCCTTTTGCGCCGGTGGGCCCGGCGCTCGGTGGCGCGGTGGGCCAGATCCGCGCGGTAGGCGGTGGGTCCGCCGTTGCGCATCACCTCACGCGTGATCGTCGAGGTGGGGCGGTCCAGACGCCTGGCGATCTCCGCGTAGGCCAGCCCGTCGGCGAGTCCGAGCGCGATCTGCTGGCGTTCCTGCTGGGTGAGCCTGCCTCCTGGCAACGCGGTCTCCTTCAGTGGTCCGTGAGGGTCGCAGCATAGCGTTCACTCCCCATCCATTGCAACGATAGTCCTGAGGGGTGTTGCATTAGATTTCGAGTCGTTGCAACGATATCTATCACTTGACCTGCGTCTATGCATACGTAGTGCAACAGATCTGTTGTCAGATATATGAATGCAACGTAGCGTTTCCGGTGTCAGAAACGGCAACCCGAAGGAGCGCACGATGCAGTTCGACACCCCCGCCCCGATCTCGGTCGTCCTCGACGTCCCCGCGGGCCGCGTCCAGTTCATCGCCGCCGACCGGGCCGACACCGTGGTCGAGGTCCTGCCCGCGAACGCCTCGAAGGGCCGCGACGTGAAGGCGGCGGAGCAGACCACGGCCGAATACGCCGATGGCGTCCTGCGGATCGACGCCCCGGAGGCGAAGAACCAGTACCTCGGCCCCTCCGGCTCCGTCGAGGTGACCGTCCGGCTGCCCGCCGGCTCCCGCGTCGAGGCGAAGGCCGCCGCCGCCGAGTTCCGGGGCGTCGGACGGCTCGGCGACGTCGCCTTCGAGGGCGCGCAGGGCCCGGTCAAGCTCGACGAGACCGCGGGTGCCCGCCTCACCCTCCTCGCCGGCGACGTCTCGGTCGGCCGCCTGGGCGGCCCCGCGGAGATCAGCACCCAGAAGGGCGACATCCGGATCACCGAGGCGGTGCACGGCGCGGTCGTCCTGCGCACCGAGCACGGCGACATCTCGGTCGGCGCCGCCCGCGGGGTCTCCGCCTCCCTGGACGCCGGTACCGGCTACGGCCGGATCGACAACGCCCTGAAGAACGCCGACGGCGCCGCCGCCGGCCTGACCGTCCACGCGACCACCGCCTACGGCGACATCACCGCCCGCAGCCTGTGAAGGAGCCCTCTCATGACCAGCTTGGCCATCGCGGCGAACGGGCTGCGCAAGTCCTACGGCGACAAGACCGTCCTCGACGGCGTCGACCTGGCCGTCCCGGAGGGAACGGTCTTCTCCCTGCTCGGTCCGAACGGCGCCGGCAAGACCACCGTCGTCAAGATCCTCTCCACCCTCGTCACCGCCGACGCCGGCGACATCCGCATCGGCGGCCACGACCTGGCCGCCGACCCGCAGGCCGTACGCGGCGCGATCGGGGTCACCGGGCAGTTCTCCGCCGTGGATGGGCTGATCACCGGCGAGGAGAACATGCTCCTCATGGCGGACCTGCACCACCTGCCCCGCGCCGAGGGGCGGCGGGTGGCCGCCGAACTGCTGGAGCGCTTCGACCTCACCGAAGCGGCGAAGAAGCCCGCCTCCACCTACTCCGGCGGCATGAAGCGCCGCCTCGACATCGCCATGACCCTGGTCGGCGCCCCGCGGATCATCTTCCTCGACGAGCCGACCACCGGCCTCGACCCGCGCAGCCGGCACACCATGTGGCAGATCATCCGTGGGCTGGTCTCCGACGGGGTGACGGTCTTCCTCACCACCCAGTACCTGGAGGAGGCCGACCAGCTCGCCGACCGCATCGCGGTGCTCAACGACGGCGGGATCGCCGCCGAGGGGAGCGCCGAGGAGCTCAAGCGGCTCATCCCCGGCGGACACGTCCGGCTCCGCTTCACCGACCCGGCCGCCTACCGGTCCGCGGCCTCCGCACTGCGCGAGGCCACCCTCCCCCACGCCCGAACGGGCTCGCGCGGAGGGACCCCCGTCGACGAGGCGCTGGTCCTGCGGATCCCCAGCGACGGCAGCCAGCGCGAACTGCGCTCCCTCCTCGACTGGCTCGACTCCGCCGGCATCGAGGCCGACGAGCTGACCGTGCACACCCCCGACCTCGACGACGTCTTCTTCGCCCTCACCGGCCCGGCCGGCATCCCCGCCCAGACCAAGGAGAACGTCCGATGAGCACCCTCTCCCTCGCCGTCCGCGACTCGTCCACCATGCTGCGCCGCAACCTGCTGCACGCCCGGCGCTACCCCTCGCTCACCCTGAACCTGCTGCTGACGCCGGTCATGCTGCTGCTGCTCTTCGTCTACATCTTCGGCGAGGCGATGAGCGCGGGCCTCGGCGGCGGCGCCGACCGCTCCGACTACATCGCCTACCTCGTGCCGGGCCTGCTGCTGATGACCGTCGGCTCCACCACGATCGGCACCGCGGTGTCCGTCTCCAACGACATGACCGAGGGCATCATCGCCCGCTTCCGCACCATGGCCATCCACCGCGGCTCCGTGATCATCGGGCACGTCGTCGGCAGCGTCCTGCAGTCGGTCGTGAGCGTGGTCCTCGTCGGCGCCGTCGCGGTGGCCATCGGCTTCCGCTCCACCGACGCCACCGTCCTGGAATGGCTCGCGGCCTTCGGCCTGGTCACCCTGTTCGCCCTGGCGCTCACCTGGATCGCGGTCGGGATGGGCCTGGTCAGCCCGAACGCCGAGGCGGCCGGCAACAACGCGATGCCCCTGATCTTCCTCCCGCTCGTCTCCAGCACCTTCGTCCCCCTGCACACCATGCCGGGCTGGTTCCAGCCGGTCGCCGAGTACCAGCCGTTCACGCCCGCCATCGAGACCCTGCGCGGCCTGCTGCTCGGCACCGAGATCGGCCACAACGGCTGGCTCGCCATCGCCTGGTGCGCCGCCCTCACCGCACTCGGCTACCTCTGGTCGGCCTCCAGGTTCGACCAGGACCCCAAGTAACCCCATGACAGCGAGAGCAGCCTCCCGTCGACCCGTTCCGCCCGGGGGCGGCGTACCCGACACCACGTCGGTGGACGCCGCCCCGTCGGCGTTCCCGGCCGTCCGCCGGCCCCGTCCCCGCCCCGCCGCATCCGGCCCGGCCGGGACCGCCGCGCCCGGGGCTCAGCTCTCGGCGAGGATCTCGTCCGCGTCCACGATCCGGTACGCGTACCCCTGCTCCGCCAGGAACCGCTGGCGGTGCGCCGCGAAGTCCTGGTCGACGGTGTCCCGGGCGACCACGGAGTAGAAGTGGGCCTGGTGCCCGTCCGCCTTGGGCCGCAGCACCCGGCCGAGCCGCTGCGCCTCCTCCTGCCGCGACCCGAAGGTGCCCGACACCTGGATCGCCACCGTCGCCTCCGGCAGGTCGATCGAGAAGTTCGCGACCTTGGACACGACCAGCACGTTGATCTCGCCCTGCCGGAAGGCCTCGAACAGCTTCTCCCGCTGGGCGTTCGACGTCTCGCCCTTGATCACCGGCGCGTTCAGGTGCTCGCCCAGTTCGTCGAGCTGGTCGATGTACTGCCCGATGACGAGGATCTGCTGACCGGCGAAGCGCCGGACGATCGCCTCCGTCACCTTCCGCTTGGTCGCGGTCGTCGCGCAGAACCGGTACTTCTCCTCCGTCTCCGCGGTGGCGTACGCCAGCCGCTCGGAGTCGGTGAGGTTGACCCGGACCTCCACGCAGTCGGCCGGGGCGATGTAGCCCTGCGCCTCGATCTCCTTCCACGGAGCGTCGAACCGCTTGGGCCCGATCAGCGAGAACACGTCCGACTCGCGGCCGTCCTCGCGCACCAGCGTCGCCGTCAGCCCGAGCCGCCGCCGCGCCTGCAGATCCGCCGTGAACTTGAAGACGGGGGCGGGCAGCAGGTGCACCTCGTCGTAGAGGATCAGGCCCCAGTCCCGGGAGTCGAACAGCTCCAGGTGGGGATAGACGCCCTTCCGCCTGGTCGTCAGCACCTGGTAGGTGGCGATGGTGACGGGGCGGATCTCCTTCTTCGTCCCGCTGTACTCGCCGATCTCGTCCTCGGTCAGCGAGGTCCGCTTCACCAGTTCGTGCTTCCACTGCCGGGCCGAGACGGTGTTGGTGACCAGGATCAGCGTGGTGGACTTCGCCTGCGCCATCGAACCGGCGCCGACCAGCGTCTTGCCCGCGCCGCAGGGGAGGACGACCACGCCGGAGCCGCCGTGCCAGAAGTTCTCCACGGCCTGCTTCTGGTACGGCCTGAGCGCCCAGCCCTCCTCGCGCAGCTCGATCGGGTGCGCCTCGCCGTCCACGTACCCGGCGAGGTCCTCGGCGGGCCAGCCCAGCTTCAGCAGCACCTGCTTGATCTGCCCGCGCTCCGAGGGGTGCACGGCGACGGTGTCCGGGTCGATGCGGGCGCCGACGAGGGGGGCGATCCGCTTCGAGCGCAGCACCTCCTCGAGGACCGGCCGGTCGGTGCTGGTGAGGACGAGACCGTGCGCCGGGTGCTTGACCAGGCTGAGCCGGCCGTAGCGGTCCATGGTGTCGGCGATGTCCACGAGCAGCGCGTGCGGCACCGGGTAGCGGCTGTACTGCACCAGCGCGTCGACGACCTGCTCGGCGTCGTGCCCGGCCGCCCGCGCGTTCCACAGGCCGAGCGGGGTCACCCGGTAGGTGTGGATGTGCTCGGGCGCCCGCTCCAGCTCGGCGAACGGCGCGATGGCACGACGGCAGTCGTCGGCCTGCTCGTGGTCGACCTCGAGGAGCAGGGTCTTGTCGGACTGGACGATGAGCGGACCATTCACGCGCGGCTGCCTTTCTGCTGACGGGCCCGGCACGGGCACAGCACGGCCAAACGTCCAGTCTGCCTGACGGCCCGCCCGCGGGTCCCCGGGCCGGCCGGGCCACTTCGACGCGGGCGGCGTGAGCTTGTTCACCAGGAGCCCTCCTCTTCGCCCGGCCGACGGGGACGGGCCGGTCCCGTCAGCAGGGACCGGCCCGCTGGAAACGCGAGAACGGAGAGTTGTCAGACCACGGAACGTGTCAGAAGGTCACGCCTCCACCGAGGTCGATACCGATCGCGGCGGCCTCGGCGGCGAACGCTCCGAGCAGCGCGACGGTGGACGTCAGAACGGCGGCGGCACGACGAACGGCACGCATGAGGACTTCCTTTCTGTTGCGCGTGAACGGGCTCCGGCGGGTCTCCGGGCCCGTTCAGGACACCCGGTGGCTGCCCCGCGCCGCGCGGTGCGATGCGCCGGGGCCCGCAAGCTCGCTCGACCGATGGAAAAGCCCGGCGTGGCGTGCATGAAACGCGCCGTGCACCCGAACGGGTCAGTCCTCGTCGTCCGCCGGCTCCGCGACCCCCGTGATCCGGTGCAGCGGGTACGTACGGACCTCCTCGGCGGTGTGGTCGTACGCCGTGACGAAGCCGCCCTCGACCCGGACCGGGGCGATCACGCGCCGGCTCGCCGCGCCCTCGGCGTTGACGTAGCCGATCCACAGGGCCTCGCCGGTGAGGACGGCGGCCTGCAGGGTGGCGAGGGTCTCGGCGGCCGCGGTGCGCGGCAGCTCGCCGCCCGCGGTCCGGTCGCCGGTGGACGTCCCGCGCGGGGCGGTGGCGGCGAGGTCACCGGCGCGGACGGCCCGGATCGCGGCCGCGAGCAGGGTGTCGTCGGGGACCGGCGGCCCGTCCGGGACCGGCTCGGGTGCCGAGCGCGGCGGGGTGCGGTGGGCGTCGGCGCGTGCGATCAGGACATCGCCCTCGGCGGACTCGGCGGCCGGTGCGAACCCCATCGCGCGCAGCCCCTCCAGCAGGACGGCCGGGCCGGTCTGCGCGGCCAGCACGGTCGGCGCCAGCCGGCGCAGCCCCAGCCCGGCGGCCCGCTTGTCGGCGAGGATCTCGTTCAGGACGGCGTCGTCGTCGCAGCGCACGTACGCCGAGGCGGCGCCCACCCGCAGGTGCCCGTGCCTGCGGGCCACGTCGTCGATGAGGTACGCCAGCGGCTGCGGCACCGGCGTGCGGGAGTGCGCGGCGAGGAAGGCGTGCAGGTCGGCGGCGGTCCGTCCGGTGTCCAGGGCGCGGCGCACCGAGCCGGGCGTGAACCGGTAGACGGTCGCGCCCCCCTTCGACTCCACGTCCGCCAGCACGCCCAGCACGTCGGCGAGCGGCCGCTGCAGCGGGCCCGGCGCCACCGCCGTCAGGTCGGCCTGGAGGAGCACGTGGTCCAGCGGTTCGGGCAGCAGCGGCGCGAGCAGGCGGGCGGCGGCAGCGGCGGCGGTGGCCTGCTCGGTGGGGGAGAGCGGGGCCAGCGGCGGGACGGGCCGGTGGTGGACGGGCAGCTTGTCGCCCGGCCCCTCGGGTTCCGCCTCCGGATGCCGGGGCGCGGGCGCCCCGAGCAGGGCCCGCCCGTGCGTGGACAGGGCACCGCGTCCGGTGATCCCCAGCAGTTCGGCCTCGTCGAGGGTCCACCGGGCGAGCCGTGACCGCAGATCGTCCTCGCCACCGGCCTGCGCGGAGCCCGCCGGGCCGCGACCGCCCTCGCCGCGACCGCCCTCGGCCGGGGAGCCCGCCGGGCCGCCCCGGATGCCGCCCGGGGGGCGTTCCCACCGCAGCCGGGCCGGCACCGACCCGGGAGCCGGAGCGGCCCCCTCCGGCAACCCGGCCAGCAGCGCCAGCACCCGGTGCCGCACCTCGGGCGCCGCCGACCGGTCCAGCCCCGGCCCCAGCGCCGACAACGTACGGTCCTTCGCGTCCCGCCCGCCGACCAGCCCGGACGTCCGGGTCGCCGTCAGCCACGCCGTCGCCAGCCGCGCCCAGCGCTCGGCGGCGGGCCGCTCGCGCCACTCGTCGTACGCCGGGGTGGCCGCGTACCGCTCGTCCGCCTCCCCGTCGGAGGCCAGCAGTCCGGCGGCGTAGGCGAGTTCCACCCAGAACGCGGCCACCGGCTCGGTCACGTCCAGGGCGACGGCGGTCCGCTTCAGGTCCCGCGCGCTCAGCCCGCCGGCCCGCAGCACCGCCGGACCGCCCTCGTCCCAGCCCTTCAGCAGTTCCTCGACGGTCGCCAGGGCCGCGTACGCCTGTCCGGCCGCCGTCGCGTCCACGACCTGGGGACGGTGGGTGGCGGCGGTCTCGACGGGCGGCGGCACCGGCTCCGGCACGCGGTGCGCGCGCCCGCCCCGCAGGTGCAGGGCGACCTCGCGCGGCAGGACGACCGTCCCGGGCGCCGTCGGCAGCAGCAGCCCCCGGTCCAGCAGCCAGCGCAGCCGGGGCGCGGGATCGGCGGTGACCTGCCCGTACGGCGGGCCCCAGACCAGCCGGTCCAGCACCTCCACGGACTCGTGCGGCGCCTCGTCGAGCAGCGCGGCCATCCGCGTCCGGTCGCGGAACAGGGCGGCGAGGGAGGCGACGGCGGAGACGGAGTCGTGCGTGGACGGCAGCCCCGCCGTCGCCACGATCTCCTGGATCCGCCCCGGCGACATCCCGGCGGTGGCCTCCCGCACCGAGGGGCCGAGCCCCGTGGGCGACGGGTGCTGCGGCGACGGCGACAGCAGCTCACGGGCGGTGCGCACCAGCCGCAGCCGGTCGTCGCCGCCCCACACCAGGGCCTGCTCGCGCAGGGTGCCGAGCGCGCGCGGCAGCGCGGCGGCGACCGCCGGATCGCCGTCGTCGCCCGCCAGCAGCCCGAGCAGCTCCTCGTACGTCGCCGGGTCCGCCGCCACGGCCAGCGCCTGGGCCGTCTGGAGCGCGAACCGGTCCAGACGCTCCAGCGCCCGGACGACCGAGGCACGGGTGCCGGCCCGGGTGGCGAGCTGGGTGAGGTCGGTGGGCACGGGCGTGATGAGGTCCGGCCGGCTGCGCAGGAGCGCGGCCAGGGCGGCGTCGTCACGCCCCCTGAGGGCCTCCGCGAGGGATCGGGGGGCCGCCGCGGGCTTCTCCTCGGTGCTCATCGGCCTCACGGTAGCGGGTGGGTGCGCCGGTGCGGGCGTGGAGTGTGGGACGGCCGGCCGGACTCGCGGTACCGTCGTGCGACGGGGTGTCCCAACGCATCCGCCCCGGAGGGGACTTCGTGGGTATCGAGAGTGACCAGGTCGTCTACGAGTACCTGAGCCGCGTCGGCGACGTGGCGCAGCAGCGGCAGTTGCCGTCGGCGGCCCGCATGCGCCTGGTCGCCGGACTGCGCGACGAGATCGACCGGCGCCGTGCGAAGGCGGTGGTGGACTCCCCCGCCGCCGTCCGCCGCATCATCTCCCGCCTCGGCACTCCGGACGAGGTCGTCGCGGCGGCCACGGACGCCGCCGGCGGTCCCGGCCCGAGCGCGCCCGCACCGCCCGCCGCCGTCCCGGCCCAGCGGGACCGCGAACCGGCCGGTGCGGCCGACGACGGTCGGGGCGGCCGTCCGAAGGGCCTCCTGCGCCGTGCCGTCCCCCGCCCCCGCCCGGCCGGGGAACCGGACCCGGCCCCCTCCGGGGTGCCGTCCCCGCCGCACCGCGCCGGCACGGACGAACTCGGGGACGGCGCCACCCGGCCCGACTGGTGGCGGGTGGACGACGGCCCCTTCGGCGTGGGCGACGAGGTGCCCGGCTTCGTGGGCGGCGTCGAGATCCCGGAACTGCTCAGGCCGCCGGGACCGAAGGAGACCTCGCAGGACCCGGAAGGGCCCGAGGGCTCCGGGGTGTCCGGGAGGAAGTCCTCCGAGCCGGCCGCGGCGTCCGCGGCCGGTTCCGGGGCCCCCGCCCGCCGCCGTCTCCCGCGCCTCCCCTCCGGCGGCTGGAGCAACCCCCTGCTCCTGCTCGCCGCGGGCCTGCTGGTCGCGGGCGCCGCGCTCGGCAACTGGCTCGCCCTGCTCCTCGGCTGGCTCATCGCCTACGCCTCCCGCCGCCTGACCCCGGCGGAGGTGAAAGGGGCGGTCGTCGTCCTCCCCGGCCTCGCGGTCGCGGCCGGCGTCGTCTGGCTCTGGGGCAGGACCGAGGGCCGCTGGGGCACCCCCGTCCCCGACGGCCACATGAACGACGCCGTCTCCGAGACCTGGCCCTGGGTGGTCCGGGGCGCGGCCCTCGCCTCGGCCCTGTTCCTGGTCTGGCGCTCCCAGCGCCGGCGGTAGCCCACCCCCGCCGGGGCGCACCCCCGCGACCGCGCCCGCCGGCGGACGCCCCGTCCCGAGGCGGCGGCCCCCCGGCTGCCCGGCCCCGGGCAGGCGGGTTTCCGGCCGGGTGGTCGTGGCGTGGCGGCCGGGGCGGTGGGGGACCGGTCCGTTCGGCGGCGTGGCTGGGCACAATGGCCCATATGGCCTTCACGACCCCGCACCCGCCGCAGCCGCCCACGTCCCCGTCCGGGCCCACCGTCGGATTCGACCTCGACATGACGCTCATCGACTCCCGGCCCGGGATCCGTGCCTGCTACCGGGCGCTCGCCGAGCGGACCGGGACGTACATCGACGCCGACCTGGCGGTCACCCGGCTGGGGCCGCCGCTCGTGGACGAGCTGGTCAACTGGTTCCCGGCGGAGCGGGTCGAGGAGATGGCGGACCTGTACCGCGCGATGTACCCGACGATCGCGATCACCGCCACGCCCGCCCTGCCCGGCGCCCGCGAGGCGATCGCGGCGGTACGGGAGGCGGGCGGGCGCGCCGTCGTCGTCACCGCCAAGTACGAGCCCAACGCCAAGCTGCACCTGGCCCACCTCGGCATCGAGCCGGACGCCGTGATCGGCGACCTGTGGGCCGAGCAGAAGGCGCTCGCGCTGCGCGAGCACGACGCGGCCGTCTACGTCGGCGACCACGTGGGCGACGTGCGCGGCGCGCGGACCGCCGGCGCGCTGTCGGTCGCGGTCGCCACCGGCCCGTGCGACCCCGCGGAACTGCGCGAGGCCGGCGCGGACGTCGTCCTCGCCGGTCTGGCGGAATTCCCCCGGTGGTTTTCGGACTACTGCACGGCCAGGTCCTGATTCGGCCCCGGACCGGACCGCTCTGCGGCCCGCGCCCGGCGGCGTCCCTCCGCGACCGAGCGCAGTACGCCCGCACCGGCCATCAGGAATCCGACGGCCATGAGCATGCTCAATCCGAACATGTACGTCGGAAAAGGCGTCGTTCCGAGGAACAGCGGGGCCACCGTGACCAGAGTGGCCACGGCACCGATGAAGAAGACGATGGCGCCGGTACGGACCAGGCCGTCACCGGGCGCGGCGGAATTCGCTTGGGTTTTGTCACGCACCGGACCAGGGTAGTTCCCAGCGCGAAGGAACAACCGGGTGACGTCTTGTCTCCGGCCTGAAGACCATTAGCCTTGGAACCGGCGGGTCACCACGGCCCGCCCGAGTGCTATCAAGAGCTGTTTCGCCAAGCAGTTTTCCCGACGAGTACGAGGACGAGGACAGACGTGCCCACCGGCAAGGTCAAGTGGTTCAACAGCGAGAAGGGCTTCGGCTTTCTCTCCCGTGACGACGGCGGTGACGTCTTCGTCCATTCCTCGGTCCTCCCCGCCGGAGTCGAGACGCTCAAGCCGGGCCAGCGCGTGGAGTTCGGCGTGGTCGCCGGACAGCGCGGCGACCAGGCGCTCTCCCTGACCCTCCTCGACCCGACCCCGTCGGTCGCGGCGGCCCAGCGCAAGAAGCCGGACGAACTGGCCTCCATCGTCCAGGACCTGACGACCCTGCTGGAGAACATCACGCCGCAGCTGGAGCGTGGCCGCTATCCCGACCGCGCCGCCGGCAAGAAGATCGCCGGCCTGCTCCGCGCGGTCGCCGACCAGCTGGACGTCTAGGAACCCGCGCTCAGGAACCCGCGCTCAGG
>NZ_JAPSKQ010000038.1:0-15757 GCF_031181555.1 Streptomyces sp. | reverse complement strand
AGGAACCCGCGCTCAGGAACCCGCGCTCAGGGGAACCGCAGCGCGTCCGGGCCGAGGGGCGGTACCAGCCCCTCGGCCGCCGCGCGCGTGAGCAGTCCCCGCACCGCCGCGTAGCCGTCCTCGCCGAGGTCGGCGGTGAACTCGTTGACGTACAGCCCGATGTGCTGGTCGGCGACGGCCGGGTCCATCTCCTGGGCGTGCTCCATGACGTACGGGCGCGACGCCTCGGGATCGTCCCAGGCCGCCCGTACGGACGCACGGACCGCGTCGGCGAGCCGCGTCAGCGTCCCGGCGCCCAGCGACCGCCTGGCGATGATCGCGCCCAGCGGGATCGGCAGCCCGGTGGTGCGCTCCCAGTGCTCGCCCATGTCGGCGAGCCGGTGCAGCCCGTAGTTCCGGTAGGTGAAGCGCGCCTCGTGGATGACGAGCCCCGCGTCGACCTTCCCGTCCCGCACGGCGGGCATGATCTCGTGGAACGGCATCACCACGATCTCCCCGACCCCGCCCGGCACGACATCCGCCGCCCACAGCCGGAACAGCAGGTACGCCGTCGACCGCTCGCTCGGCACGGCGACCGTGCGCCCCGTGAGGTCCACCCCTTCCTCCCGGGTCAGCACCAGCGGCCCGCAGCCCCGCCCCAGCGCGCCCCCGCAGGGCAGCAGGGCGTACTCGTCCAGGACGTACGGCAGCACCGCGTACGACACCTTCAGCACGTCGAGCTCGCCGCGCTCGGCCATGCCGTTGGTGAGGTCGATGTCGGCGAAGGTCACGTCGAGGGCGGGCGCGCCGGGGACGCGGCCGTGGGCGAGGGCGTCGAAGACGAAGGTGTCGTTCGGGCAGGGGGAGTAGGCGATCCGCAGTCGCTGCTGCTCACTGGTCGTGGCGGTCGTGCCGGTCGTTGCGGTCATGCCGGTTCCAACTCTCCAATACGGGTGCGAGCTTCCCGAAGCCCTCGGTGAGGGCGGTCAGGGCGTCGCCGATGCGCCAGGCCGCGCGGTCGCGCGGGCCGACGGGGTTCGACACCGCGCGCACCTCCAGCACGGGCACCCCGTGCGCGGCGGCGGCCTCGGCGACCCCGAAGCCCTCCATGGCCTCGGCGAGGGCGCGGGGGTGGCGGGCGCGGAGCCCGGCGGCGCGGGCGGCGGTCCCGGTCACCGTCGACACGGTGAGCACGGTGCCGGTGAGCGCGCCGGCCGCCGCGGCGGCGGCGCGGACCAGGGCGGCCGGCGGACGGTGGGTGACGGTGCCGAAGCCGAGCTCGGTGACCGGCAGGAACCCGTCGGCGGTCTCCGCGCCCAGGTCGGCCGCGGTGATCTCGTCGGCGACGACGAGGGAGCCGAGGGGCGCGTCGGGCGGGAAACCGCCGGCGATCCCGGCGCTGACGACGAGGTCGTAGGGGGTGCCGCCGAGGGCGGCCGCGGTGAGGGCGGCGGCGGTGGAGGCGGCGGCGAGGGCGGGGCCGACACCGGCGGCGAGGACGTCGGGGCCGGTGGGGGTGCGCAGCAGGGTCGCGCCGGGCAGCGGCACCTCGGACGGAGGACCGGCGTACGCCTGCGCCACCGCGTCCCGTTCGACGGGGACCGCGGTGGCGACGAGGACGCGCGGCGCGGAGCGGGTCAGGAGCCGTCGTCCTTCTTCAGCCGGAAGGACCACAGACCCGTGGCCTTGTTCTCGCCCTCCTGGATCGACACCAGGGTGGAGTCGCCCTGGGCGCCGTACTGGGCGTTGAAGAACACGCTGCCGGGGACCGACTGGTAGGTCTTCTTGATGGACTCGGTCAGCGGCCGGCCGTTCATCAGGATGGTCCAGCCCTTGTCGGCGATCTCCGGGTCGACGCCGAACCGGACGGTCCCGCCCTCGGGGTCGACGGAGATCTCCTCGATGTCCTTGTCCTTCAGGCACTTGTTCAGGTCGGCGGACTTCAGGGCCTCGCCCTCACCGCCACAGGTGGCCTCCGAGCTCACCGACGAGGTGCCCACGGTGACCGTGGCCATCGGGGTCGGCTTGTCGCAGGCGGACAGGACGAGCAGTCCGGCGGATACGGCGCCGACGGCGGCGACGGCACGGCGGCGTCGCACGGCGCGGTGACTCATGGCGGCGGCGCCGCGGGGCAACGTGGTCATGGGCGAAAGGCTATCGGGCACGCCGGGCGCTCCTCCCACGCGGGGGTACGGCGTGGCCGGAGCGTTACGCCACCCGCGCACGTCCCGAGCCCCCCTGCCGGGCCGAACCGACCAGTCCGCGGACGGTGGCCAGCCAGCCCGTGGCGACGATGCCCGCGCCCACCGCGAGCCCCAGCGGACCGATCAGCGGCATCACGATGCCGATCGCGCCGCCCAGCACCCACGACATCTGCAGCAGCGTCTCGGACCGCGCGAACGCCGACGTCCGGACCAGCTCGGGCACGTCCCGCTGGATCAGCGCGTCCAGCGACAGCTTGGCCAGGGCCTGCGCGAACCCG
This sequence comes from Streptomyces sp., assembly GCF_031181555.1. Taxonomy (GTDB): domain Bacteria; phylum Actinomycetota; class Actinomycetes; order Streptomycetales; family Streptomycetaceae; genus Streptomyces; species Streptomyces fimbriatus. The sequence goes on along the minus strand of NZ_JAPSKQ010000038.1, from coordinate 13,296 downwards.
GCGATCGCGGCCAGGCACGCCACCAGCACCGCGCCGAAGAACACCGCGGCCGTGATCGCCGCGCCCAGCACACAGGCCACCACCGTCACGATGATGATCTCCGGGGCGCGGGACCTCAGCCAGGCCCCGACCGCCGTACCGAGCGCGTTGCCGGTGCCCGCCGCCACGCCCACTATGCCGAGGGAGACCGCGGCGCTCTGTCCGGTCATCGGGTGCTCGCGCAGCAGGAACGCGAGGAAGAAGATGAGGAAGCCGGTCAGGCAGCGGATGGAGGCGTTGGCGCCGAGGGCGTGGGTGACGGCCGGGCCGACCGTGCGCAGCCCGGGGCGCTTGACCGCCTTGCGGTGCGGCCCGTGCAGATGCCGTTCGTCGGCGGCGAGCAGGGCGACGTCCTCCCCCTTGGCGGAGTCCACCTCGGGCGGCAGCCGGAAGGACAGGAACATCCCCGTGACGAAGATCGCGAAGGCTCCGTACAGCGGCCAGCGGGGCCCGATCTGCTGCAGCCCCGCACCGATCGGCGCGGCGATCCCGGTGGCCAGCAGCCCGCCGAGGGTCACCCGCGAGTTCGCCTTCACCAGGGAGAAGGCGGGCGGCAGCAGCCGCGGCACGACCGCGCTCCTGACCACCCCGTACGCCTTGGACGCGACGAGCACGCCGAGCGCGGCCGGGTACAGCTGGATGCTGCCGGTGACGACCGCGCCGGACAGCACCAGGGCGAGCAGCGCCCGCGCGAGCATCGCGCCGGCCATCGCGGCGCGGCGGCCGTGCGGGATGCGGTCGAGGAGCGGGCCGATCACCGGGGCGAGGAGGGTGAACGGCGCCATGGTGATCGCCAGGTACAGCGCGACCCGCCCGCGGGCCTCGTCCGTCGGCACGGAGAAGAAGACGGTGGAGGCGAGCGCGACCGTGATCATGACGTCGCCGGCGCCGTTCACCCCGTGGAGCTCGATCAGCTTGCCGAGCCCGGACTCCCCGGCGCCGTGCGCGTGCGTCGCCCGGCGGATCCCGCGTGCGGTTCCGGTCACCGGGAAGTGCAGGGCCCGGCCGAACGCGCGAAGGCGGCCGCCCGTCCGGCCCGTCCCGGCGCGTCGCCCGTTCCCCTTGACCCCGTTCGGCCCACCGGTCCCGGTGGCGTCCTGGGGTGTCCTCGCGGTAGCCACGACGTCATAGTGCCCCGAGATCCCGGTGCGTAGCGCCTCGACGCCACCGTGGACGGCGCCCGGGGGGCGGCAGTCCGGCCGATCGGCCCCGCGCACGGCCTCCCCGGGGCGGCTCCGCGCGGTTCGCGGGGGCCCGGGAAACCGGCACGCGGGGTTCCGGAACAACCGTCGGTGTAGGCCCAGCGCACGCGAGCAGGTAGCGTGCGTATCTCAGCCATCCCGCAGAATGGATGGAGGCGCGCCCGAGCACGAATCGGCGCGGACGTCGACGCGGTCCCCCGGTCCGCTCCGTCCGCCCCCGCGCTGGGAGTGGCGCACACGTGAGACGGCGTAGGAGAGAAGCGATACCTGTGAGCGCAGCGACAACGCGAAGCCGCACCCCCGACCGTCTGTGCGCCGAGGCCGTCGACCTCGCCCGCGCCGCAGCCGAGGAGGCCGCCGCGCCCGGGGTCGTCGGGGAGCACGAGGGGCTGGTCTCCGAGGGCGACCGCGTCGTCACGCACTTCTTCGGGTGCCACGAGCCCGGCTACCGCGGCTGGCGCTGGGCCGTCACCGTCGCCCGCGCCTCCCGCGCCAAGGTCGTCACCGTCGACGAGGCGGCCCTGCTGCCCGGCCCCGACGCGCTGCTCGCGCCGGAGTGGGTGCCGTGGAGCGAGCGGCTGCGCCCCGGCGACATGGGCCCCGGCGATCTCCTCCCCACCGACGCCGAGGACCTGCGCCTGGAGCCCGGCTGGTCCGGCGCGCAGGAGCCGCCGCCGAACTCCGCGGTCTCCGAGGAGATGGCCGACCTGGTGGAGGCCGAGGACGCCGACATCACCGAGGGGCCCCCGGCCGACCTGCCCGTCCCCCCCTCGCGCGGCTCCATCGCCGCGGTCGCCGAGGAACTGGGCATGCGCCGCGCCCGGGTCCTGTCCCGGTACGGCCTGCACACCGCCGCCGACCGCTGGGACGAGGCGTTCGGCGCCAAGACCCCCATGGCCCAGGCGGCCCCCGCCTCCTGCGTCAGCTGCGGCTTCCTCGTCCCCATCGGCGGCTCCCTGGGCCAGGCCTTCGGCGTGTGCGCCAACGAGTTCTCCCCGGCCGACGGCCGCGTGGTCTCCCTGGCGTACGGCTGCGGCGGCCACTCCGAGGCCGCGGTCATGCCCAAGCCGCCGCAGCCCGCCCCGCCGGTGATCGACGAGACCCGCGTCGACCCGTTCCCCCTGCGCCCGGCCGCCGACTCCGGCTCGGTCCCGGTCACGGAGGACGAGTCGTCGGCGGAGCTGGGCCACTCGTAGGGGCCCGGCCGGGTCCGGCTCAGGCGCGCACCGCTCGCACGGCCTCGTCCAGGACGGCGCCCGGCTCCCGCAGGGTTTCCCGGGCGACGGCGGCGTCCTCGTGCGAGGTCGCCCTTGACGCGGGCGTGGCGGCCGCCCGGCAGTCGCGGCAGCGGGTTCCGGGGCGGCGGGGGGACGTTTCTTTCGGGGTGCGCAAGGCGGAGAGGGTGGGGCGGATGTCCCACCGGTCAGCCCGCTCACCTCGTTCTCCGTGCTCTTCAGCGGGATAGACGCGCCCGTCGTCAGCCGGCGGTTCCGTGTCGCTCGGGGGAGGTGAGGCGCAGTTCGGCCCAGACCGTCTTGCGCGGGAAGCGGCCCTCGGTCACGCCCCAGCGGTCGGCGAGCGCTTCGACCAGCAGCAGGCCGCGACCGGACTCGGCGTCGGGGGAGGGATCCCGCGGTGCGGGGAGCCGCTCGCCCCGGGTGTCGGTGACCTCGATGCGGAGGGTGTCGCCGACGACGTAGAGCGTGAGCCGGAAGTCGCGCCCCCGCACCCTCCCGTGCGTCGCCGCGTTGACGGCCAGCTCGGCGACGATCTGCCGCGCCGGGTCCAGGGGCAGCCCCCACGAGCGCAGCTGTTCGGTCGCGAGCAGACGGGCGAGGCGGGCGCCGCGTGGCGTGGGGGAGAGCTGCACGCTGAAGTTGCGGACGGGGAGCGCGGGTTCGGCGGTTTTCTGGTTCACGTCACTCAGCGTGGCGTCACATGCGTACCGTGAGTGGCTACTCGGCGGGTACGTACGGTCACTGTCCGGTTGTTGTCCGGTGCTGTCTGGGCTGTGCCGGGGGGCCGTGCGGGTAGGGCGCCGGGTGCACCACAGGCGGTTCGACGGAGAGGCGCGACATGACGGTCGAGGCGGAGGCGGGTCGGCTCAAGAGCGAGGCGGACGAGCCGGGTTGGGAGGTGGACCCGGACGACGAGTGGGGCGTCGCGGTCATCACCACCGTCGGACGGCAGCTGAAACTGCGCCGCGAGGCGGTGGGGATGCGGGCCGCCGAGTTCGGGAGGGCGATCGGGTACGGCGAGGACATGGTCTACAAGATCGAGGGCGGCAAGCGGATTCCCCGCCAGGAGTACCTGGACAAGGCCGACGAGGTGCTGGAGGCCGGCGGGCTCATCGCGGCGGCCTGGGAGGACGTGAAGAAGGTCCGGTATCCGAAGAGCGTGCGGGCGCTGGCCGATCTTGAGGCCAAGGCGGTCGAGATCGGCGTGTACGTCGGGCTCAGCATTCACGGCTTGTTGCAGACGCCGGAGCACGCGCGAGCACTGTTCGAGGCGTGGCAGCCGCCGTACTCGGAAGAGGAAGTGGAGCGTCTGGTCGCCGCTCGCATGGCTCGGAAGTCGATTTTCGAACGGTCCCCTGCTCCCGCCCTCAGCTTCGTCCTGGAAGAGGGGACTCTGCGTCGCCGGGTCGGAGGCACAATGGTGTGGCGCCAGCAGCTTGAACACCTGCTGGAGGTCGCGCGGTTGCGCAACGTCACGCTTCAGGTGATGCCGATGAGCGCAGGGGCTCATCCAGGGCTGGGCGGCAGGATCGAGGTACTCAAGTTCGCCGACGGCACGGCGGCGGGCCGGGCCGACGGTGCGTTCCAGGGACGGCCGACCTCCGATCCGAAGCAACTGCGGATCCTTGAACTGCGGTATGGGACCATCCGGGCGCAGGCTCTCACGCCACGGGAGTCGCTGGCCTTCGTCGAGCAAGTGCTGGGAGAGACATGATCCATAAGGCCTCGGCCGAGGACGCTTTCGAACTGGTCTGGTTCAAGAGCAGCTACAGCGACGGCCCGGACGGCAACTCCTGCGTCGAGCTCGCCCTCACCCCCGGCACCGTCCACGTACGCGACTCCAAGGACACGGCGGGCCCCCGCCTCGCCTTCGCCCCGGACGCGTGGGCGCGCTTCGTCCCGTACGCGTCCGGGGACTGAGCGCACCGCCTGGCCCGCCGTTGTCCTACGGGGTGGCGTGGCCGCCGAGAAAACGCAGCCGCACAGCGGCCTCCGCGTTGCCCGGTGCGGCGGGCGTCGTGCGCGGGGCGCTCACCGCGGCCTTGCCGCAGGCGCGCATCGCTGCGGGGGCGGAACGGCTCCGCGGGTCCGGGCCGAGCCCGCTCTCCTCGTCGGGGTCCCGCGGGGCGGTACCTTCGACCTCAGCCGATGACGGCCGATGAGGAGAGTCAACGTGAGCAAGTTCGTGCGGCCCGCCGCCGAGGGCGCCGACCCGTTCGGTACGGCACGTCTGCGGCGTGGTGTCCTGGACGCCTGGGTCACCAGCCCCGCCCGCTTCCGTGAGGACGCCAACGCCGAGGAGGACCTCGCCCTCGGCGGCTACCGGGACCGCCTCGTCGTCGAGCTCGCCCAGAACGCCGCCGACGCCGCCGCCCGCGCGGGGGTGCCGGGACGGCTCCGGCTCACCCTGCGCGACGGTGTCCTCGTCGCCGCGAACACCGGTGCGCCGCTGGACGCGGCCGGGGTCGAGTCGCTGTCCACCCTGCGCGCCTCCGCGAAGCGGGACACGGCCGACCGGGCCGTGGGGCGGTTCGGTGTCGGGTTCGCCGCCGTCCTCGCCGTCACCGACGAGCCCGCCGTCGTCGGCCGGCACGGCGGCGTGCGCTGGTCGCTGGCCGAGGCGCGGGAACTGGCGGGCGACACCGCCCGGCACAGCCCCGGCCTGGGGGACGAGATCCGCCGCCGCGACGGGCACGTCCCGCTGCTCCGCCTCCCCTTCGCCGCCGAGGGCACCGCCCCCGACCCCTACGACACGGCCGTCATCCTGCCGCTGCGCGACGCGGCCGCCGCCGACCTCGCCGAGCGGCTGCTGAACGCCGTCGACGACGCCCTGCTGCTCGCCCTGCCCGGCCTCACCGAGGTCGTCGTGGAGATCGGCGGCGAGGGCCCCCGGACGCTGACCCGCCGCACCGACGGCCCCTTCACCGTCGTCGACGACTCCGGCAACGGCATCACCCACTGGCGCACCGCCGCCGTCCACGGCCCCCTCACCCCCGACCTGCTCGCCGACCGCCCGGTGGAGGAGCGGCTGCGTCCCCACTGGTCCGTCACCTGGGCCGTCCCCGTCGACCCCGACGGCACCCCGGCCCGGCCCCGCACCAGCCCGGTCCTGCACGCCCCCACGCCGAGCGACGAGCCCCTCGGCGTGCCCGCCCTGCTCATCGCCTCCTTCCCGCTGGACTCCACCCGGCGGCACACCGCGCCCGGCCCGCTCACCGACTTCCTGGTGCAGCGCGCGGCCGACGCCTACGCCGACCTGCTCGCCGACTGGCGCCCGGTGACCGCCGGGATCATCGACCTCGTGCCCGGCCCGCTCGGCAGGGGCGAGCTGGACGGGGCGCTGCGCCGGGCGATCCTCGACCGGCTGCCGCGCACCTCCTTCCTGCCGCCCGCCGTCGAGCCGCGCGAACAGGACGGCGACTTCGACCTCCCCGAGTCCCTGCGGCCCCGGGACGCCGAGGTCGTCGAGGGCGCGGGCGCGGACACCGTGCGGGTGCTCGCCGAGGTGCTGCCGACCCTCCTGCCCGCCGGTCTCGAACGGCGCGCGGAGCTGCGCACCCTCGGTGTCGCCCGGCTCCCGCTCACCGACGCCGTCGACCGGCTCGCGGGGCTGGAGAAGTCCCCCGACTGGTGGCGGCGGCTGTACGAGAGCCTCGCGGGCGTCGACCCGGACCGGCTGTCCGGGCTGCCGGTGCCGCTCGCCGACGGCCGTACGACGATCGGCCCCCGCCAGGTGCTGCTGCCCGGCGCGGAGGCCGCCCGGATCGACCCCGAGGTGCTGGCCCGGCTCGGGCTGAAGGTCGCCCACCCGGACGCCGCCCACCCCCTCCTGGAGAAGCTCGGCGCGCTCCCGGCGACCCCGCGCGCGGTGCTCACCACCCCGCAGGTGCGGGCCGCCGTCGCCGCCTCGCTCGACGACGAGGGCGGGGTGAACTGGGAGGAGGACGCCCCGGACGCCGAGGAACTCGCCGACACCGTGCTCGGCCTGGTGCGCGACGCCGGACTCGAACCCGGCGACGAGCCCTGGCTGGGCGCCCTCGCGCTCCCCGACGAGGACGGCGAGCTCTCCCCGGCCTGCGAACTCGTCTTCCCCGGCGGCCCGTTCGCCCGCGTGATGCGCGAGGGGGAACTCGCCGCCGTGGACGCCGAGCTGGCCGGGAAGTGGGGCGAGCAGCCGCTGGCCGCCTGCGGGGTGCTGGTGGACTTCGCGCTGGTCCGCGCCACCGACGTCGTCCTCGACCCGGACGAACTGGAGCCCCGGGAGGGGGACTTCCCCGAACCCGACGACGCGGGGCTGCTGGACGCCGTGGACGTGTGGTGCGAGGACGTCCTCGACCGCTTCCCGGACAGTCCCGTGCCGCCGGTCGCCACCGAGATCGTCGCCGTGCGCGACCTGGACCTGGTGGACGACGACCGGTGGCCCCAGGCCCTCGCGATGCTCGCCCGCCCGCCCTTCAGGGACGCGCTCACCCAGCCGGTGCGGATCCTGCTGCACGACGGCACCCACGAGGTCGTCCGCCCCTACACCGCCTGGTGGCTGCGCGGTCACCCCGTGCTCGGCGGCCGCCGCCCGGCCGGACTGCGCGCGGCCGGCGGCGACCCGCTGCTGCGCGGCCTGTACGACGAGGCCGACGCGACCGGCTTCGACGACGAGCAGGTGCTGCGGGCGCTCGGCGTACGGACGTCGGTGTCCGCGCTGCTCGACGAACCGGGGGGTGGCGCCGAGCTGCTGGACCGCCTCGCCGATCCCGACCGCGAGGTCACGGCGGCCCAGCTGCACGCCCTGTACGGGGCGCTGGCCGAGCTGGACCCGGAGCGGGTGACCCTGCCGGACGAGCTGCGCGCGGTCGTCGACGGCCGCGTGGAGGTGGTGGACGCCGCCGACGCGGTGGTCGTCGACTCGCCCGATCTGCTGCCGTTCACCGCGGGCACGGCGCTGCTGCCCGTCCGGCCGTCCCGGGCCGCCGAGCTGGCGGAGCTGTTCCAGGTGCGGCGGCTGAGCGAGTCCGTCACCGGGGAGGTCGACTCCGAGGGCACGGAGCACGACGTGCTGGAATCGGTGCGGGTGCTGCTCGGACCGCGCACCCCGGCCTCGTACGTCGAGCACGAGGAACTCGTCGTCGACGGCGTGGAGATCGACTGGCGGCTGACGGACGACGGCGTGCTGCACGCCGCCACCCTGGAGGGGGTCGCCGCGGGTCTCGCCTGGGCGGCCGGCCAGTGGCCGCGCCGGTTCGAGGTCGCGGCGCTGCTGGAAGATCCCTCCCGCACCGAGGAATTGGCCCGGGACCGCTGGTTCGACTGAGTCCGGCACCCCGCGCACAAAATTTTCACGTGCCGTACAACCATTCGCCCGGGTGATGGATCTGATCTTGTGAGTCAACAGACTCCACGATCACTTGGGCCCCGTGCCGACGACGAGCCGTACGAAACGACCAGAGCCGGGGCCCCTTTCTCCACCTGGGGAACGCATGCGCATTCGAGCCACCGTGGCCGCCGTCTCCGGCGCCCTGGCCCTGTCCGCCCTCGCCGTCCCGGCCGCGCAGGCCGACGGCCCCTCGTACCGCGAGGAGGCCGCCGCCGCGCTCGCGGCCTCGCACGGTGCGTCCGAGCGGTCCGCGTTCAGCACCGCCGCCGCCATCGGGGACCTGGACGTCTCCTTCTCCAACTTCAAGATCGCCAAGGCGGTCAAGGTCGGTACGACGAACCACGTCTCCACCACGGTGACCTACACGATCACGCACGGCGCCGACGTGGACATCCACTCCGAGGACTTCGCGACCGGCCCGTACATCTACAAGGGCTCCTACGACGCCCCGGCCAACCTCCTGCTCGGCGACTACGCGGCCACCTGCACCGAGACCTCGTCGACCACCGCCACCTGCAAGGGCGACATCGACGTCTACCCGGCCTACGGGGAGCTGATCAACTCCGACGCCGGCACCTGGAGGGGCGGTGCCCTGGCGCTGAACTACGCCACGGAGGAGTTCGCCGACGAGGGCGGCCTCGGCACCACCCTGGTCCAGCGCTACTCCAAGCTGACCGTCAACGCCTCCCCCGAGCCGGTGAAGAAGGGCAAGACCATCACCGTCACGGGCAAGCTGTCCCGCGCCAACTGGGAGACCAACAAGTACGCGGGCTACACCAACCAGTCCGTGAAGCTCCAGTTCCGCAAGAAGGGCTCCAGCACCTACACCACGCTGAAGACCCTCAAGACGAACTCCACGGGCAACCTCAGCACCACCGTCACCGCCTCGACCGACGGCTACTTCCGCTACAACTTCGAGGGCACCACGACCACCCCGGCCGTCAAGGCCGCCGGTGACTTCGTCGACGTGCAGTAAGACCCCCTAAGCGGGAAAGCGGCGGTCCACCCACTTCCACAGGAACTCCAGGGTGGCCGCCGCCACCACCGCGACGCCGACCGCGATCCACGGCATCGTCGTGCCGACCAGCCTCAGCGCGAAGAACTCCTGCAGCCACGGCACGACCAGCACCACCAGGAACGCCGCCCCCATCGCCGCCACCAGCCCGACGCGCCACCAGGTGTAGGGGCGGGCGATGATCGCCAGCACCCACATCGAGATCAGGAACAGCGTCAGCGTCGCCGCGCTCGTCTCCGCGTCCAGCGCGCCCGCACCGCTGTAGTGCTGCCGGGCGATCAGGTACGTCGCGAAGGTCGCCAGCGCGGCCAGCACCCCGCCCGGGATCGCGTACCGCATGACCCGCCGCACGAAGTTCGGCCGCGCCCGCTCCTTGTTCGGGGCGAGGGCCAGGAAGAACGCCGGGACGCCGATGGTGAGCGTGGACAGCAGGGTCAGGTGGCGCGGCAGGAACGGGTACTCCACCTGCGAGCACACCACCAGCACCGCCAGCAGCACCGAGTACACCGTCTTCACCAGGAACAGCGTCGCGACCCGGGTGATGTTGCCGATCACCCGCCGCCCCTCCGCCACCACCGACGGCAGCGTGGCGAAGCTGTTGTTCAGCAGCACGATCTGCGCCACCGCCCGCGTGGCCTCCGAGCCGGAGCCCATCGCGACCCCGATGTCGGCGTCCTTCAGCGCCAGCACGTCGTTCACGCCGTCGCCGGTCATCGCGACCGTGTGGCCGCGCGACTGGAGCGCGCCCACCATGTTCCGCTTCTGCTGCGGGGTGACCCGCCCGAACACCGTGCCCTGATCCAGTGCCCCGGCCATGCCGTCCCGGTCGGCGGGCAGCCGGCGCGCGTCGACCGTCGTCCCGCTCAGCCCGAGCTTGGACGCGACGGCCCCGACCGACACCGCGTTGTCGCCGGAGATGACCTTGGCGCGGACGTTCTGCTCGGCGAAGTAGCGCAGGGTGTCGGCCGCGTCCGGCCGCAGCCGCTGCTCCAGCACCACCAGCGCGGCCGGACGGACGCCCTCGGCGACCCCGGGGTCGTCCAGCTCGCGCCCGGCACGGGCCAGCAGCAGCACCCGCAGCCCCTGCTCGTTCATCCGCTCGGTCTCGTCCAGCGCCGGGTCGCCGTCGTCGAGGAGCACGTCGGGCGCCCCGAGCAGCCAGGTGCCGCTCTCCCCGTCGCCCTCGGTGAGGGTGGCGCCGCTGTACTTGCGGGCCGAGGAGAAGGGCAGGGACTCGGTGCAGCGCCAGTCCCCGGCGTCCGGACAGGCGTCGATGACCGCCTTCAGGGAGGCGTTGGGGCGCGGATCGGAGGCGCCGAGCGCGCCCAGCACCTTCCGCACGTACGTCTCGTCGTGGCCGTCGAGCACCCGCAGCCCGGTGACGTCCATGCCGCCCTCGGTGAGGGTGCCGGTCTTGTCCAGGCAGACCGTGTCGACGCGGGCCAGCCCCTCGATGGCGGGCAGCTCCTGCACCAGGCACTGCTTGCGCCCCAGCCGGATGACCCCGATCGCGAAGGCGACCGAGGTGAGCAGCACCAGCCCCTCGGGGACCATCGGCACGATGCCGCCGACCGTGCGGGCGACCGAGTCCCTCAGCTCGTTGTCCTTGACCACCAGCTGGCTGATGATCAGTCCGATCGCGGTCGGGACCATCATCCACGTCACGTACTTGAGGATGGTGGAGATGCCGGAACGCAGCTCGGAGTGGACCAGCGTGAACCGGGACGCCTCCTCGGCGAGCTGGGCCGCGTATGCCTCGCGCCCCACCCTGGTCGCCTGGAAGGAGCCGCCGCCCGCGACCACGAAGCTGCCGGACATCACCTGGTCCCCGGGCCGCTTCACCACGGGATCGGCCTCGCCGGTGAGCAGCGACTCGTCGATCTCCAGCCCGTCCGCCCCGGCGCACACCCCGTCGACGACGACCTTGTCGCCCGGTCCGATCTCGATCAGGTCGTCCAGCACGATCTCGGAGGTGCCGACCCGCGCGGCCACGCCGTCCCGCCGCACCGTGGGCCGCACCTCGCCGATCAGCGCGAGGGAGTCGAGGGTCTTCTTCGCCCGCCACTCCTGGACGATGCCGATGCCGGTGTTGGCGAGGATCACGAAGCCGAACAGGCTGTCCTGGATGGGCGCGACGACCAGCATGATCACCCAGAGCACGCCGATGATCGCGTTGAACCGGGTGAAGACGTTCGCGCGGACGATCTCGAGCAGGGACCGGCTGCTGCGCACCGGCACGTCGTTGACCTGCCCGCGCGCCACCCGTTCGGCCACCTCCGCCGAGGTCAGCCCGGTCACCGGGGAGGTGACCGCGGTGGGCTGCGCGACATCGACCTGGGCGTCCGCGTCGAGATGCGTCATGCATTCGACGGTACGTGCGGTTTCACCGGTTCACCCGCGCATGCGCGGAAGATCCGACCGGGGGACGACCCGGGAGGACGGCCGTAGTGCCCCGGTCGTACGGCGGTGGCGGGACCGCGCCGGTGCGCGTCAGTCGGCCGTCGGCGCGGGGGAGTGGCCGGCCGGCTGTCCGTCGTGCCCGTCCTGCCCGGCCCGCGCGCGCTTGATCGCGGCGTCCCGCCTGCGGACGTACCAGATGCCGATGAACCCGAGCCCGCCGCCGGCCAGGCACGTCCACAGCCACCAGGTGTGGCCGTGGTCGTCGAACCAGCCGTAGAACGGCAGCTGCACCAGGAAGAGGACGAACCAGACGATCGTGCCGCCGATGATGGTGGCGACCACGGGGCCCTCCAGGGGCTCCGGCGCCTCGTGCTTGGGGGTCCACTTCGCCATGCGGACAGCTTACGAGGGACGGCGCGCGTGAGGTGCGCCGCATCGGGCGCGCGGTTCTACGCGCGGAGATGGCATCGGGGCCGTTATATGTTCATACTGAATCCGTTTGTCTCTGACCGCTTTCATTCGTAGAAAACACCAAAGGGCTTTGGGGGAAGTCCGACGGTGATGAGGTCCCGCATGTCCACGTCGGCCCCCGACAAGGCCCCCGTTCCCGAGCAGCCGGGGTCCGGTTCCGCGTCCGGCGCTCTCGACCGCTACTTCAAGATCTCCGAGCGCGGCAGCACGCTGTCCCGCGAGATCCGCGGCGGTTTCGCCACCTTCTTCGCGATGGCCTACATCATCGTGCTGAACCCGATCATCCTGGGCAGCGCGAAGGACATGTACGGCAACCAGCTCGACAACGGTCAGCTGGTCACCGCGACCGCCCTGACGGCGGCGTTCGCCACGCTCCTCATGGGCGTCATCGGCAACGTCCCGATCGCGCTGGCCGCGGGCCTGGGCGTGAACTCGGTCGTCGCGCTCCAGCTCGCGCCGCGCATGTCGTGGCCGGACGCCATGGGCATGGTGGTGCTGGCCGGTTTCGTCGTCATGATCCTGGTCGCCACCGGTCTGCGCGAGCGCGTGATGAACGCCGTCCCGTACGGCCTGCGCAAGGCCATCGCCATCGGCATCGGCCTGTTCATCATGCTCATCGGCCTGGTCGACTCCGGGTTCGTCTCCCGCATGCCGGACGCCGCCCAGACCACCGTCCCGCTCCAGCTCGGCGGCGCCGGTCACCTCAACGGCTGGCCGGTCCTCGTCTTCATCCTCGGCGCGCTGCTCACGCTGGCGCTGATCGTGCGCAAGGTGCCCGGCGCGATCCTCATCTCGATCGTGGCGATGACGGTCGTCGCGGTGATCATCAACGCCGTGGCCGACATCCCCTCCTGGGGCCTGACGACCCCCACCTGGCCCGGCAACCCGGTCGCCACCCCCGACTTCGGCCTGGTCGGCGAGGTCAGCCTGCTCGGCGGCTTCGAGAAGGTCGGTGTGCTGACCGGTGTCCTGTTCGTCTTCACCGTGCTGCTGTCGTGCTTCTTCGACGCGATGGGCACGATCATGGGTGTCTCGGACGAGGCCAAGCTGACCGACGCCCAGGGCCAGATGCCCGGCGTCAACAAGGTCCTGTTCATCGACGGCGTCGCCGTCGCCGCGGGCGGCGCCAGCTCCGCCTCGGCCACCACCGCCTTCGTGGAGTCCACGGCCGGCGTCGGCGAGGGCGCGCGCACCGGCTTCGCCAACGTCGTCACCGGCGCGCTGTTCGCGATGGCGCTGTTCCTCACGCCCGTCGCCACGATGGTCCCGTCCCAGGCGGCCACCCCGGCGCTGCTCGCGGTGGGCTTCCTGATCCTGGCGGGCTCGATCAGGGAGATCGACTGGGCGGACCACACGATCGCCATCCCGGCCTTCGTGACGATGCTGATGATGCCGTTCACCTACTCGATCACCAACGGCATCGGCATGGGCTTCATCACCTTCACGGTGCTGCGCCTGGCGGCCGGACGCGGCCGGGAGGTCCCGACGGCGATGTACGTGGTGTCGGCGGTCTTCGCCTTCTACTACCTGATGCCGGCGCTGGGCCTGACCTGATCCGGCCTG
>NZ_JAPSKQ010000193.1 GCF_031181555.1 Streptomyces sp. | reverse complement strand
GGTGGTGGTGCGGACGTCCCAGCCGAGGCCCACGGTGACGGCGGTCAGGCCCGGAGCCTCCTTGGTGAGCGAGACGTTGCCACCCTTGGACAGGCTTACAGCCATTGTTGGGAGTCCCTTCCCTCGTATGCGTACGGCTTAGAAGCTACAGCTACCCCCTTGAACGCGGAGAGGGGTACGCGAGGTTCCGGGTGCCTTTACTTTCTTTACCCGAGTTATTCGGGTGACGTGGACCGGTCAGGGGCGGGAACATGGACGGCATGTCCGGTCCCTATCCCATCCGCGGCTCCGTCTCCCTGCCCGAGGCCGAGCTCATGTGGCGTTTCTCGCGGTCGTCGGGGCCCGGCGGGCAGCACGTGAACACCAGCGACTCGCAGGTCGAGCTCCGTTTCGACCTCGCCCGGACGGAGGCGCTGCCCGAGGTGTGGAAGCAGCGGGCGCTCGAGCGGCTGGCCGGGCGGCTGGTCGGCGGCGTCGTCACCGTCCGCGCCTCCGAGCACCGCTCCCAGTGGCGCAACCGCGAGACCGCCGCCGTGCGTCTCGCGGCGCTGCTCGCCGAGGCCACCGCGCCCCCGCCCAAGCCCCGCAGGCCGACCCGCGTCCCCCGCGGCATCAACGAGCGCCGGCTGCGGGAGAAGAAGCAGCGCTCGGAGACGAAGCGGGGGCGCTCCGCGCGGGACTGGGGGTGACCGGCGGGCCGGGACGTACGGGGTGACCGGCGGGCCCTGGGCGTCCGGCGGCCCCGGGACGGCCGGGGGAGTGGTGTCGTTCAGTCCAGTTCCAGTACGCCCACCGTCTCGTCCCCGACGACCTCGCCGTTCTTGCGGAAGCCCAGGCCCAGGTAGAAGTTCTCCGGGCCGGACGGGCCGGGGTGCCAGCAGACGTGGAACTCCTTGCCGCCGCGGCGGCGGATCTCCGCGGCCACCGACTCCACGGCGAACCGCCCGTACCCCTTGCCCTGCTCGTCCGCCGCGATGTTCAGCCGCCACAGGCCGGAGCGGACGACGCTGCCGCCGTCCTCGTGCCAGTCGATGTCGAAGAAGGCCATCAGGAAGCCGACCGCGCGGTCACCGTCCATGATCAGCCGGGGCCAGGCGGTACCGGGATGGACAAAGGCCTCGGCGAGGGACTTCACCACCGGCGAGACCGCGAATTCCTGGTCGGGACGAACCCGTATACCGAGGGCGGCGTCGAGGTTCCCGGCGGTGATCTCTTCGAGACGGGGCGCGGTTGTCGTCGTCATCCGGGCACCCTAAGCGCGGAAATACCGTGCGGCAAAAGGGATTTCGTGTCCGGTGAAGGCGGGCGCCGCTCGCCGACGTTCAGCCCAACTGACGGTAACGGCCGCGGAAATACATCAGCGGCCCCCCGTCCGCGCTCGGCAGCCGGGCCGTCAGGACGCGGCCGATCACCAGGGTGTGGTCCCCGGCGGCCACCCGCTGCTCGGTGCGGCACTCCAGGGTCGCCAGCGCGCCGCCCACCAGCGGGGCCCCGGTGCGCTCGCCCCGGACGTACGGGATGTCCTCGAAGAGGAGGCGGTCGCTGAGGCGGCCCTTCATCGCGAAGCGGCCCGCGATGTGCCGCTGGCTCTCGGACAGCACGGACACCGCCCACAAGGGCTGCTCGTCGAGCAGGTCGTCCATGCGGGAGCCCTCGCGCACGCTGACCAGCACCAGCGGCGGGTCCAGGGAGACCGACATGAACGCGGTCGCCGTCATGCCGGCGTCCTCGCCGGCCGGCGCCCGCGGGTCGTCCGGGTCCAGCGGCGGCTCCTGCGCGGTCACCAGGACCACGCCGGCGGCCAGACGGGACATGGCGGCGCGGAACTCGTCGTTGCTCACCCCCTCAGCATGCCGGGCGGCGGGCGGCTGGATGATCGTGGACGGGGCGGCTGGAGTGTTCGGCACACCCGAAACGCTAATCTCCGTTCCGCACCCACCGCATCGGGCCCCGGCCCGAGCGGGGACCTAGGACCAGCGGCCGACCCGGCACGGGACGGGCACGGGTCATGCGCAACCGCCACAAAGACTGTGTTCGGTAAACGCATGCGGAAACCGCGGAAAGACCACGCAATTGTTCATGTTTGCCTGTGACTTGAGTCACAAGGGGCAAGAATTGTTGACCCTGTGTACCGAGTGGGCAGCGCGCTGTGATTCAGTGGCGGGGAAGCTGCCAGGGCACCACCCGGAAAGGCGCCGAAGAGAACCCTTGATTCGCTCCGAGGGCTCGGGGGGAGGGCGAGCATGGAGGCCGAGTCGGAACCCTACGTCCGTCTTGCGTCCCTGCGACAACTGCACCAGGTCATGGCCGCGTTGAACACGGCCCGCAGCCTGGCGGACACGTTGCAGACCGTCGCCGACGGCGTCGTGAACGCCCTCGGGTACGAGCTGGCCTGCGTCAACCTCGTACGCCCCGACGGCGACCTGGTGGTCGCCGCCTTCGCCGGGAACCCCGCCGCCGAGGCCCTCATCACCGGCCGGGTCGGCTCCCGCGAGTCCTGGGAGCGCCGTCTGACCATGGGCGAGCGCTGGGGCGATCTGATCTTCATCCCGCACACCGAGGGCTGGGTCCTCGACGACGACGACGTCCCGCAGTGGTACACCGACGGGCCGGCGCCCCGCTTCGAGGACGAGTGGCACCCCTCCGACCGCCTCTTCGCCCCGATGTACGCGCCCGGCCCGCAGGGCGGCGGCACCTCCGGCGAACTGCTCGGCGTGCTGTCCGTGGACCGCCCGCGCAACGGCCGCCGGCCCGGCGCCTGGGGGCGCGAGGCGCTCCAGATGTACGCCTTCCAGGCCGCCATCGCGATCAGCAACGCCCGGCTGCGCGCCAACATGCAGCGCGCCCTGGTCCGCCTCGAACGCGAGCAGCAGGCGCTGCGCGCCAGCGAGGAGAGCTTCCGGCAGGCCTTCGAGTACGCCCCCTCCGGCATGGCCATCGCCGAGATGGGCGGCGACCAGCACGGCCGGATCCTGCGCACCAACGACGCCCTGTGCCGGCTGCTCGGCCGCCCCGCCTCCGCGATGCGCCGCTACGCCTTCTCCGACCTCGTCCACCCCGAGGACATAGGCACCCTGCTCCGCACCTCCGCCGAGGGCGGGCGCGCCGAGCTGCGCCTGGCCCGCCGCGACGGCAGCTACGTCTGGGTGTCCCTGCGCAACTCCGTGGTCGCCGACGCCGCCGACGGGCCCCGCTTCCTGCTCACCCACGTCGAGGACATCGAGGAGCGCAAGCGCCGCGAGCTGCAGCTCGCCCACCGCGCCTCCCACGACTCCCTGACCGGCCTGCCGAACTCCGCCGAGCTGCGCGCGCGACTCTCCTCCCGGCTGTGCCGGCAGCAGCCGCAGAGCGCGCTGCCCGCCGCCGTCGACTCCATGTCCCCCTTCGAGTCCTTCGACTCCTACGGCTCCCAGGACGCCGCCCACGGCCGGCCCGCCTTCGACCGCGGCCACGACTTCGACTTCCCGCCCGACGCCGACGCGTACGACGGCTACGACCACCATGTGCACACCGTCGCCCCCGCCGGGGAGGCCGACGACGGCACCAAGGGGCTCGCGGTGCTCTTCTGCGACCTCGACGGCTTCAAGTCGATCAACGACCGGTTCGGGCACAACGCGGGTGACGCGGTGCTCATCGAGGTCGCCCGCCGGCTCAGCAACGGTGTCCGGGACGGCGACACCGTCGCCCGGCTCGGCGGTGACGAGTTCGTGATCCTCGCCGACGGGCTCGGCCGGGCCGACGCCCAGGACCTCGCCGTACGGCTGCGCAACGAGATCATCCAGCCCATCCGGGCCGAGGGCCGGGCCGTGCGGGTCGGCGCCAGCTTCGGCATCGGGTGGGCGCATTGCGGAATGACGGCGGACGAAGTGTTGAAGTCCGCCGACGAGCGGATGTACGTCGAGAAACGATCTCGTCCCAAACAACACAGACGCGCGGGATGAACCGCAGGTCAGTGAGGTGACGCGGTGTGCGTCACCCGTTCGGGTCACCGGAAGCGGGTAGGCTCGCCATCCTCACCACTCGTACCGCACCCGATCCGCACCTAGGAGCACCAAGGGATGACGCCCGGCAACAACGGCGCGAGCACGCCCGAGGACGACGACCCCTTCGGCTACCTCTACGCCGACGGCCAGGCCAACGGGGCCCAGCCGCCGTCCGGGGGCTATGGCTATCCGAACTCGGTCAACCGGGTGCGGCCGGTCGGGGCCCGCCAGTACGGCCAGCAGGGTCCCGCTCCCCAGGCGCCTCCGCAGCAGGGCGTCTACGGCCAGCCGAACGCGCACTACGCCGCCCCGGAGACGCTGCCCGGCGGCGCCACCACCGTCCAGTCGCCGCAGCCGGCCCGCGGCGGGGGCGGCCGGGGCCGCGGCCCGAACACCAAGGGCCTGCTCGTCGGCGCGATCGCGGTGGTCGCCGCGGTCGTGATCGGCATCGGCGTGGCGATGGTCGGCGGCGACGACGAGGACAAGGGCGGCGACAACCAGGCGGACGCGACGCCGACCCAGGCCCAGACCGGCGAGCCGAGCCCGACGGCCAGCGCGAGCGCCGAGGAGGAGGTCGAGCTGCCGACGATCGACGCGAAGGCGATGCGCCTGGGCGGCGCGGCCTCCCTCGCGTCGGACGTCGAGGGCGCGCAGTCCGACGGCGGCATCTACGTGGCCAACCTCAACCAGCCGGGTTCCTCGGTCACCTGGACCGTCAACGGCATCCCGAAGGACGGCGCCTACACCGTCTTCGTCCGCTACAGCACCACCGACGAGCCCCAGTCGATGACGCTCACCGTCAACGGCAAGGAGTTCGGTTCCAAGCTGAACATGGACAACTTCGCCCGCGCCGAGGACGGCGACTTCGCCAAGGGCTGGACCCAGACCTTCGCGTGGCCCACCCTCAACAAGGGCACCAACACGATCTCGGTCTCCTGCAACGACGGCGACAAGTGCAACGTCCTGCTGGACCAGCTGTGGCTGAAGGAAGGCCAGGTCAAGAAGTAGCGCGGCCGGCGGGCCGCGCTTCAGGCCGCGTTCGCCTCCGCCGTCACCGCGACCCGGCCCAGCAGGTCCCCGTACGCCGCCCGGTCGAACTCGCCCGCCGCCGGGGACAGCACCGTCGCCGCCGACAGGGCGACCGCGCGGGCCAGCCGGTCCGGCCAGGGCAGGTGTTCCACCAGGCCCGAGAGCAGGCCCGCGACCAGTGAGTCGCCGGCGCCCGTGGGGTTGCCGTGCAGGGGGGCCGGCGGGGCGGCGCGCCAGTGGCCCTCGGGGGTCAGCGCGAGGACGCCCTGGGGGCCCAGGGAGGCGACCACCGTGCCGGCGCCGCGACGGCGGGCGTCCTGGGTGGCGCGCAGCGGCTCGTGGGAGCCGGTGAGCTCGGCCAGTTCCTCGGCGTTCGGCTTGAGGATGTCGGGGCGTCCGGCGACCCCGCGGCGCAGTGCCGCCCCGCTGGTGTCCAGCAGGACCGGGACCCCGGCCGCCCGGGCGGTGCGGGCCAGTCCGGCGTAGGCGCCGATCGGGACGCCCGGGGGCAGGCTGCCGCACAGGGCCACCGCGGAGGCGGAGGGCAGGAGGTCGTCGTACGCCTCCTGGAAAGCCGACCATTCGGCGGGGGTGATCGTCGGGCCCGGTTCGTTGAGCTGAGTCGTGCCCCCGGAGCGCTCGTCGACCACGGCTATGGTGCGCCGGGTCGTGCCGGAGACCGGGACCAGCGCGTCCGTCAGGCCCGGCACCTCGGTGAGCCGGTCCCGCAGGACCTGTCCCGTGGTGCCGCCCGCGAAGCCGGTGACCGTCACCTCGTGGCCGAGGGCCGCGAGCACCCGGGCCACGTTGACGCCCTTGCCGCCGGGGCGTTCCGTCACGTCCGAGACGCGGTGGGAGGCGTGCGGCCGCAGGGACGGTACGCGATGGGTGATGTCGAGAGC
Source organism: Streptomyces sp. (assembly GCF_031181555.1). Classification (GTDB taxonomy): domain Bacteria; phylum Actinomycetota; class Actinomycetes; order Streptomycetales; family Streptomycetaceae; genus Streptomyces; species Streptomyces fimbriatus. The sequence goes on along the minus strand of NZ_JAPSKQ010000193.1, from coordinate 4,818 downwards.
GGTGTTCAGCGTGACCGTGAGGATCACCGGGCCGACCTCCCCTTTTGCGTGCGCCCGCCGTGTGGTCCGGAGGCACGATCATGCCAAAGAGACGGCGGTCGGCCCACCCCCCGGACCGGCCGCCTTCCTCCGACTACGGGACGGATCGGCCCAGTTGGGGATCGACCACCCATTCGCCCCGGCGCATCACGCCCTTGAGGGCGAAGTCCGCGTCCAGAACCACCAGGTCGGCGTCCTTCCCGGGCTCCAGGGAGCCGATCCGGTCGTCCATGCCCAGCAGCCGCGCCGGATTGGCGGAGAGGGCCGCCACCACGTCCTCGACCGGCAGCCCGTCGACGGTGACCGCCCGCCGGAAGGCGCGGTCCAGGGTGAGCGTCGAGCCCGCGATGGAGCCGCCCTCCACCAGCCGGGCCACGCCGTCCGCGACCTCCACCTCCAGCGGGCCGAGCATGTAGCGGCCGTCGCCGAAGCCGGCCGCGTCCATCGCGTCCGTGATGAACGCGACCCGCGCCGCGCCCGCGTGACGGAACGCCAGCCGCAGCGCGGCCGGATGCAGGTGCGTGCCGTCGTTGATCAGCTCGACCGTGACCCGCTCGTCCTCCAGGAGGGCCGCGATGGGGCCGGGGGCGCGGTGGCCGAGCGGCGGCATCGCGTTGAAGAGGTGGGTGGCGACCGTGGCGCCGGCCTCGATGGCCTGCACCGTCTGCTCGTACGTCGCGTCCGTGTGGCCGACGGCCGCGATCACGCCGTGCTCGGCCAGCAGGCGCACGGAGTCGAGGCCGCCCGGCAGTTCGGTGGCGAGCGTGACCATCCTGGCGTGCCCGCGCGCCGCGTCGATCAGCTTGCGGACCTCCGCCGGTTCCGGGTCGCGCAGCAGTTCCTCGGAGTGGGCGCCCTTGCGGCACGGGGAGATGAACGGCCCCTCGAAGTGGATGCCCGCGATCTCGCCCTGCTCGGCCAGCTCGGCCAGCAGGCCGGCGCGCCGGGCGAGGAAGTCCGTGTCGCCGGTGACGGTGGAGGCGACCAGGGTGGTGGTGCCGTGCAGCCGGTGGGTGTGGATGCCCTTGAGGACGTCGCCGACCGTCCCGGAGGTGAAGGACGCCCCGCCGCCGCCGTGGTTGTGCAGGTCGACGAAGCCGGGGACCAGCCAGTGGCCGGACGCGTCGAGCGTCTCGGCGCCCCCGGGGGCGGTGGCGGCGATCCGCGTGCCGTCGACGATCACGCGGCCGTCGTCCACGGTCCCGGTGGGCAGTACCACCCGGGCACCGGTCAGAACCTTGGTGGGGGCCATCAGGCGGTTACCTCCGAGGGGGTCGAGGGGTCCGGGGAGCCGGCGGTTCCGAGCAGATCCCAGGCGAGGAGTCCCGCGCCCAGGCATCCGGCGGTGTCCCCGAGCGCCGCGGGGACCAGGGACGGCAGCTTCTGGAAGGTGACCCGTCGCCGGACGGCCTCCCGCAGTGGTGTGAACAAGGTTTCCCCCGCCTCGGCCAGCCCGCCACCGATGATCAGCGTGCGCGGGTCCAGCAGGGTGAGCGCGGTGACCAGCCCGTCGGCCAGCGCGTCGACCGCCTCCTGCCACACCGCGCGGGCCCGTGCGTCCCCCGACTCGACGGCCCTGGCGCAGTCGGCCGCGTCCGCACCGGGGTCACCGCAGGCCGCCGCCCACGCCTCGCTCACCGCCGCCGCGGACGCGAACCGTTCCAGGCAGCCGCGCTGACCGCACGGGCAGGGGGCGCCCCCGGGCCGTACGACGATGTGGCCGATCTCGCCCGCGAAGCCGTGCGCGCCCGCCTCCACCCGGCCGTCGATGCCGATGGCGCCCGCGATGCCGGTGCCCAGCGGCACGAACAGGAACCGGTCGGTGCCCCGGCCCGCTCCGATCCGTCCCTCGGCGAGTCCGCCGGCGCGCACGTCGTGGCCGAGGGCGACGGGGACACCGCCGAGCCGCTCGGCGAGCCGCGCGCGCAGCGGGACGTCGCGCCAGCCGAGGTTGGCCGCGTAGACGGCGACGCCCTTCGCCTCGTCGATGATCCCGGGGACGGCGACGCCGGCGGCGCGGGCGGGCTCGCCGTAGCGCTCGGCGCCGTGGGCGCGCAGTTCGGCGGCGAAGTCGAGGATGTCCGCGACGACGGCGTCCGGGCCGCGTTCGCGACCGGTGGCCCGGCGGGCCTGGTGCAGCAGCGCGCCGTCCGCCCCGACCAGGGCGGCCTTCATCCCGGTGCCGCCCACGTCGAGGGCGATGACATGTCTCACGGGGGACAGTGTGGACCGGGGACCCGGGAGAGGTCTAGTCCACTTACGTGGTGTAGACCTTAATCCGATAATCGGAAGGCTTTCGGATGGCGCGGGGCGCCAGGGTTGAGGTAAGAGCGGTGCAGCGGCGGGCCAGGGCAAGGACGATCGCGGTGGTGTCCGTACTGGGGCTGATGGGAGTCCTCGGTGGATGCGGCGGTGGCTCCTCCGACGTCACCCTGAAGCTGGTCGCCGCCGACTACGGCGACAGCGCGGCCAACAGCTCCAAGAAGTACTGGGCCGACCTGGTCGAGCGGTACGAGGCCGACCACCCCGGTGTGACGGTCGACGTCAGCGTCTACTCCTGGACCGACGTCGACCGCAAGGTCAAGGAGATGGTCGACGCGGGCGACCCGCCGGACCTGGCGCAGATCGGCGCGTACGCCGACTACGCGGCCGACGGCATGCTCTACAAGGCCGGCGACCTGCTCTCCATCCCCGTCCAGGCGGACTTCCTCTCCCACCTGTCCACGGCGGGCGAGGTCAACGGGATCCAGTACGGCATGCCCTTCGCCTCCTCCACGCGCGTGCTGTTCTACAACAAGGAACTGTTCGCCGAGGCCGGCCTCACCCCGCCGACGACCTGGGAGGAGCTCGCCGCGAACGCCGAGGCGCTCAAGGCCGAGGGCGTGAAGTACCCCTACGCGCTGCCGCTCGGCCCGGAGGAGGCACAGGCCGAGACCATGCAGTGGCTGCTCAGCGGCGAGGGCGGTTACACCGACCTGATGGGCACGTACAGCATCGACTCCGTGGAGAACGTCGAGACGTTCAACTGGCTGAAGAACGAGCTGGTCGGCAAGGGACTGACCGGCCCGGTCGCGCCCGGCAGGCTCAACCGGGCCGAGGCGTTCGCCGCGTTCGCCGCCGGTGACGTCGGCATGCTCAACGGCCACCCCTCGCTGATGGAGATGGCCGAGAAGAAGGGCGTGGAGTACGGCATGGTGCCGACGCCGGGGGCCGACGGGGAGAGCCGGTCCACGCTCGGCGTCGCCGACTGGATGATGGCCTTCTCGAAGAACGGCCACCGCGACGAGGTCGGCGACTTCCTCGACTTCGTCTACAGCGAGAAGAACGTGGTCGACTTCTCCCGCGAGTACAACCTGCTGCCGGTCACCAACTCCGCGTCCCGCACGATGAGCGCGTCCGCGCAGGACAAGGACCTCAAGCCCTTCCTCGACCAGCTGCCGACCTCGGAGCTCTACCCGGTCGGCTCCACCTCCTGGGCCGCGGTCAGCGCGAAGATCAAGAAGGAGATCGGCAAGGCGGTCGCCCCGGGCGGCAGCCCGGCGGGCGTCCTGGGCGGGATCCAGGCGACGGCCACGCGGGCGGAGAGCGCGCAGTAGGCCCCGCCGGCCCTCGCGGCCCCCGCCCTGCCCCTGTCAGTGGCAGGGACTACCGTGCGGACCATGGACGAGGAACGGCTGGGCCGACGCGAACAGGACATCCTCGCGCTGGAACGCCGTGGCTTCCCCGGCCCCGGTGCGAAGGAACGGGCGATACGCGAGGAACTGGGCCTGGCCCCGGTGCGCTACTACCAGCTCCTCAACGCCCTGCTCGACGACCCGCGCGCCCTGGCCCACGACCCGGTGACGGTGAACCGCCTGCGGCGCGTCCGTGAGGCCCGCCGCGCACAGCGCTGACGGCGGCACCCGGCACGACGGTGACGGACGGCCGGGCGGCGTGGCGGCACGGCACGGGCCGCACCGCCCGGCCGGCTCGTGCGGCCGGGCGGGCCGAGTCGGTCAGGTCGGACGGGGCGTGGTGGTCGGTGGGGGCGTCAGCCGATCCGTGCTGCCAGGGCCCGGAGCAGTTCCACCACTCCCGACGGGCCGTCGGCCACCACGTCCGCGCGTTCCCTCAGCTCGGTGACCTCGTCGCTGCCGCTGCACACCAGCAGGCCGGGGGTGCCGTCGGAGCGGAGCTTGTCGACGGCGGCGTAGGCGGGGAGGTCGCCCAGGTCGTCACCGGCGTACAGGACCGACCCGGCGCCGATCTCGCGGGCGTACTCCACCAGGGCGACGCCCTTGTCCATGCCGGGCGGGCGCAGCTCCAGGACCATGCGGCCGGGCTCGACGACCAGGCCGTGCCGGGTGGCGAGGTCGGTCAGCGGCTCGCGCAGCGCCTCGAAGGCGGCCTGGGGGTCGGTGGCCCGGCGGGTGTGGACGGCCACCGCCCGGCCCTTCTCCTCGATCCAGGTGCCCTGCCACGCGCCGACCCGGTCGAGCAGCCCCGGCAGTTCCGCGCGGACGGCGAAGACGCCGGGGTGCGGGGCGGGGGCGGTGACCGTGCCGGTCACCGCGTCCCAGCGTTCGGCCCCGTAGTGGCCGAGAACGACGAGGTGCTCCAGACCGGGCACGCCCGCGAAACCGCCGTGCCGCACGGCCACTCCGGCGGGCCGCCCGGTGACGACCGCGACGGCCGCCACCTTCGGGGCGAGCGCGGCGAGAGCGGGCACCGCGTCGGGGTGCGCGCGGGCCTGCTCCGGGTCGGGCACGATCGGTGCGAGCGTCCCGTCGAAGTCGAGGG
>NZ_JAPSKQ010000037.1:12212-45372 GCF_031181555.1 Streptomyces sp. | reverse complement strand
CACGTAGCGCCTTCCCGAGAGTCTCGCCCGCGCTGTACGGCTGCGGCCTGGCCTTCTCGCTGGTCGGTCGCCGCCCTGCGTCGGGCAGGGGTTTGGATGTTTATGCGGACCAAACCCTAGCCGACGCTCTTCGGGGGTTCGCGGGGAGGGGTGCCTAGTAGCTCGAGTGGTTCGCTGGTTTGGCGGGTGGGGTTGTGCGCGGCCGGTCGCGCCCGCGCGGCGGAGCCGCGTACCGGAACAGCCCCGCACCCCCGAGGGCGCCGCCCTCCCCCGGGTTTAGCGTTGAGGCGTGTCCTACTTCGATGCCGCTTCCGCCGTCCCCCTTCACCCTGTGGCCCGTCAGGCGCTGTGGGCCTCACTCGACGAGGGGTGGGCGGATCCCGCCCGGCTGTACCGGGAGGGGCGGCGGGCTCGGATGCTGCTGGACGCGGCGCGGGAGGCGGCCGCCGAGGCGGTGGGGTGCCGGGCGGACGAGGTGGTGTTCACTCCGTCGGGTACGCAGGCGGTGCACGCGGGGATCGCGGGGGCGCTGGCGGGACGGCGGCGGGTGGGGCGTCACCTGATCGTGTCCGCGGTCGAACACTCTTCGGTACTCCATGCGGGGGAAGTTCACCAGGCCGGCGGTGGCTCGGTCACCGAGGTGGCGGTGAACCGCGAGGGGGCGGTGGTTCCTTCGGGTTACGCCGAGGCGCTGCGGCCGGACACCGCACTGGCCTGTCTGCAGTCGGCCAACCACGAGGTGGGGACCGCGCAGCCGGTGGCCGAGGTGGCCGAGGTCTGCCGGGCGGCGGGGGTGCCGCTGCTGGTGGACGCGGCCCAGTCGCTGGGCTGGGGGCCGGTGGAGGGCGAGTGGTCGCTGCTCGCGGCGAGTGCGCACAAGTGGGGCGGGCCGCCCGGGGTCGGGCTGCTCGTCGTGCGCAAGGGGGTGCGGTTCGCGCCCCAGGGACCGGTGGACGAACGGGAGTCGGGACGGGTCGCCGGGTTCGAGAACCTCCCGGCGATCGTGGCCGCGGCGGCGTCGCTGCGGGCGGTGCGGGCTCAGGCGGCCGAGGAGGCCGCACGGCTGCGGGAACTGACGGAGCGGATCCGGGCGCGGGTGCCCCGGCTGGTGCCGGACGTGGAGGTGGTCGGCGACCCGGAGCGGCGGCTGCCGGGGATCGTCACCTTCTCCTGTCTCTATGTCGACGGGGAGACACTGCTGCACGAGCTGGACCGCGCCGGCTTCTCCGTCTCCTCCGGGTCGTCCTGCACCAGCAGCACGCTGACGCCCAGCCACGTGCTGCGGGCGATGGGGGTGCTGAGCGAGGGCAACATCCGCGTCTCGCTGCCGCCGGGGACGGCTCAGGAGGACGTCGAGCGGTTCCTGTCCGTCCTGCCCGGGGTGGTGGCGGGGGTCCGGGAGAAGCTGGGCGCGCCGGTGTCCGCCGCCGGGGCCGTTCCGGTGGACGACCGGAGCGACGCCCTGGTCGTGGACGCGGTGGGGCGGCGCTGCCCGATCCCGGTGATCGAGCTGGCCAAGGTGATCGGCGACGTGCCGGTGGGCGGCCTGGTGCGGGTCCTCGCGGACGACGAGGCGGCCCGGCTGGACATCCCGGCGTGGTGCGAGATGCGCGGGCAGGAGTACGTCGGGGAGGAACCGGCGGACCGTGGCTCGGCCTATGTGGTCCGCCGGGTCTCCTGAGCCTGCCGGTCAGGCCAGGTGCTTCTGCACCTCGGCCGCGGCCTCGTCGCCGTAGGCCTTGGTGAAGCGCTCCATGAAGTGGGCGCGGCGCAGCTGGTACTCCTGGGTGCCGACGGTCTCGATGACCAGCGTGGCGAGCATGCAGCCGACCTGCGCGGCGCGCTCCAGGGAGACGCCCCAGGCGAGGCCCGACAGGAAGCCGGCGCGGAAGGCGTCGCCGACGCCGGTCGGGTCGGCCTTGCGCTCCTCGTCGGGGCAGCCGACCTCGATCGGGTCCTCGCCCTCGCGCTCGATGCGCACGCCGCGCGAGCCGAGGGTGGTGACGCGGTGGCCTACGCGGGCGAGGATCTCGGCGTCGGTCCAGCCCGTCTTGGTCTCGATGAGCCCCTTCTCGTACTCGTTGGAGAAGAGGTAGGTCGCCCCGTCCAGCAGGATCCGGATCTCCTCGCCGTCCATCCGGGCGATCTGCTGGGAGAAGTCTGCGGCGAACGGGATGCCCCTCAAGCGGCACTCCTCGGTGTGCCGGAGCATGCCCTCCGGGTCGTCGGCGCCGATGAGGACCAGGTCGAGGCCGCCCACGCGGTCGGCGACGGTCTTCAGCTCGATCAGGCGGGCCTCGCTCATCGCGCCCGTGTAGAAGGAGCCGATCTGGTTGTGGTCGGCGTCCGTGGTGCACACGAAGCGGGCGGTGTGCAGGGTGTCGGAGATGCGGACGGAGGCGGTGTCGACGCCGTGCCGGTCCAGCCAGGCCCGGTACTCGTCGAAATCGAAACCCGCGGCGCCGACCAGGATCGGCCGGGTGCCGAGCTGGCCCATCCCGAAGGCGATGTTCGCGCCGACCCCTCCCCGGCGCACGTCGAGGTTGTCGACCAGGAAGGACAGCGAGACCGTGTGCAGCTGGTCCGCGACGAACTGGTCGGCGAAGCGCCCGGGGAAGGTCATGAGGTGGTCGGTGGCGATGGAGCCGGTGACTGCGATGCGCACGGCGTGGACTCTCCTGAGGGAGGCGGTTTGACACTTCACGCTACCGGGTGAGGACCGCCCGTAGAAGCAGACAAAACTACCCGATAGTAGACCTTTCTTCGTGACCTTCGGCCTGCGTACGGTGCCGACATGACGAACCTCAGGGTCCACGCCCCCTCTCCGGCCGACCTCGAAGGCGACCTGGCGTCGCTGCGCGGTGACTGCGCCCGGATGGCTCCCCGCTGGGCGGCTCCGGACCGGGTCGCCGCCCGGCCCGTCCCCCCGTCCCTGATCCACGGCGTGACCGTGCCGCCGGCGTCGGCCCGGCTCCTGGACGCGATGTCGGAGTACGGCGACTGAGCCGTAGGGCGACCGGGCCGTCCCCGGAGCCGCCGCCGACCGGACCGGCGCTCCAGGGGAACCGTGCGCTCCCCCGCTGCGTCCCATCGCTGTCCCCCGTGAAGGGGATGCGGGATACGACCCACCAGCGGTCCCGGCACGACCGGGCAGGGTCTTCCGGGACAGCTGTGCAGCCGAAGGAGCGATGCGGTGAACACCGAGCGACCCGACCACGACGACGCCGAGGCGCGGACCGCCCCGGGCAGCGCGCGCGACACGGGGGGCGCTTCGGGCGGCGGGGAGCCGAGCGCTCCGGAGCGACGGCCCCACCGGGAACGACAGGCCCCCGCACCCTCCGGCGCCGGTGCCGATGCCGTCGCGTCCGGGAACACGGATCCCCGCACCGGTACCGACGGGCCCCAGGACGCGGAGCACGACGGCGACACCCGGAGCGCCGGGACCGGGGCCGGGGCCGACAGGGTCCCGGACGCCGAGACCGCGACCGGTGCCACCGGAGCCCCGGGCGCGGAGACCGGGGCCGGTGGTGCCGGGGGCCGGCTCGGCGGTGGGTCCGGGACGCAGGGGGTGGCGGGTTCCGGCGGCGCGGGGGTGCGTGCCGGCGGGGGTCCGGTGGACGGTGCGGGCGAGCCCGTGGTCGGGGACCGGGCCGCCGCGGGCGACCCGTCGTCGTCCCGGCGGAGGTCACCCGCGCTCGTCGCCGCCGTCGCCGCCGCCGTACTGCTCGCCGGCGGGGGCGGGGCCTATCTCGCCGCCAGTGCCTCCGGCGGTCCGGGCGGCGGGACGGCGCCGGGGGCCAACGGGGACGCCACTCCCCCGCCGCTCGCGCTCGACGGCTTCTCCGAGGACTCCGGCAACGGGATCGCCCCCGGCGAGCCCAACCCCTACGGCGCCACCTACCGCGCCGACGGCACGCTCCCGGACGGTCCCGGCTCGGCGCCGGTGTACCGCGCCGGGGGACAGGTCACCCAGGAGCGGGTGGCCGCGCTGGCGAAGGCGCTGGGGGTCGACGGCAAGCCGGTGGCGGAAGGCGGGGCCTGGCGGATCGGCGGTCAGGACGGCTCCGGGCCCACTCTGCGGGTGGACCGGCAGGCACCCGGTGCCTGGACGTTCAGCCGGTACGCCGCGGGCACCGACGCCTGCAAGGGCGCGACGTGCTCGACCCCTCCCACCGGCGGACCGGCGGTGAGCGAGGCCGTCGCGAAGAAGGCGGCCGCGCCCGTCCTGAAGGCGGTGGGCCAGGACGACGCGAAGCTCGACGCGGGTCAGATCACGGGCGGCAACCGCGTGGTGAACGCCGACCCCGAGGTCGGCGGACTGCCCACGCACGGCTGGACGACCGGAGTGGTCGTCGGTGCCGGGGGCGAGGTGGTCAGGGGCAGCGGCCGGCTCGCGGAGCCGGTGAAGGGGGCCGCGTACCCCGTGGTGAGCGCCGAGGAGGCGCTGGACCTGATGAACGCGGCGCCGGGCGCCGGCCACCGCGCGGGGATCGGCGGCTGCGCCAGTCCCGTACCGCTGGAGGAGCAGGGGCACCAGGAGCCGTGCGGTACGGCGACGATCCCGCCGGAGAAGGACACGCTCACCGTCCGCTCGGCGGTGTTCGGGCTGGCCGCGCACGCCGTGGACGGCCGGCCGGCCCTCGTGCCGTCCTGGCTGTTCGAGGTGCGGCCGGCGGGTCCGGGGGACGCCCTCACGGTGACGTACCCGGCGGTGGACCCGGAGTACCTGGCCCCGCAGGACCGGTCGGGGCGGCCCAGCTCCGGGCCGACCGCGCCGGGCGACGAACCGACCTCCACCCGGAACGTCGCCGTCGAGGGCTACACCGCCGAGGGCACGGAGCTGACCGTGGCCTTCACGGGCGGGGTGTGCGCCGACTACGAGGCGACGGCGAGCGAGAGCGCGGACCGGGTGACGGTCACCGTGACCGAGACGAAGCGGACGGACAAGGTCTGCATCCTGATCGCCAAGGAGTACCGGCAGACGGTGCGGCTGGAGGAACCGCTGGGCGGCCGTGAGGTCGTGGGCGCGGACGGCGAGCCGGTCCCGCTCCTGAAGGACGGCGCGCGGCTGCCGGCACCGCCCTCCGGGGCGCGGTAGGCCCGGGCGCGGGCCCCGCGGACACGCCGGAGGCGGCGGCCCCCCATCGGTGGGGGCCGCCGCCTCCGGCGTGCGCGGGCCGGGAAGGGTCCCGGCTCAGCTGAAGGAGTCGCCGCAGGCGCAGGAGCCGGTGGCGTTCGGGTTGTCGATCGTGAAGCCCTGCTTCTCGATGGTGTCGACGAAGTCGACGGTGGCGCCGCCCAGGTACGGGGCGCTCATGCGGTCGGTGACGACCTTCACACCGCCGAAGTCCTTCACCACGTCGCCGTCGAGGGAACGCTCGTCGAAGAAGAGCTGGTAGCGCAGGCCGGAGCAGCCGCCGGGCTGGACGGCGACACGCAGCGCGAGGTCGTCACGGCCTTCCTGGTCGAGCAGGGCCTTGACCTTGGCCGCGGCGGCGTCGGTCAGGATGATGCCGTCGGTGACGGTGGTGGTCTCGTCCGATACGGACATCTACATCTCTCCCGGGTTGTACGGAGACTGCTTGCCGACGGTTGCAACCGGCGGGGCCGCGGATTCATTCCGGGCCGGGCGCTCGTTCTCTTCGGCTCTTTCCTCATGCTCGCACACACCGCGCGGAGCGGAAAACGGCTCTTGCGGGGCCTTCCGGGAATGAAAGGGCGCGTGCCGGGATTCACGTCACACGGACGCCATGGCCCGTCGTCAACATGACGTGAACCGGTTATGATAGATAGCGTCAATTCGACGAAAAGTCGAAACGGTGTCCCGCATGTCCCGCCGGGTCCGGCCCAGACCGGCCCGGCGAGCCGCAGAACAGAAAGGGTGCGTGTCGTGACCACCGCCCAGACCCAGGAGCTCGACGTACAGCCGACGCCCCTCGCCCTGCTGCTCCTCGGCCGTGAGGCCGACCCCAGGAGCGAGCGCGGTGTGGAGTGTCCCGGCGACCTGCCCTCGCCGTCCGACCCGGACCTGGTGGAGCGCGCCCGCGCGGCCAAGGAGAAGCTCGGGGACAAGGTCTTCGTGCTCGGCCACCACTACCAGCGCGACGAGGTCATCCAGTTCGCCGACGTCACGGGCGACTCCTTCAAGCTGGCCCGGGACGCCGCCGCGCGTCCGGAGGCCGAGTACATCGTGTTCTGCGGTGTGCACTTCATGGCGGAGTCCGCGGACATCCTGACGTCCGACGACCAGAAGGTGGTCCTGCCGGACCTCGCGGCCGGCTGCTCCATGGCCGACATGGCCACCGCCGAGCAGGTCGCCGAGTGCTGGGACGTGCTGACCGAGGCCGGCATAGCCGAGCAGGTCGTGCCGGTGTCGTACATGAACTCCTCCGCCGACATCAAGGCCTTCACGGGCAAGCACGGCGGCACGATCTGCACCTCGTCGAACGCCAAGCGCGCGCTGGAGTGGGCCTTCCAGCAGGGCGAGAAGGTCCTCTTCCTGCCCGACCAGCACCTCGGCCGCAACACCGCGGTGCGGGACATGGGGATGTCCCTGGAGGACTGCGTCGTCTACAACCCGCACAGGCCGAACGGCGGACTGACCGCGGACGAGCTGCGCGCCGCCAAGATGATCCTGTGGCGCGGCCACTGCTCGGTGCACGGCCGGTTCAACCTCGACTCGGTCAACGACGTGCGCGAGCGGATCCCGGGCGTGAACGTCCTCGTGCACCCGGAGTGCCGGCACGAGGTCGTGGCCGCCGCGGACTACGTCGGCTCGACCGAGTACATCATCAAGACGCTGGAGGCGGCCCCGGCCGGCTCCAAGTGGGCCATCGGCACGGAGCTGAACCTGGTGCGCCGGCTGGCGAACCGTTTCGCGCCCGAGGGCAAGGAGATCGTGTTCCTCGACAGGACGGTCTGCTTCTGCTCCACCATGAACCGCATCGACCTCCCCCACCTGGTGTGGGCCCTGGAGTCCCTCGCCGAGGGCAACCTGGTCAACCGCATCGAGGTGGACAAGGAGACCGAGGCGTTCGCGAAGCTGGCGCTGGAGCGGATGCTGGCGCTGCCGTAACCGCTCGGCGCCGCCGTCGCCCATGACGAAGGCCCACCCGGAACCTCGGTGCCGGGTGGGCCTTCGCCTGTGTGCGGGACCGGTCAGACCTGCGCCGGTTCCGGGTCGTCCGAGGACGCGGCGGTCTCCGGGGCCGCCGTCCCCTTCCTCAGCGCCTTCTTCTTCGCGCGCCGCTCCTTGCGGAGCTCCAGCATCGCGTAGAGCGTCGGCACCAGCAGCAGGGTGAGCAGCGTCGACGTGAGCAGACCGCCGATCACCACCACGGCCAGCGGCTGGGCGATGAAGCCGCCCTCGCCGGTGATGCCGAGCGCCATCGGGAGCAGGGCGAAGATCGTCGCCAGGGCCGTCATCAGGATCGGCCGCAGACGGTGGCGGCCGCCCTCCAGCACGGCCTCGACCACGCCGTAGCCCTGCCTGCGGTACTGGTTGATCAGGTCGATCAGCACGATCGCGTTGGTCACCACGATGCCGATCAGCATCAGCATGCCGATCATCGCCGGAACGCCCATCGGGGTGCCCGTGACCAGCAGCAGACCGATCGCGCCGGTCGCCGCGAACGGGACGGACACCAGCAGGATCAGCGGCTGGACGAGCGAGCGGAAGGTGCCGACCAGCAGCATGAAGACGATCGCGATCGCCGCCAGCATCGCCAGGCCCAGGTTGGCGAACGCCTCGTCCTGGTCCTCGGACACGCCGCCGATCTCCGCCGTCGCGCCGGCCGGCAGCGTCAGCGAGTCGATCTTCGCCTGGAGGTCCGTGCTCACCGCGCCCGTGTTGTCACCGGTCGGCTTGGCCGTGATGGTGGCCGCGCGCTGACCGTCGATCCGGGTCATGGACACCGGGCCGTCCACCACCTCGACGGTGGCGATGTCACCCAGCTTCACCGCGCCGAGGCGCAGGTTCCTCAGCTGCTCCAGGGTGGTGGCCGGCTTGGCCGACCGGATGACGACGTCGCGCTCGGTGTCGTCCAGGACCGCCTGGGCGGCCGGGGTGCCGCGCACCGCCTGGGCGACGGCCGCGCCGAGGGTCTGGTCGTTGAAACCGGCCTCGGCGGCCTTGTCGGTGGCCTTCACCGAGATGCGGGGCACGCTCTGCGCCAGGTCGCTGGTGACGTCCGTGACGTCGTCCAGGGAGGCCACCGCGTCCCGGACCTGGTCGGCCGCCTTGCGCAGCACCTGCGCGTCGGCCGCCTTGACGACCACGCTCAGGTCCTGGCTGCCGAAGCCGTCACCGGCCGCGATGGTGGTCGTGCCGATGCCGTCGAGCTTCCCGAGCCCCTTCTCGAGGTGGTCCTGCACGTCCTCGGAGGACGCGGAGTCCTCCAGCATCACCTGGTACGTCGCCTGGTTGGTGTCCGTACCGCCGCCGAAGGCCGCCATGAAGCCGGACGAGCCGACCGTCACCTGGTAGTCCTTGACGCCCTCGGTGTCGCCGAGCAGCTTCTCGACCTTCTTCGCCTGGGCGTCGGTCGCGGTCAGGCTGGTGCCGGGCTTCAGCTCCTGCCGGACGGTGAGGACCTTCTGCTCGCCCTGGTCGAAGAAGTTGGTCTTCAGCAGCGGCGCCATGGCGAAGGTGGCGATCAGCACGACGACCGCGATGGCCACGCTGGTCAGCCTGCGCCGGGTGGCGAAGCGCAGCACGGGGACGTAGAGGCGCTGGAGGCGGCTCTTCGCCTCCTTCTCCTCGGCCAGCCGGCGCGCCTCCTCGGCGTCCTCGGGCGTGCCCTTCGGCGGGCGCAGGAACCAGTACGACAGCACCGGGACCACGGTCAGCGACACCAGCAGGGACGCCAGCAGCGCGGCCGTGACGGTGAGGCTGAAGGAACCGAACAGCTCGCCCACCATGCCGCCGACCAGGCCGATCGGCAGGAAGACGGCGACCGTGGTGAGCGTCGAGGACGTCACCGCGCCCGCCACCTCGCGCACGGCGTTCAGGATCGCCGACTGGCGCTCCTCCCCGTAGCCGAGGTGCCGCTTGATGTTCTCCAGGACCACGATGGAGTCGTCCACGACCCGGCCGATGGCGATGGTCAGCGCGCCCAGCGTCAGCATGTTCAGCGACAGGTCGCGCGTCCACAGCACGATCAGCGCGAGGACCACGGACAGCGGGATGGACACCGCGGTGACCAGGGTCGAGCGGACCGACGCCAGGAAGACCAGGATCACCAGGACCGCGAAGAGCAGACCGAGCGCGCCCTCGGTGGTCAGTCCCTCGATGGCCTTGGAGACGGCCGGGCCCTGGTCGCTGACGACGGTGAGCGTGGCGCCGGAGCCGAGGTCCTTACGCAGGTCGGGGAGCATCTCCTCGACCGCCTCGGAGATCGCGACCGCGCTGCCGTCGTGGTCCATGGTCGCCATCACGGCGAGGCTGGGCTCGCCGTTCGTCCGGGTGAGGGAGTCGGTCCGGGCCTCCTCCTGCTTCACCGTGGCGACGTCGCCGAGGCGGACCGGCTCGCCCCCGCCGGGCTCGCCGGTGACCATCAGGTCCTCTATCTGCTTCAGCGAGGTGAAGCCGCCGCCCACCTGGACGGTGCGGTTGGCGCCGTCCTCGTCGAAGGAGCCGGCCGGGACGGTCGCCCCGCCGGCCTGGAGGGCCTGGGCCAGCGACTGCGACGTGAGCCCCGCCTTCGCCAGCTTCGCGGTGTCGGGGGTGACGGTGACCTGGAGGTCCCGTACACCGTCCACCGTGACCTGGCCCACGCCGTCGATGTCCTCCAGGGCGGGCACCACGGTCCGGTCGAGCTGGTCGGCGAGCGCCTGCTGGTCCTTGTCGGAGGTGACGGCGAGGACCACGGTCGGCATGTCGTCCGTGGAGCCGGCGACGACCTGCGGGTCCACGTCGTCCGGGAGCTGGGCACGGGCCCGGTTGACGGCCTGCTGGACATCGGCGACGAGCGTCTTGGTGTCGTTGCCGTAGTCGAAGGACGCCATGATCACGGCGTTGCCCTCGCCGGCCGTCGAGGTGACGCCGGTGAGGCCGTCGACGGACTCCAGGTTGTCCTCGATGGGCTCGACGACCTGCTTCTCGACCACGTCCGGTGAGGCGCCCTGGTACGGCGCCACCACGGAGACCATGGGCAGTTCGATGGTGGGCAGCAGCTGCTGCTTGAGCTGGGGGATCGCGATCGCCCCGAAGACGAGCGCGATGATCGACATCAGTCCGATCAGCGCCCGTTGCGCGAGGCTGAATCTGGACAGCCAGGACATGGGTTACGGGTCTCTCTTCTGTGAGCGGCAGAAGTGCATGGACGGGCGCAGCCGGGCGCCCGGTCTACACCCTGGGCCATCGAAGGGGGCCGACCCGTAGCCTTGAGGTCCAAATCCTCGTACGGCGCCTACTCCCCCCGCAGTACGGCCGCCGGGGCTCAGTCCACCCTCGGACGTACCAGGCCCGTCTCGTAGGCGATCACCACCAGTTGGGCCCGGTCGCGGGCGCCCAGCTTGGCCATGGCCCGGTTGACGTGCGTCTTCACGGTCAGCGGGCTGACCTCCAGGCGTTCGGCGATCTCGTCGTTGGAGTGCCCGCCGGCCACCTGGACGAGCACCTCGCGCTCGCGGACGGTGAGCGGGTCGAGGCGTTCGGCGCGGGCGGGGTCGCGGTCGGCTTCGCCGGCCGCGTCCTCCTGGGCGAGGAAGCGGGCGATCAGGCCCTTGGTGGCGGCCGGGGAGAGCAGGGCCTCGCCCTCGGCGGCGATCCGGATGGCGTTCAGCAGCTCCTCGGGCTCGGAGCCCTTGCCGAGGAAGCCGGAGGCACCGGCGCGCAGCGACTGCACCACGTAGTCGTCGACCTCGAAGGTCGTCAGGATCACCACCCGGACCGCGGCGAGTTCGGGGTCCGCGCTGATCGCGCGGGTGGCGGCGAGGCCGTCGGTGCCGGGCATCCGGATGTCCATGAGGACGACGTCGGCGCGCCGCTCGCGGGCCAGCCGGACCGCCTCCGCGCCGTCGGACGCCTCGCCCACCACCTCCATGTCCGGCTCGGAGTCGACGAGCACCCGGAAGGCGCTGCGCAGCAGGGCCTGGTCGTCGGCGAGCAGGACACGGATCGTCATGAGGGCTCCCCCGGTGCGCTGGTCACGGGCCGTCCTGGGCGGCGGACGTGCGGGTCTTGACGGGCAGGATCGCATGGACGCGGAAACCGCCGCCGTACCGGGGACCGGTGGTGAGGGTGCCGTGCAGGGCGGTGACGCGCTCGCGCATGCCGAGCAGTCCGTGTCCCCCGCCGGGCCCGCCGGGGGCGCTGCCCCGGTCGTCGCCGGTGCCGTCGTCCAGGACGGTGATCTCGATGTGGGGTCCCACGCGGACGACGCTGACCTCCGCCTTCGCGTCGTTGCCGGCGTGCTTCTGCACGTTGGTGAGGGCCTCCTGGATGACCCGGTAGGCGACCAGGTCGACGGCGGCGGGAAGGACGGTGCCCTGGTCGTCCCGGGCGACCTCGACGCGCAGTCCGGCGCTGCGGAAGGTGCCGGCGAGTTCGTCGAGGCGGTCCAGGCCGGGCGCCGGCTCGGTGGGCGCCTCGGGATCGCCGGACTGGCGCAGCAGCCCGACGGTGGCCCGCAGTTCGTTGAGCGCGGAGCGGCTGGCCTCCCGGACGTGGGCCAGGGCCTCCTTGGCCTGGTCGGGCCGCTTGTCCATGACGTGGGCGGCGACCCCGGCCTGGACGTTGACCAGGGCGATGTGGTGGGCGACCACGTCGTGCAGATCGCGGGCGATGCGCAGCCGCTCCTCGGCGACCCGGCGGCGGGCCTCCTCCTCGCGGGTGCGCTCGGCGCGCTCGGCGCGCTCGCGGATGGCCCGGACGAAGGCGCGGCGGCTGCGGACGGCGTCGCCGGCGGTGGCGCCGATGCCGATCCAGGCGAAGATCGCCAGGTTCTCCTGGGCGTACCAGGGCAGGGAGCCGGCGACCATGGCGGTGCCGGTGAGCACCGTCATGGTGAGCAGGCCGATGCGCCAGGTGGTGGGACGGTCGGTGGTGGAGGCGACGGTGTAGAGCGCGAGCACGGCGCACATGGCGACGGGGGCGCGGGGGTCGCCGGTGACGGACTCCACCACGGAGACACCGCCGGCGAGGGCGAGCACGGTGCGGGGAGCGCGGCGCCGGAAGACGAGTGCGGCGGCGCCCAGGGCCATGAGGACCAGGCTGAGCGGGTCGGGGGTGCGCACGCCCCAGGTGACGCCGTCCGGTCCGTGCGGATCGACGAAGGACCCGGCCACCATGCACACCAGGACGCCCGCGGCCAGGGCCGCGTCCAGGGCGAAGGGGTGGGCCCGCAGCCGGCACCGGGCGCGCTCGAAGGTGCTCACGGCTGTTCACCGTAGCCGGAGTGGGCGCCCGTTCCCATGACGCCCGGTGTCCGGGGACCGTCCTGGGGGCCGCGCCCCCAGGACCGCTTCGGCCCCGAACGGTCCTCGTCCTCGGTCGCCGGACGGGCCGGCCGTCACCGGTACTCGTCGGGCGCCGGGATCAGGCCGTCGTCGCTGAGCAGTTCCCGGACCTCCTCCAGGGTGGCGTCCGGGGACGGGAGGATGAGGTCGGAGGGCTCCAGGGAGTCGTCCGGCAGCGGCTCGCCGAGTTCGCGCACCTTGGCCAACAGCGCCTGGAGGGTCGCGCGGAAGCCCGGCCCGTCGCCGTTGTCCATCTCGGTGAGCAGTTCCTCGTCCAGCTTGTTCAGCTCGGCGAGCCGGCTCTCGGCCAGCGTCACCTGCCCCTCCCCCATGATCCGTACGATCACGTCGCCCTCCTAGGCGTGGGCCCCTGCCGCCGTCGGTGGTTACTGCTTGTCGAAGCGCGGGGTGTCCTGCGGCTGCTGCTGGGACTGCGCCTGGTCCTGGGTCCGGCCGGTGCCGCCCTCGATGGCCTGCTGCCCGCCGGCGGTGCCTCCGGCCAGCTCGGCCTTCATGCGCTGCAGTTCCAGCTCTACATCCGTACCACCGGAGAGCCGGTCCAGCTCGGCCTGGATGTCGTCCTTGTGCATCCCGGACTGGTCGTCCAGGGCGCCGGAGGCGAGCAGTTCGTCGATCGCGCCGGCCCGCGCCTGGAGCTGGGCCGTCTTGTCCTCGGCCCGCTGGATCGCCAGCCCGACGTCGCCCATCTCCTCGGAGATGCCGGAGAAGGCCTCCCCGATCCGGGTCTGCGCCTGGGCGGCGGTGTACGTCGCCTTGATGGTCTCCTTCTTCGTGCGGAAGGCGTCCACCTTGGCCTGGAGCCGCTGGGCCGCGAGGGTGAGCTTCTCCTCCTCGCCCTGGAGCGTCGCGTGCTGGGTCTCCAGGTCGGTCACCTGCTGCTGGAGGGCGGCGCGGCGGGAGAGCGCCTCGCGGGCCAGGTCCTCGCGGCCCAGCGCGAGCGCCTTGCGGCCCTGGTCCTCCAGCTTGGACGACTGGGACTGGAGCTGGTTGAGCTGGAGTTCCAGGCGCTTGCGGCTGGTCGCCACGTCGGCGACACCGCGGCGGACCTTCTGGAGCAGCTCCAGCTGCTTCTGATACGAGTAATCGAGGGTCTCGCGCGGGTCCTCGGCCCGGTCAAGGGCCTTGTTCGCCTTCGCGCGGAAGATCATCCCCATACGCTTCATGACACCGCTCATGGGCTTCGCGCGCCCCCTTCTGACGGACTCCGGCTCACAGATCTGCGACAGAACCCACAGTACGGGCCCTGCTTCCATTACCGCACTGTTCGGGGACGGATGCGCTCATCCCCAAGGACGAATGACTACCCTTCCGATCCGGCGTAGGGAGTAGGTGGTCCCCCGGGTCGGCCGGCCGACCGGCCCCGGGATCACACAACGTCCCCTTCTGTCCTCCTGGAGACGACTGGTGTTGCCGGATCGTTCCCCCCGGGGCTGGGGTCCAACCCCGGGCACCCCGTACCCTTGGGTTTTGTGTTCCGTAGCCGTGCCAAGGAAGAGAAGGCATCGGTCGCCGACAAGGCGACGGTGACCGACTCCAAGCAGCCCCGTCACCCGGAGGCCCCCAAGGGCCGCCCCACGCCCAAGCGCAGCGTGGCCCAGTCCCAGCGTCGCAGCGTGGCCAACACGTCGATGACGCGCAAGGAGGCCGCCAAGCGGCAGCGTGAGGAACGCCGTGCCGCGCTGGAGCGTCAGCGCCAGGCACTGGCCAGCGGCGACGAGCGCTATCTGCCCGCCCGTGACAAGGGGCCGGTGCGCCGGTTCGCGCGTGACTTCGTCGACTCGCGGTTCAACATCGCGGAGTACTTCCTGCCGATGGCCGTGATCATCCTCGTGATGAGCATGATCCAGATGCCCGCCCTGCAGAACGCCGCGCTGCTGCTGTGGCTCGTGGTGATCGTGATGATCGTGCTGGACTCGATCGTCACCGGCTTCCGGCTGAAGAAGCGGCTGGCCGAGCGCTTCCCCGACGACAACCGTCGCGGCGCGGTCGCCTACGCGCTGATGCGCTCGCTCCAGATGCGCCGGCTGCGGCTGCCCAAGCCCCAGGTCAAGCGCGGGGAGCGGCCCTGAGCACCACGCCGTTCGCCGACGGCGCGGCCGAGGCCCGGCCGAGCCGGCTCGGCGGTCTGCGGGACGTCGTCCGGCAGGAGCTGGTGGCCCGCCAGCTGGAGGAACAGATAGTCGGGCGCTTCCCGGTCGGCCGGCGGCTGCGCGTGCTCGACGTGGGCATGGGCCGGGGCACGCAGGCGCTGCGGCTGGCCCGGGCCGGCCATCAGGTGACCGGCCTCGAACGGGACGCGGCGATGATCGCCACCGCGCGGGAGGCCCTGGCCGGGGAGCCGGAGGGCATCCGGGAGCGGATGCGGATCATCGAGGGCGACGGCCGGGACACCGGGGTGCACTTCCTGCCGGGCAGCTTCGACGTGGTGCTGTGCCACGGCGTGCTCATGTACGTCGAGGAACCGGATCCGCTCCTGGCGGGGCTGGCCCGGGTGCTCGCGCCCGGCGGGCTGCTGTCGCTGCTGGTGCGCAACGGCGACGCGCTCGCGATGCGGCCGGGCCTGTCCGGTGACTGGGCCGGGGCACTGGCCGCGTTCGGCAGCACCGCCTACCGGGACCGGCTGGGGCTCGACGTACGGGCCGACCGGCTGAAGACGCTGACGGCGACGCTCGCGGGGATCGGGGCGCCGCTGCACACCTGGTACGGAGTACGGGTCTTCACGGACACGGCGGCGAACGGCGCGCACCTCCCGGACGACCTGGAGACGCTGCTCGCGGTCGAGGAGAAGGCCGGGCGGACGGATCCCTACCGCGGGGTGGCGGCGCTGCTGCACCTGTGCGGCGTACGGGGCTGAGGCGCGGGGCGGACGGCGGGCGGGGGCCGCAGCGGCCCCCGCCCCGAGCTCACGCCTCCTCGGCGCGCAGGCTCATCGGCCCGTAGATCTCCGTGGTGTCCTCCAGCAGCCGCACCTGGTCGGCGCCGCCCTCCAGCAGGGCCTTCCAGTTCTCCCCGATCCAGGACTCGGCGTCCCCCTGCGTGGGGAACTCCTCCGGCGGCACCGCGGGCTCGACCTGCGTCCCGTCGGCCTTCTCGAACCGCCACGTCCATGCCGCCATGTACGCCTCCCATGGGTGTGAGCACACTGCACAGCAGGAGCCGGATCCCGGTCCGGCTCCTGCCCATGAGCCTAGTCGGACGCGCAGCGGGCGTGGGGACAGGCGAAAATCGGTCCGTGGAACTGACTCTGCTCGGCACCGGTGCCCCCGCGGGACTGCCCCGCCCCGACTGTCCCTGCGCCGTGTGCGCCGCCGCGCTCGGCCCGCACGCGCGGGCGGCCACCGCGCTGCTGGTGGACGGGGCGCTGCTGCTGGACCTCGTGCCCGGCGTGGCGCTCGCGGCGGCCCGCGCGGGGCATTCGCTGGGCGGTGTGCGCCAGGTGCTGCTGTCGCACCCGCACGACGGTCCCGCGATCGAGGTGCCGGCCGGGCTGCCGCAGCCCGGACGGGTGCCGGACGGGCGGGAGTTGGCGCTGCTGACGGGCCATCGGGTGCGCGCGGTGGCGCTGGATGCGCCCGGCACCGGGTACGCGGTGACCGGTCCGGACGGGCAGCGGCTGCTGTACCTCCCGCCGGGCGGTGCGCCGGCCGGGCTGGAGGAGCCGGCCGAACCGTACGCCATGGTGCTGCTGGACGTCGTGGGGCGCCCGGACGCGCTGGCGCGGCTGCGGGCGGTCGGCGCGGTGGGGCCGACCACGGACGTCGTCGCCGTCCACCTGGACCACGACGTGCCGCCGGGCGCGGAGTTGCGGCGCCGGCTCGCGGCGGCCGGGGCGCGCACCGTGCCGGACGGGACCGCCCTGGAGGTGGGCGCCTACGAGGACGTGCCGGACGTGCCGCGGCGGACGCTGGTGCTGGGCGGGGCCCGCTCGGGCAAGTCGGTGGAGGCCGAGCGGCGGCTGGAGTCCTTCCCCGAGGTGCTGTACGCGGCGACCGGCGGGTCCCGCAACGGGGACACCGAGTGGGCGGCGCGGGTGTCGGCGCATCAGGAGCGGCGGCCGGGGTCGTGGCGGACCGTCGAGACCTGCGACCTGGTGCCGCTGCTGAAGGACGACGGGCCGCCGCTGCTCGTGGACTGCCTGTCGCTGTGGCTGACGGACGCGATGGACGCCGTGGGGGCGTGGGACGACGCGGAGTGGGCGGACGGCGGGGAGCGGGCCCTGCGGGACCGGGTGCGGGAGCTGACCCGGGCGGTGCGCGGGACCCGGCGGACGGTGGTCGCCGTCTCCAACGAGGTGGGCTCGGGCATCGTGCCCGCCACCGCGTCCGGCCGCCGGTACCGGGACGAACTCGGGCGGCTGAACGCGGCGTTCGCGCAGGAGTGCGAGCAGGTGCTGCTGGTGGTGGCGGGACAGGTGGTCGTCCTGCGGGGGTGAGGGGCGAGGGGGGTGCCGGGCGGGTCAGCGTCTCGCCGGCCTCGGCTTGCGCGCGATGATCCGGTAGGCGTTGGCGAACGGGGTGCGGCGCACCACGGGCGCGAGGGCGAGGTCCGTCAGCGCCGCGGCGACCACCAGCGGGGTGCCCGCGCGCAGCAGGACCGTGCGCAGGTGCCGCTGGAACGGGGTCGGCGGGACGGCGCGCCAGGGGGCGTCCGGGGCGGGCAGGGCGTGGGAGAGGGCCAGGGCGGTCGCGCCGGCCAGGTCGTGCGGGACGTGCGCGGCGCGGTGCCCGGCGGTGACGATCTCGCAGCCGCGGGCCCGGAGTTCCGCGCGGAGGTTGCGCGGGGGCAGCAGGTGCAGCCGGCGGGGCTGGTCGTAGGGCAGCCACCAGCGGCCGAACAGGGCGGCGTACGCGCAGCGCGGGTCCAGGGTCTCGATGAGCAGGTGGCCGCCGGGGCGCAGGGCGTCGAGGGCCGCGTGGAGCTCCGCGCGGGGGTCGGTGGTGTGCTCCAGGTGGTGCAGCAGGCTGACCACGTCGTAGCGGCCGGCCAGCCGGGCGGCGACCCGCGGGTCCGTCAGCGGCCCGACGTGGGCCTCCTCGACGCGGCCGAGCGCGCGGGCCCGTTCGACGCGCGCGGTGAGGTCGGTGCCGTCGAAGGAGGTGTACGGGAAGAACTCCCGCGCGGCCTGCGGGAAGCGGGCGAGTCCGGTGCCGACGTCCAGCCAGCTCTCCGGTTCGCCGAAGCGCAGCATCGCGCGGGCGGCGCCGCGGTGGCGCTGCGGGGCGGTGTGCAGGGCGAGGACGCGCTCGGTGGCGGGGTCCCGGGGGGCTCCGCGCACGGCCCGCCGGTGGAAGGCGAGGCCCTCGGCGGTGAGGCGGGGGTTCTGGAAGGTGTGGCCGCAGTCCCGGCACGCGTCGACGGTGAACAGGCCCGGCCGGTGCCGGCGCAGGTCGCCGGTGCGCAGCCGGTTGCGCAGCCGCGTGGAGCCGCACCAGGGGCAGTCCTCACGGCGCGGCTCGTGCACCCGGGCGGAGCCGTGGGGGGCGGGGCCCTCCGCGGTCGGGGCGTGCGCGGTGGGTGGGGTGGGCGCGGACATGGGCGGCTCCCGGCGAGAGGACGTACGGCACGGCAATCCACTGCAAAACGTTACGTAGGGGACGACTCTCCGGGGCGCATCGGCGCGGTGGTGGCGTGGTGGCGGCGGGACCCCGGGGGCGGTGGTGGCCGGTGGGCCGTCGTGTTCGACCGGGGCCGGTACTGTTCGGCGAATGAGCTCGCTTAATCTCGACGACTTCACCGATCTGATCGAGCGCCCGGACGGCGGGGTGCGCCGCGACGCGGAGACGCACCGGGAGCGCCGGATCGTGCCGCCCGGATCGCTGGGCCGGCTCGACGACCTGGGTGAGTGGCTGGCCGCGGCGCAGTCCGCGGTGCCGGTGCGGCCGGTCGAACGGCCGCGGGTGGTGCTCTTCGCCGGTGACCACGGGATCGCCGAACTGGGTGTCTCGGCGCGGGCCGCGGGCAGTGCCGCGGACCTGGTGCGGGCGGTGCTGGAGGGCGGCCGTCCGGTGTCCGTGCTGGCCCGGCGGCTCGGGGTGCCGGTGCGGGTGGTCGACATGGCCCTGGACTGCGACCCCGCGTCGCTGCCCGAGGACGTCGTACGGCACCGGGTGCGGCGCGGCAGCGGGCGCATCGACGTCGAGGACGCGCTGAGCCCCGAGGAGGCCGAGGCGGCGTTCCGGGCCGGGATGGCCGTGGCCGACGAGGAGGCCGACTCCGGTACGGACCTGGTGGTGCTCGGCGATGTGAGCGTGGGCGGGACCACCGCGGCGGGCGTGCTGGTGGCCGCGCTGTGCGGGACGGACGCGTCGGTGGTGACCGGGCGTGGCGGGCTGGCGATCGACGACCTGGCGTGGATGCGCAAGTGCGCGGCGATCCGCGACGCGCTGCGCCGGGCGCGGCCCGTGCTCGGCGACCAGTTGCAGCTGCTGGCCACGGTGGGCGGCGCCGACCTCACCGCGATGACGGGCTTCCTGCTCCAGGCCGCGGTGCGGAAGCTGCCGGTCCTGCTCGACGGGGTGGTGGCGTCGGCGTGCGCGCTGGTGGGACAGCGGGTCGCGTTCCGGGCGCCGGACTGGTGGCTGGCCGCGCACGACAGCGGTGAGCCGGGCCAGGCGAAGGCACTGGACCGGATGGCTCTCGAGCCCCTCCTCTCCCACGGCGTCACCGTCGGGGAGGGCGTCGGCGGCCTGCTGGCCCTGCCCCTGGTCCAGGCGGCCGCCGCCCTGGCGGCGGAACTCCCGGAGCTCCCGGAGGACGCGGAGGGCCCGGGGGACGCGGGGCAGCCGGAGGCGGAGGCCGAAGCGGAACCGGCGCAGGAGCAGGAAGCGGGACAGGCCCGGTAGGAGTCGGGGCGGAAGGAGCCGCGGCCCCGGATCAGCGGCGTTCGAGGGAGCGCGGCGGGTTCGGGTCCGGTTTGCCGCCGATCCAGTCCTGGACGGCGCGGCGGGGGCCGGCCCAGCGGCGGTCGTGGTGGTAGGCGCGCAGGGTGGCCCTGGCCCGCGCGCGGGGCCGGCGCCGGTAGAAGTGCCTGGCCCACGGGGAGTCGGGGCGGGCCAGGCGCAGGGAGCCGATGACGGCGACGACGGGCACGATCACGCCGAACAGCGCCATCCGCGCCTTGCCCTTGCTCAGCGCGATCAGCGAGAAGAGGAAGTTCGTGCCGACGCTCGCGGCGACGCCCGCGCGGTTGCGGAGCTCCTCCTGGGAGAGGTCGTTGACGCCGAACGGCGCGAAGCCGGCCAGCAGCAGGCCGACCAGGGCTGCGGTGAGGACGACCATCTCGACGCTCTTGCGGCCGGCCTCGGTCCAGTAGACGTCGTCGAGGTGCAGGATCAGGGCGAACTCGTCCAGGACGAGGCCCGCGCCGATGCCGAAGACGACGGCGCCGAGCGCCGCGCCGAAGCCGCGCCCCCCGGCCGCCACCGTGCCGAAGCCGCCGGCGATCGTGAGGATGACGCCGGGCACCACGTGGTGGACGTGCACATCGCCGGCCGTGATGTTGCCGAAGGGGCCCTTGCCGGCCCGGATCAGGCGGGTGACGACCCGGGTGATCACGAAGGTGAGGACGAAGGCGGCGAGGGCGAGGAGCAGCGGCAGCTTGCCCGGCTCGATGATGTTCCGCTCCCACCACTGTCCCATATGGGCACTTTATCCACGGCCGCCGGAGGTGCCTCGGTGACCGCCGGGTAATCTGCGCCGGTGTCCGCGCCCTCCCCGACGTCCCCCGCCTCCCCGGCCGACGGCCTCCGCTTCGCCTTCGGCACCCTCACCGTGCTCCCGGTCCGGGTGACCCGCTGGGACCGTCCGGCCGCGCGCGCCGGAATGCTGTGCGCCCCGCTGGCCGGGCTGGTGGTCGGCGCCGCGGCCGCCGCCGCCGGACTGCTGCTGCTGTTCCTCGGCGCGGGCGCGCCGCTCGCCGCCGTCGCCACGGTCGCCGTACCGGCCGCCCTGACCCGGGGGCTGCACCTCGACGGGCTCGCCGACACCGCGGACGGGCTCGGCAGCGCCAGGCCCGCCGAGGACGCGCTGCGGATCATGAAGCAGTCGGACATCGGGCCGTTCGGGGTGCTCACCCTCGTCCTCGTGCTGCTGGCCCAGGTGGCCGCGCTGGCGCAGGCGTACGGCGGTTCCTGGGCCCGGGGCGCGCTCGCCGCCGTCGTCTCGGCGGCCGTGGCCCGGCTGGCCCTCACCCTGGCCGCGCGCACGGGGGTGCCGCCCGCCCGTCCGGAGGGGCTGGGCGCGGCGGTCGCGGGGGTGGTGCCGGTGGCGGGCGCGCTGCCGGTCGCCCTCGCGGTGACCGGGGCGGCCGCGGCCGGGGGCGCGTTCCTCGGGGCGCACGACGCCGTCCGTACCGTCCTCGCGGTGGCCCTGGCCCTCGTCGTCGCCGAACTCCTGCTGCGGCGCTGCGTCCGCCGTTTCGGCGGGGTCACCGGTGACGTGTTCGGCGGGCTCGCGGAGACGGCGGCGACGACCGCGCTCGTCGTCATGTCACTGGGCTGAAACGATCCCCCGTCCCCCTGTGGCCCCGCGGGCCCCACGGCTGGCCTGGTCCGTCGAACTCATCGGACTACGGGGGACGTTGATGCCGGCATTCCGTCGGGCCGCGGCCTGGTTCATCGACTTCGCGCTGCTGATCGCGGCGGCCTTCCTCCACCAGTGGGTGTGCCTCGCCCTGCTCGGGCGGGCCCTCGGCAAGGGGCTGACCGGGCTGAGGGTCACACCGCGGACGCCGGGCCGGGCGGCGCTCGGGGCGGCGGTGACCACCGCGGCGGACGTCGCCGTGTACGCCGCGGCCTGCGTGCTGCTGATCGAGGGGCACGTCGTGCCGTCGGTCCTGGTCTGGGCGGTCGCGGTGGCGCTGTTCCTGGGCAACGCCCTGCCGGCGCTCTCGCCGGCCCGCCGCTCCCTGGCCGACCGGGTGGCGGGCACGGCGGTGACGGGCCCCGGGCCCGACAGGCCGGACCTCGGGCTCAGCAGGCCCGGCGCCATGCCCCCAGTTCGTACTTCTTGAGCAGCGAACTCAGCCCCAGCCGCCGGGACTGGGCGCAGAAGCGGCCGGTGGGCAGCTCGTACTCGGCGTGGAAGACGGCCTTGCCCGCCTCGACGAACGGCGTCAGCGCCGCGCACTCGCCGTACTGGGCGCACTGTTCGTTGACCGCGAAGTCGAAGTCGCCGACCAGCTGCGGGATCTGGTCGAGGTCGTTCTTCAGGCCGACCGCCAGTCCGCGCTCGTGGGCGAGCCGGGCGACGAGGCGGTTGTAGCGGAGCTGGTCGCGCGCGGTGAGCGGGAAGCCGGTGCGGTTGCGGTAGCCGTCCATGTTGTCCGGCTCCACCGCGTCGAAGCCCTTGTCGCGGCACATGTCGACGCGCTCCGCCATGATCGGCTCCAGGACGTCGACGCGGCGGATGTCGAGCCAGCGCTCGCCCTCCCAGCCGTTGCCGCGCCCGATCACCGACGCCGGGAAGTCGCCGGCGTCCGGACGGAAGTCCTCCCAGGCGCCGGCGGACAGGTAGCAGATGACCTTGCGGCCGTCGCGGTGCAGCTTCGCGACCGTCTCCCCCGAGTGGTCGAAGCCGTCGATGTCGTAGACCGGCACGTCGACGGAGGTGTCGAGCCGTCCGCTGAGCTGCCACTGCCAGCCGGTGCCGGGGCGGGGCTGCCAACGGGCCCCGCCCGCCCTCGCGTCGGGCGCGGGCGCGGTCGTACAGGCCGCGAGCAGCAGGGTGAGCAGCAGGACGAGCGGGAACGGTCGTTTCACCGGCGGTCTCCAGGACGGGGCGGCAGCGGGGCGGACGCCGGCGCGGCGGCCTCGGGGCGGACGGGTGGACCTCAAGGATGATCACCGCCGTCCGGCGGTCCGACACCGGGGTCCGAAACACGACCGCCACGTCACCGGAAGGTGAACACCCGCGTGAATGAGCGCGCGCACATACGCGCGTAGGCTCGTCCCGAGTGTTCGCCGCACCGGGGAAGGCCCCGCCGAAACCGCACCCGCACGTCGCAACTAGGGTCGGCTGCCGGGCCCGGTCGACCCACACCGTTCGGCCACAGCAACTTCACATCGGAAGCGAGAATTCACCACCGTGACTGCTCTCACTCTCAGCACCGCCGCGGCGCCCGGCCTGCGGGCCGACGCGATCGTGATCGGTGTCGCCAAGGGCGCTGCGTCAAAGGCCTCGGGCCCCGTCGTCGCACCGGGCGCCGAGGCCGTGGACCAGGCGTACGACGGCAGGCTCGCCGGCGTCCTGGAGACCCTCGGCGCGTCCGGCGCCGAGGGCGAGGTGACGAAGCTCCCCGCGCCGGCCGGCTTCAAGGCGCCGCTCGTGGTGGCGGTGGGCCTGGGCACCCAGCCCGAGAAGGACGCCGCCTACGACGCCGAGGCGCTGCGCAGGGCCGCCGGTGTGGCCGCCCGCGCCCTCGCCGGGTCCAAGAAGGCCGCGTTCGCCCTGCCGCTGACGGACGCCGCCGACGCCGGCGCGATCGCCGAGGGCGTGCTGCTCGGCGCCTACTCCTTCGACGCCTACAAGGGCAACGCGCCTTCGGGTGCCGCCGCCAAGGACGGGAAGAACGGCAGGGCCCCGCTGGCCGAGGCCGCGCTGCTCGGCGGCAAGCCCCGCGACAAGGCGTACAAGGCCGCGCTCGAGCGGGCCACCGCCGTCGCCGAGGAGCTCAACCGCGCCCGCGACCTGATCAACACCCCGCCGAACGACCTCAACCCCGAGGCGTTCGCGGCCATCGCCCAGGCGGCGGCCAAGGAGCACGGCATCAAGGTGCAGGTGCTCGACGAGAAGGCCCTGACCAAGGGCGGCTACGGCGGCATCCTCGGCGTCGGCGCCGGCTCGGCGTCGGGCCCGCGCCTGGTGAAGCTGTCGTACACCTCGTCCAAGGCGAAGCGGCACCTCGCCTTCGTCGGCAAGGGCATCACCTACGACTCGGGCGGCATCTCGCTGAAGCCGGCCGGCCACAACGAGACGATGAAGTGCGACATGAGCGGTGCCGCCGCCGTGTTCGCCGCGGTCGTCGCCGCCGCCCGGCTGGGCCTGGAGGTCAACGTCACCGGCTGGCTGGCGCTGGCCGAGAACATGCCCTCCGGTTCCGCCACCCGTCCGGGTGACGTGCTGCGCATGTACAGCGGCAAGACCGTGGAGGTGCTCAACACCGACGCCGAGGGCCGTCTCGTCCTCGCCGACGCGCTGTGGGCCGCCTCGCAGGAGAAGCCGGACGCGATCGTGGACGTCGCGACCCTGACCGGCGCGATGATGCTGGCGCTGGGCAGCCGCACGTTCGGGATCATGGCGAACGACGACGCGTTCCGCACCGCGGTGCACGAGGCCGCCGAGCAGGTCGGCGAGCCGGCGTGGCCGATGCCGCTGCCGGAGCACCTGCGCAAGGGGATGGAGTCGGCCACCGCCGACATCGCCAACATGGGCGAGCGGATGGGCGGCGGGCTCGTCGCCGGCCTGTTCCTGCGCGAGTTCGTGGGCGAGGGCATCACCTGGGCGCACCTCGACATCGCCGGCCCGGCCTTCAACGAGGGCGGCCCCTTCGGGTACACGCCGAAGGGCGGCACGGGGTCGGCGGTGCGGACGCTGGTCCGCCTCGCGGAGCTGGCCTCGGCCGGCGAGCTGGGCTGAGTTCCTGGTGGCGGGGCCTCGCGCGCGGGTAGGGCGAGGCCCCGTCGCCCCCACGGCCGCGTTCTCGGCGGGACGTGGGGTGTCTCACACCCCGGCCCCGCGTCTCGTCCGGTACCGACAAGTGCGAAGATGGGGCTCGGCAGGACAGGGCCCCCACCGAAGGGCCGAAGGCAACAAGCGGCCGCACACCAGCCGCCGACCGGTCACTGAGGACCGGCGTGGCGCACATGCATGGAGGACGTGACGTGGCGAACGACGCCAGCACCGTTTTCGACCTAGTGATCCTCGGCGGCGGCAGCGGTGGTTACGCCGCGGCCCTGCGCGGGGCGCAGCTGGGCCTGGACGTCGCCCTGATCGAGAAGGACAAGGTCGGCGGCACCTGCCTGCACCGAGGATGCATCCCCACCAAGGCCCTGCTGCACGCGGGCGAGATCGCCGACCAGGCCCGCGAGAGCGAGCAGTTCGGTGTGAAGGCCAGCTTCGAGGGCATCGACGTACCGGCCGTCCACAAGTACAAGGACGAGGTCGTCTCCGGTCTGTACAAGGGCCTGCAGGGGCTCATCGCCTCCCGCAAGGTGACCTACATCGAGGGTGAGGGCCGGCTGTCCTCCCCCACCTCCGTCGACGTGAACGGCCAGCGGGTCCAGGGCCGTCACATCCTGCTGGCGACCGGCTCGGTGCCGAAGTCGCTGCCGGGCCTGGAGATCGACGGCAACCGCATCATCTCCTCCGACCACGCCCTCGTCCTGGACCGCGTGCCGAAGTCCGCGATCGTCCTGGGCGGCGGTGTCATCGGCGTCGAGTTCGCCTCCGCGTGGAAGTCCTTCGGCACCGACGTCACGATCATCGAGGGCATGAAGCACCTCGTCCCGGTCGAGGACGAGAACTCCTCCAAGCTGCTGGAGCGCGCCTTCCGCAAGCGCGGCATCAAGTTCAACCTGGGCACCTTCTTCCAGAAGGCCGAGTACACCCAGGACGGCGTCAAGGTCACCCTGGCGGACGGCAAGGAGTTCGAGGCCGAGGTCCTGCTCGTCGCCGTCGGCCGCGGCCCGGTCTCCCAGGGCCTGGGCTACGAGGAGGCCGGGGTCGCCATGGACCGCGGCTACGTCCTCGTCGACGAGTACATGCGCACCAACGTCCCGACCATCTCCGCCGTCGGCGACCTGGTCCCGACCCTCCAGCTCGCGCACGTCGGCTTCGCCGAGGGCATCCTGGTGGCGGAGCGTCTGGCCGGTCTGAAGACCGTCCCGATCGACTACGACGGTGTCCCGCGGGTGACGTACTGCCACCCGGAGGTCGCCTCCGTCGGCATCACCGAGGCCAAGGCCAAGGAGATCTACGGCGCGGACAAGGTCGTCGCCCTGAAGTACAACCTGGCGGGCAACGGCAGGAGCAAGATCCTCAAGACCGCGGGCGAGATCAAGCTCGTCCAGGTCAAGGACGGTGCGGTGGTCGGCGTCCACATGGTCGGCGACCGCATGGGCGAGCAGGTCGGCGAGGCCCAGCTGATCTACAACTGGGAGGCGCTGCCGGCCGAGGTCGCCCAGCTCGTCCACGCCCACCCGACGCAGAACGAGGCGCTCGGCGAGGCCCACCTGGCCCTGGCCGGCAAGCCCCTCCACTCCCACGACTGACGCCTTCGGGCACCGGGCGCGACGACACAGACTTCCGCACTTTTAAAGGAGCAACCGAAACCATGGCGGTTTCCGTAACCCTTCCGGCGCTCGGCGAGAGCGTCACCGAGGGCACTGTCACCCGCTGGCTGAAGGCCGAGGGCGAGCGCGTCGAGGCCGACGAGCCGCTGCTCGAGGTCTCCACCGACAAGGTCGACACCGAGATCCCCGCTCCCGCCTCCGGCGTGCTGTCCTCCATCAAGGTCGCCGAGGACGAGACGGTCGAGGTCGGCGCCGAGCTGGCCCTGATCGACGACGGCAGCGGCGCCCCCGCCGCCGCCCCGGCCGCCGAGCAGGCGCCCGCCGAGCAGGCCGCCCCGCCGGCTCCCGAGCCGCAGCCGCAGGCCCAGCCGTCCACCGAGCAGCCCGCCCCCGCCCCGGCACCCACCGCCGAGGCCGCGACCGGCGGCGGCTCCGCCCAGGGCACGGACGTGGTCCTGCCCGCGCTGGGCGAGTCCGTCACCGAGGGCACCGTCACGCGCTGGCTGAAGTCGGTCGGTGACACCGTCGAGGCCGACGAGCCGCTGCTCGAGGTGTCGACGGACAAGGTCGACACCGAGATCCCCGCCCCCGCCTCCGGCACCCTGCTGGAGATCGTGGTCGGCGAGGACGAGACCGCCGAGGTCGGCGCCAAGCTCGCCGTCATCGGCGAGGCCGGTGCCGCTCCGGCCGCCGCCCCGGCCCCGGCCGCCCCCGAGGCCCCGGCGCAGCCCGCCCCGGCCGCCGAGCAGCCCGCCCCGGCCCCGCAGCAGGCCGCCCCGGCCCCGCAGCAGGCGGCTCCTGCTCCGGCCGCTCCGGCTCCTGCTCCGGCCGCCCCGGCCCCGGCTCCGCAGGCGCCGTCGGCTCCGGCCCCGCAGCAGCAGGTCGCCCCGGCTCCCGAGCCGGCCCCGGCCGCTCCGACGCCCGCCCCGGCCCCGGCCGCCGCTCCGGCCGCCCCGGCCCCGGCCGCCGCCCAGCCGACGGACGAGGGCGCCTACGTGACCCCGCTGGTGCGCAAGCTCGCCGCCGAGAACGGCGTCGACCTGTCCACCGTCAAGGGCACCGGCGTCGGCGGCCGCATCCGCAAGCAGGACGTCCTCGCCGCCGCCGAGGCCGCGAAGGCCGCCGCCGCTGCCCCGGCTCCGGCCGCCGCCGCGGCCCCCGCCGCGAAGAAGGCCCCCGTCCTGGAGGCCTCCCCGCTGCGCGGCCAGACCGTGAAGATGCCGCGGATCCGCAAGGTCATCGGCGACAACATGGTCAAGGCCCTGCACGAGCAGGCCCAGCTGTCCTCGGTCGTCGAGGTCGACGTCACCCGCCTGATGAAGCTGCGCGCCCGGGCCAAGGACGCGTTCGCGGCGCGCGAGGGCGTCAAGCTCTCCCCGATGCCGTTCTTCGTCAAGGCGGCGGCGCAGGCGCTGAAGGCCCACCCGGTCATCAACGCCAAGATCAACGAGGCCGAGGGGACCATCACCTACTTCGACACCGAGAACATCGGTATCGCGGTGGACTCCGAGAAGGGCCTGATGACCCCGGTCATCAAGAACGCCGGTGGCCTCAACCTCGCCGGTATCGCCAAGGCCACGGCCGAGCTGGCGGGCAAGGTCCGGGGCAACAAGATCACTCCGGACGAGCTGTCCGGCGCGACCTTCACCATCAGCAACACCGGTTCGCGCGGCGCGCTGTTCGACACGATCATCGTGCCCCCGGGCCAGGTCGCGATCCTCGGCATCGGCGCCACGGTGAAGCGCCCGGCCGTCATCGAGACGGAGGAGGGCACGGTCATCGGCGTCCGCGACATGACCTACCTGACCCTCTCCTACGACCACCGCCTGGTGGACGGTGCCGACGCGGCCCGTTACCTGACGGCGGTCAAGGCGATCCTGGAGGCGGGCGAGTTCGAGGTCGAGCTCGGCCTGTGATCCGCGGTCACTGACACGGCCCCACGGTGCCCCCGTCCGGAAGCTTCCGGACGGGGGCACCGTCGTACGGCGGCCGCGTGCGGCCGGGCCCGGCGTATGGAACGTGTAAGTCTCGTCTCACCTGGGCGAAAGCGCCCCCGTGCGCCCCTTCCGCGCGGCGCGGCGGCCGTATTGTCTAAGCGTCGAACGCCCTAAGGGGGCCGGTGGCCCTCTCTCTAAGGAGCCCTCATGACCGCGCCCGTCGTCCACTCGCTGCGCGAACAGATCCGCGAGCACATCCTGGAAGGGATCATCAGCGGGCGCTGGCAGCCGGGCGAGCGGATCGTGGAGCGGCGGATCGCGACCGAGCTGGAGGTCAGCCAGACGCCGGTGCGGGAGGCGCTGCGCGAGCTGGAGTCGCTGCGGCTGATCGAGTCGGCGCCGAACAAGGGCGTGCGGGTGCGGAACCTGACGGCCGCCGACCTGGAGGAGAGCTACCCGGTCCGGGCCGGCCTGGAGGCGATCGCGGCGGAGCTGGCGGCGGAGCGGCTGGCACAGGACTGCTCGGCGCTGGAGCCGCACGTCGCAGCCCTGTACGAGGCCGACCGCAGGGCCGACGGCACGGGTCAGGTGCGGCACACGGTCGCCTTCCACCGCGAGCTGGTCCGCGCGGCCGGCAACTCGGTGCTGCTGCACACCTGGGAGGGCCTGGGCATCGAGGTCTTCACCGCGCTGTCCATCCGCTGGCTGGGCACGGTCCAGCAGTCGTACGCCGAGGAGCACGAGGAACTGGTCGCCGCGTTCCGCAGGCGCGACCCCCGCATCGCGGAGCTCGTGAAGGCACACGTCCTGGGGTGCGCGCCCCGGGCGTGAGCGGCATCCGGGCAAAGGCCCGCTCATGTGCGGGTTCACCTGCGAAAACATGCCGAAAACGCGTCACCCGGTGCCACTTTCGCAGGCACCGCGTGCCTACTTTCTCGCCATCAAGAGGTTTTGCCCCTCAACCCTTTGATCGATCATCGATCAGGGGGTTACAGTCGCCAGCGGGCTTCCACCCGAGCCCAGCCCTGTCCTGCCAAAGACCAAGGGCACCCCCGAACCCTTACCGATGAGGGAACCCCCTTCGACTGAGGAAGGCGGCGACATGACCGACCCCAACGCAATCCAGCCGAGCGAGCTCGACCAGCTCCCGGACCGCGACCCCGAGGAGACCGCCGAGTGGCAGGCCTCCCTGGACGCCGTCACCAAGGCGGCCGGGCCGCACCGTGCCGCGTACCTGATGCGCCGCACGCTGGAGCGCGCCGAGGGCGCCGGCATCGCGCTGCCGAAGCTCCTCGAGACCGACTACGTCAACACCATCCCCACCGCCGCCGAGCCCGCTGTGGACGGCGACGAGGAGATGGAGTCCCGGATCACCGCGTGGAACCGCTGGAACGCGGCGGCCATGGTGACCCGCGGCTCGAAATACGGCGTCGGCGGCCACATCGCCACCTTCGCCTCCGCGGCCTGGCTGTACGAGACCGGCTTCAACCACTTCTTCAAGGGCAAGGACTCCAAGGACGCTGCCGGTTCCGGCGACCAGCTCTACATCCAGGGCCACGCCTCCCCCGGCATCTACGCCCGCGCCTTCCTCGACGGCCGGCTGAACGAGACCCACCTGGACAACTTCCGCCGCGAGGCGGGCGGCAACGGCCTCCCGTCGTATCCGCACCCGCGCCGGCTGCCCTGGCTGTGGGAGTTCCCGACCGTCTCCATGGGCCTCGGCCCGCTCTCCGCGATCTACCAGGCGCGCTTCAACCGCTACCTGACGAACCGCGGCATCAAGGACACCGCCGGCTCGCACGTGTGGGCGTTCCTCGGCGACGGCGAGATGGACGAGCCCGAGTCGACGGCGGCCCTCGCGCTCGCCGCCCGCGAGGAGCTCGACAACCTCACCTTCGTCATCAACTGCAACCTGCAGCGCCTGGACGGCCCGGTCCGCGCCAACTTCAAGATCGTGCAGGAGCTGGAGGCCCAGTTCCGCGGCGCCGGCTGGAACGTCGTCAAGACGCTGTGGGGCACCGCCTGGGACGAGCTGTTCCAGCTGGACACCACCGGCGCGCTCGTACGCCGCCTGCGCGAGGTACCGGACGCGCAGATCCAGACGTACCAGACCCGGGACGCCGCCTACATCCGCGAGGACTTCTTCGGCAAGGACCCGGCGCTCGTCGAGATGGCGAAGCTGCTGAGCGACGACAAGATCCTCGAGTGCTTCCACGTCTCCCGCGGCGGCCACGAGCCCCGCAAGGTCTACGCCGCCTACAGGGCCGCGCTCGCCCACAAGGGCGCGCCGACCGTGATCCTGGCGCAGACGGTCAAGGGCCACACCCTGGGTGAGGGCTTCGCCTCGAAGAACGCCAACCACCAGATGAAGAAGCTGACGGTGGACGAGTTCAAGGCGATGCGCGACCGCCTCGGCCTGCCGATCAAGGACAGCGACTTCGTCGACGGCGTGGTGCCCTACGGCCACCCGGGCGCCGACTCCCCCGAGGTCCGCTACCTCCAGGAGCGCCGCGCGGCGCTCGGCGGTCCGGCCCCGGCCCGCCGCGTCCACCCGGTCGCCCCGCTGCCCGCGCCCGCCGAGAAGGCGTTCGCCGCCTTCGACAAGGGCTCCGGCTCGCAGAACGTGGCGACGACGATGGCGTTCGTCCGCCTGGTCAAGGACCTGGTCCGCGACAAGGAGACCGGCAGGCGCTGGGTGCCGATCGTCCCGGACGAGGCGCGCACCTTCGGCATGGAGAGCCTCTTCCCCTCCCTCGGCATCTACTCGCCGAAGGGCCAGACGTACGAGCCGGTCGACCGCGACCAGCTGATGTACTACAAGGAGGCCAGGAACGGCCAGATCCTCAACGAGGGGATCACCGAGGCCGGCTCGATGGCCGACTTCATCGCCGCCTCGACGTCGTACGCGACGCACGGCGAGCCGATGATCCCGTTCTACATCTTCTACTCGATGTTCGGCTGGCAGCGCACGGCCGACCAGATGTGGCAGCTCGGCGACCAGCTCGGCCGCGGCTTCCTCGTCGGCGCGACGGCCGGCCGCACCACGCTGACCGGTGAGGGCCTCCAGCACGCCGACGGCCACTCCCCCGTCATCGCCGCGACCAACCCGGCCGCGCTGACGTACGACCCGGCGTTCGCCTACGAGGTCGCGGTGATCGTCCGCGAGGGTCTGCGCCGGATGTACGGCGAGGCGAAGCCCGGCGAGGACCAGGACGTCTTCTACTACCTGACCGTCTACAACGAGCCGCTGCCGCAGCCCGCCAAGCCGCAGGCCCCCGGCATCGACGAGGGCATCGTCAAGGGCCTGTACCGCTTCAACACGGCGGAGACGGCGGGCCTGACCCCGCCCGCGAACGCCCCGCGGATCCAGCTGCTGGGCTCCGGTACGGCGATCCACTGGGCGCTGCAGGCGCAGCGGCTGCTCGCCGAGGAGTGGGGCGTGGCCGCCGACGTCTGGTCCGCCACCTCGTGGACCGAGCTGCGCCGGGACGCCATGGAGGCGGACGAGGCGCTGCTGCGCGGCGAGGAGCGGGTGCCGTTCGTCCGGCAGGCGCTCCAGGGAGCCGAGGGCCCGGTGCTGGCGGTCTCCGACTACATGCGCCAGGTCCCGGACCAGATCGCGCAGTGGGTCGGGCAGGACTACTCGTCGCTGGGCGCCGACGGCTTCGGCCTGTCGGACACCCGTGACGCGGCCCGCCGCCACTTCGGTGTCGACGCCGAGTCGATCGTGGTCGCGGCCCTGGCCCAGCTCGCCCGGCGCGGCGAGGTGCAGGCGGTGGCCGTGAAGGAAGCCCGCGAGAAGTACGGCCTGTAGGCACGCGCTCCGCAGGTCAGGTCGTCAGGAGGCCCCCGCCGCGGCGGGGGCCTCCTGCATGATGGGCCCCATGCGTGCTGCCCGGCTGATCAAGATGGTGCTGCTGCTGCAGTCCCGGCCCTCCATGACCGCCGCCGAGCTGGCGAGGGAACTGGAGGTGTCGGAGCGGACGGTCACCCGGGACGCGCAGGCGTTGTCGGAGGCCGGGGTGCCGGTGTACGCGGACCGGGGCCGCGTCGGGGGGTACCGGCTGGTCGGCGGGTACCGGACGCGGCTGACGGGGCTGGCGCGCAGCGAGGCGGAGGCGCTGTTCCTGTCCGGGGTGCCGGGGGCGCTGCGCGAGATGGGGCTGGAGGACGCGGCCTCGGCGGCCCGGCTGAAGGTGTCGGCGGCGCTGCTGCCGTCCCTGCGGGACGCGTCGCGGACGGCGGCGCAGCGGTTCCACCTGGACGCGCCGAACTGGTTCCGCGAGCCCCGGACGCCCGAACTGCTGCCGGCCGTCGCGGACGCGGTGTGGGACGACCGGCGGATCACCGCGCGCTACCGGCGCGGCGAGAGGGACGTGGAGCGGGAGCTGGAGCCGTACGGGCTCGTGCTCAAGGCGGGCGTCTGGTACCTGTGCGCGCGGGTGGCCGGGCACGGGTCCTTCCGGGTCTACCGGATCGACCGGTTCACGACGGTGGACGCGGGCGAGGGGCGCTTCGAGCGCGAGGAGGGGTTCGATCTGCCCGCGTTCTGGGAGGAGCGGGCCGAGCAGTTCGCGCGCTCGCTCCTGCGGGACCGGGTCGTGGTGCGGCTGTCGCCGGAGGGCGTACGCCGGCTGCCGCACGCCGTGGACCCGCTGTCCGCCCGGGAGGCGCTGGCCGGGGCGGACGGGCCGGACGCGGGCGGGTGGGTGACGCTGACCCTGCCGGTGGAGTCCGAGGAGGTCGCCCATACGCAGCTGACGGCGCTGGGACCGGAGGTGGAGGTGCTGGCGCCCGAGGCCCTGCGGGAGCGGTTCGCCGCTCAGGCGGCCCGGCTGGCGGAGCTGTACCGGCCGCGGCGGTCCGCGCGCACTCCGGGTGCGCGCCCCGCTCCCAGAGCCGATGCTTGACGCGTGATGGACGAGACGGAGTTCTGGGAGCTGGTGGACACCACCCGGGAGGACGCCGAGGGCGACCCGGAGGAGCAGGCCGACCTGCTCGTGGAGCGGCTCGTGCGCAAGGACCCGGAGGCTGTCCTGGACTTCGCCCGTCATTTCGAGTCGCGCTACCACCGCGCCTACCGCTGGGACCTGTGGGGCGCCGCCTGGGTGCTGCTGGACGGGGCGAGCGACGACGCCTTCGACTACTTCCGGTGCTGGCTGATCGGCCAGGGCCGCGAGGTCTTCGAGGGCGCCCTGCACGACCCGGACGCGCTCGCCGACCTGCTGGACGACTTCGACGAGGAGGTCGACGGCGACGGCGAGGAACTCGGCTACGCGGCGGACGAGGCGTACGAGCAGCTCACCGGCACGGTGGCCCCCGACCTGGCCCTGCCCCCGGCGCCCGCGGAACCCGAGGGCACCCCGCTCGACCTCGAGGACGAGGCCCTGCTCGCCGAACGCTATCCCCGGCTCTGGGAACGCTTCCGGGGCTGAGCCCGCCCGCCGGGTCCCG
>NZ_JAPSKQ010000037.1:0-12112 GCF_031181555.1 Streptomyces sp. | reverse complement strand
GCCCTGCCCCCGGCGCCCGCGGAACCCGAGGGCACCCCGCTCGACCTCGAGGACGAGGCCCTGCTCGCCGAACGCTATCCCCGGCTCTGGGAACGCTTCCGGGGCTGAGCCCGCCCGCCGGGTCCCGTCCGGGCCGGTCCGCTCAGTGGGCCGGGCCGCGGTCCTGGTTCAGCGCCTGGTGCAGCGGTGCCGCGTTCGCCCGGACGAGGGTGGACGCGGTGTGGGCCGCCGGGCCCAGGACGACGGCCGCGGCGGCGCACAGGGCCGTCCAGGAGCCTCGTACGGCGTCCGCCCAGGTCGTTCTCCGCGTTCTCCGGTCGTGGCTGTCGCTGTCGGTGCTCATCGGCCCGGCCTCCGGTCGGCTGCGGTACGGGGCGGCGGGGCGGCGGGCTCCGCGGCCCCCGCGATCCGGCTGTCCTCCTGCGGGGTGTCCCGGCCCTGCAGGCGGGCCGCGAGTTCCCGGATCTCCGGGAGGCGGGCGTGCAGGGCGGCGCCCGGGCAGCTGGTCATGTAGCCGTCGCTGTGGCCCGCGACGGCGGGCAGCGTGGCGGTGGTGCCCGCCGCGTACCGGCTGCCGCCGTTGCTGGAGACCAGTTGGACGTCGGCGCGCGGGTCGGTGCCGGACGTGCCGAGCTTCCAGGCGGTCAGCGCGGCGATCGCGTGCAGCATCTCGGGCGGCACGAAGACGCCGTCGGTGAAGGTGCCGAGCGCGGCGATGCCCGTGGTGCGGTGGTTGAAGCCCTGGGTGTGGGCGCCGGTGACGGGGCGGTCGGTGCCGCCCGCGCGGCCCTCGTAGATGGTGCCGCAGCGGTCGACGACGAAGTTGTAGCCGAGGTCGTCCCAGGCGCGGCCGAGGGTCTGGCCCTCGTACAGGTGCCGGATGATGCCGGGCGCGTCGGCGCAGTCGTAGTCGTTGGGCGAGTCGGTGTGGTGGAGGAAGACGGCGACGACCTCGTCGTCGTAGCGCGGGGGCGGCTGTTCGCGGGCGGCGTCGCCGAGCCAGGCCGAGCGCGGCACGACGGGCGGCCGGGGTGCGGAGTGGGCGGGCGGCGTGGTGCGCGCGGCGGTGCCGGCGGTGGACTCGGCGGCGTTCTCGACGCCGGCCGCGCACAGCACCAGGGCGACGGCGGCGGCGAGGCCCGGCAGGCAGCCGAGCGGCACCGTGACGGCCCTGGGCAGGCCGGGAGTGCGGGGCCTGCCTCCGGTTATCCGTGGGGGACGGCGCTTCCGCGCCCCCCGTGATCTTCTGGGGACACGCATGGTCCCACTGTGGGACCGATCCGCTCCGTCCGCGATACGGGGTGTGCCACCCGGTGGAACCATCGTCCGGGTCCGCGGCGTTCTCCCGGGTACACGCGCGCGTGGCCGCTTTCCCGCGGCCGTCCGCGCGCGTGGCTGATCACCGGGCCCCTCCCCCACGTATGGGGGTCCGAGAGAAAGGCGGCGTACGTGGACCTGCTCGACATCCTGCTGTTGCTGGTCGTCCTGGCCTACGCGGCGTCCGGTTACCGGCGCGGACTGCTGGCGGGCTGTGTGTCGCTGGCCGGTTTCGTGGGCGGTGCGGCCGTCGGCGTGTGGATCCTGCCCTGGATGATGGACCTGGTGACGCCGGGGACGACCCGGGCGACGGTGACGGCCGTGTTCACGGTGCTGCTGCCGGCCGTGGTGGGCCATGAGCTGGCGGGGCGGCTGGCGCTCAGGCTGCGGCGCGAGCTGGACCGGGGGCCGCTGAGGGTGGCCGACGGGATCGGCGGGGCGGTGGCCAACTCGGTGGCCGTGCTGATCGTGGCGTGGGTGGCCGCGAGCGTGCTGGGCGCCTCCTCCTCCCCGCTGGTCACGTCGGCGATCCGGGACTCACGGATGCTCGGCACGGTGCAGGACGTGATGCCGGACACCACCCCGGCATGGTTCTCGCGGGCCACCTCGGCGCTGACGGAGGCGGGTTTCCCGCAGGTCTTCAACCCGTTCGAGAACGAGTCGACCGCCGAGGTCGCCGAGCCCTCCGGCGACAGCGTCACGGCGGCCGCGACCCGGGCCGCCCAGCGCAGCACGGTGAAGGTGGAGGGCGTCGCGGGCCTCCAGGGCCGCGAGGGCAGCGGCTTCGTGTACGCGCGCGAACACGTGATGACCAACGCCCACGTGGTGGCCGGCATCGACGAGCCGACCGTGCGCGTCGGCGGGGTCGGGCGGGCGTACGAGGCGCGGGTGGTGCTGTTCGACCCGCAGAAGGACGTGGCCGTGCTGTACGTGCCGGAGCTGCGGGCGCCCGTGCTGCGGTTCGTCGACGACGCCGAGCGCGGCGACTCGGCGGTCGTCGCGGGCTACCCGCAGGACGGCGACCTGAACCTGCAGGCGGCCACGGTGGCGAGCCGGGTGCAGGCCAGGGGGCAGAACATCTACAACGACCGGACGGTCACCCGCGAGATCTACTCCATCCGCTCGACCGTCCGCCCCGGCAATTCCGGCGGGCCCCTGCTGACCACCGACGGCCGGGTGTTCGGCGTGGTGTTCGCCCGCTCCACCTCGGACGCCGAGACCGGCTACGTGCTGACGGCGGCCGAGGTGGCGGACGACGCCGAGCGCGCGGCGGACGCGACGGCGCCGGTGGACACGGGGGACCTGGTCACCTCGTAGGCGCCGCGGGCACCGGGGGACGCCGCGGGGCGCCGCGGCTCAGAGCAGGGACCGCCCCATCAGGACGTCGTCGACGTACGTCCCGTCGAGGCAGAACTCCTCCGGCTGCACGCCCTCCACGGCGAAGCCCTCGGACGCGTACAGCGCGCGGGCGGCGGTGTTGTGGCCGAGGACGCGCAGGGTGATGCGGCGGGCGCCCCGCCGGCGGGCCTCCGCCACGGCGGCCCGTACCAGGGCCCGGCCGGCCCCCTTGCCGCGCGCCTCCTCGGCGACGGCGAGACCGCGGATCTGCCGGACGTGCGCGTTGGACGCCAGCGGTGTGGGGAAGCCGAGCCGGACGTAGCCGACGAGGCGGCCCTCGTACTCGGCGACGAGGTGGTCGTCCGGACCGCACCGCTCGTGGAAGAAGGGGTCGTGCGGCTCCGGCGGCGGCGTGACCGCGTGCAGGAGGGACCAGGTCTCGCGGTCGAGGCGGGCCAGGTCCGCCTCGTCGTCGGGGCGGGCGGGGCGTATGGACGGCTCGGGCATGAGCACGACTGTACGTCCGGCGGGCGCCGCGCCGGGCGTGATTTCCGGGTGGCCGGGGGCAGGATGGGGGCCATGGAACATTCCCGCATCGCGGTGGCCGGCGCGTCCGGCCTCATCGGCAGCGCGCTGGTCCGGTCCCTGGCCGCGGACGGGCACGAGGTCCGCCGTCTGGTGCGGGGCGCGCCCCGGGCGGCGGACGAGGTCCGGTGGGACCCGGAGCGGGGATCCGTGGACGCCGCCGGGCTCGCCGGGTGCGACGCCGTGGTCAATCTGGCCGGGGCCGGGGTCGGCGACCGGCGCTGGACACCGGAGTACAAGGCGCGGATCCGGGCCAGCCGGGTGCGGGGCACGGCCGCGCTCGCCGAGGCCGTCGCCGGGCTGCCGGAGGACGTACGGCCCCGGGTGTTCGTGAGCGGCAGCGCGATCGGCTACTACGGCGAGACCGGTGACCGGGCGGTCGACGAGAGCGCGCCGGCCGGGGAGGGCTTCCTGCCGTCCCTGTGCGTGGAGTGGGAGGCCGCCGCGGCACCGGCGCGGGAGGCGGGCGTGCGGACGGTGTTCGCGCGGACCGGGCTGGTGGTGGCCCGCGGGGGCGGGGCGTGGAGCAGGCTCTTCCCGCTGTTCCGGGCCGGGCTGGGCGGGCGGATGGGCGACGGGCGCCAGTACTGGTCGTTCGTCGCGCTGCACGACGAGGTGGCCGCGCTGCGCCATCTGCTGGACACCGACGGGCTGTCCGGGCCGTTCAACCTGACCTCCCCGCATCCGGCGACCAACCGCGAGGTCACGGAGGCGATGGCCCGCGTGCTGCGCCGGCCGGCGGTGTTCACGGTGCCCGCGCCGGTGCTGCGGACGGTGCTCGGCGAGATGGCCGGGGATGTGCTGGGCAGCGCCCGGGTGCTGCCGGCACGCCTGCTGGAGTCGGGCTTCCGGTTCGCTTTCCCGGAGGTCGAGGAGGCGGTCAGGGCGGCGCTGTGAGCGTGCACGCGCGCGTGTGACCGCGGTCCGCCCGGCACTGATCCCCCTGCGACCACATCGTGCCCACCCGGCGCGCGTATGCGACCGTCGTGCGCCCGTGCTCTGTCGATGCGCGACTGACCGTGCCCGATCACGGCCTTAACCTCGACCAGAGCTCGGGTATCCCTGGGGCCTGTTGAGGGCATGACGTCTCCAGCGCCCGCGCAACCTCGAGGAGGGGCACGTGCTTGAGCCCACGTACCAGGCGGACGTCGTCGTCGTGGGAGCCGGGATCGCCGGACTCTCCGCGGCGCGACGACTGACCAGCGCAGGAGTCACCACCATGGTCCTGGAGGCCGCCCATGAGGTGGGCGGCCGCATGGCGACCGAGAAGGTCGACGGCTTCCGGCTCGACAGAATCGGGCAGTTGCTGTCCACGGCGTATCCCGAACTACGGCTGACCCCGGGCCTCGACGGGCTCGTCCTGCATCCCTTCGCGCCCGGCGTCCTGCTGCACAGCGACGGGCGTCACCACCGCGCGGGCGTGCAGACCGGCGCGCGGGGCGGAAGGGGCGCCAGGGGTGCCCGAAGCGCAAGGGGCGCACTCCATGTGGTGCGTGCCCTGGCGAGTTCCCCACGACCGGTCCCCGGTCCGAGGAGGCCGGTGGCCGTGCCCGGGCGGCAGGTGTCCGTACCGCGCAGCCGCACCGGCGCTCCGCTGGGCACGGCGGTCGACCAGGCCCGTCTGGGCGCCGCGTTCACGAAGCTGGCGGACACGCCCGTGGAACGGCTGCTGGCCCGGCCCGAGCTGCCCGCCGCCGAGGCCCTGGTGGCCCGGGGCCTGCCCGCCCGCACCATCGACGGCTTCCTGCGTCCGCTGCTCTCCGCCCTGCTGTGCGATCCGGACCTCACCACCTCCAGCCGGTGCGCGGACCTCGCGCTGCGGGCCTTCGCGAGCGGTCGGCTGTGCCTGCCGGAGGGCGGTGCCGAGGCGCTGCCGGAGCGGCTGGCCCGGACGCTGCCGCCGGGCACGGTGCACACGGGGGTCAGGGTCACCGCCGTGTCGACGACCTCGGTGACCACCGCGGAGCACGGCGAGTTCCGCTGCCGCGCGGTGCTGATCGCCACCGGTGCGCGAGCCGCCGCCGAGCTGCTGCCCGGCCTGCGCGTACCGGACTTCCGTCCGGTGACGGTGGTGCACCACACGGCCGACGAGCCGCCCGCGACCGGTACCTCGCTGCTGCTCGACGCCGACCGGGGCGGCCCGGTCGCCCACACGGCGGTGACCAGCCGGGTCGACCCGTCCCGCGCCCCGGCCGGCCGCACGCTGGTGTCCTCGACGGTCCTGGGCCCGCCCCAGGCCCAGGTGGACACGGCCGTACGCGTGCACCTGGCCCGGCTGTACGGGACGTCGACCGCGCGCTGGGAGACGCTCGCCGTGCACCACACCGCCGAGGCGGTGCCCGCCATGCGGCCGCCGCACGATCTGCGCCGTCCGGTGCGGCTGCTGGCGGGCCTGTACGTGTGCGGCGACCACCGGGACACCGGCACGGTCCAGGGCGCCCTGCACTCCGCCCACCGCGCCTCGGCCGCGATCCTCGCGGACCTGGGCGCGGACCGCCCCCTCCACACGGCGGACCCCCTGCCGACGGCACGAGCGGCCTGACGGCGGGCGGCCCGGCGTCCGCCCCGGCCCCGCCGGGGCGGACCGCGCGCCGCGCGGGTGGATCAGCCGTAGGCCGCGACCTTGTCGCGGTAGGTGCGTACGGGGGCCGCGTCGCGGTAGGGCTCCAGCCGGCGTTCGAAGTCCCGGACGTACTCCACCGCCCGCACCGAGCGCATCTCCGCCGCCTGTCCGGCCGCCTCGGCGGCGAGCTGGCAGGCCTGGTCGAGTTCGCCGAGGCCCAGGCGGGCGGTGGCCAGGACCACCCGGCAGAACAGGCGGCTGCGGGCGTAGCCCGGGGCGCGCAGTTGCAGGGAGCGCTCCGCGTGCTGGGCGGCGGCGCGGAACTGCTGGAGGTCCCGGTGGCAGTGGCCGAACTCGTCGGCGAGGTGGGCCTCGTCGAAGCCGCGCGCCCAGTGCGGCACCTCGTCGCCGCTGCGGGCGCTCTCCAGGGCGCGTTCGGCGCGCACCAGCGCGGCGGTGCAGGCGCGCACCTCGCCGAGCACCCCGTGCCCGCGCGCCTCGGCGGCGTGCAGCAGCGCCTGGACCACGGGCGGTGCGGAGCCCCCCGCGCCCTGCT
This sequence comes from Streptomyces sp., assembly GCF_031181555.1. Taxonomy (GTDB): domain Bacteria; phylum Actinomycetota; class Actinomycetes; order Streptomycetales; family Streptomycetaceae; genus Streptomyces; species Streptomyces fimbriatus. The sequence continues at coordinate 5,753 of NZ_JAPSKQ010000037.1, read as the reverse complement.
GGGCGACCCGCGCGAGCTGGACGGCCTCCCGTCCGTGGCCGAGGTAGACGGCCTGCCGGCTCATGGTGACGAGCACGTACGCGCCGTAGGCCCGGTCCCCGGCCGCCTGCGCGAGCCGGAGCGCCTGCACGAAGTAGCGCTGGGCGAGCCCGTGCGCGGCGATGTCGTACGACGTCCAGCCGGCCAGCCGGGTCAGCTCGGCGGCGGCCGCGAACAGGCGCCGGCCGGTCTGCTCGCCGTAGGTGCCGCGCAGCATCGGCTCGCACTCGTGCTCCAGGTAGCGCACCAGGGCCTGGCGGGCGTGGCCGCCGCCGTAGGCGTCGTCGAGGGTGCGGAACAGCTCGCCGACCGAGCGCAGCGCGGCGATGTCGCCGCCGGTGACCCGCTGGCCGGGGCCGCGTTCGGCCGTACCGCGCCGGCGGGCGGCGATTTCCGGCGGGCCCGCGGGGCGGGGGGACGGACGGCCCTGGGCGGGGACGCGCACCGGCGGCTCGGCGCGGGCCACCTTCTCGTCCGCGCGGCCGATGAGCCAGTCCCGGCTGGGGACGACGAGCCCCGCGGAGGTGAAGGCGATCTTGCGCAGTTCGGCGTGGCTGCCGGAGTCCTTGCGCCACAGCCCGCTGACGATGTCGACGGCCTCCTCGGGGGTGGCGGCGAACTCCAGGCCCGCGTACACGGGGGCGCAGGCGTCCAGGCCGAGGTCCTGTGCGGTCAGGCGCCGGCCGAGGCGCCGGGTGAAGACCTCGGCGATGAGCGCCGGGGTGGTGCCCCTCGGCTGCTGTCCGCGCAGCCAGCGGGTGACGGACGTCTTGTCGTATCTCAGGTCGAGCCCGTGTTCGAGACCGAGCTGGTCCACGCGACGGGCGAGTCCCGCGTTGGAGAACCCCGCTTCTGCGATGAGCGCGGCGAGCTGTCGGTTGGGGGTGCGCTGCGCGGGTCGTTCCGTCATCTGCGGTGCGGTCTCCTGCCTTCCGGCTCACGGTGTGCCCGGATTGCCTGTGAGCAGCCCTTATGGCCTCATGGACGGCGCGAATGTAGCGGAGAGTAAGCACCCGGTCGCACACCTCGACAGTCATTCATCCGATCGTGTGAGGATTGATCCGAAAGCTGACGGGTGGCGGGCCGCCCGCCGGGCCGCCCCCGCACCCCCACGGCCGCCTCTCCCCGGCCGGCCGTACGGTCGTACAGTGGCGTGGGCGCGTTTCGCGCCTGACGACCTTCTAGGGAGGCGCTTGCCGTGAGTGAGTTGCGGTTCGTCCGGATGGGCTTCGGGGCCGAGGCCGTGGACTATCGGGTGGCCTGGGACGAGCAGCGCCGGGTGCACGCGGCGCGGTTCGCCGACGAGGTCCCCGACACCGTGATCCTCCTGGAGCACCCCCCGGTCTACACGGCCGGCCGGCGCACCGAGGACAGCGAGCGTCCCCTGGACGGCACCCCGGTCATCGACGTGGACCGCGGCGGCAAGATCACCTGGCACGGTCCCGGCCAGCTGGTGGGCTACCCGATCCAGAAGCTGCCCCGCCCGGTGGACGTGGTCGCGCACGTGCGGCGCCTGGAGGAGGCGCTGATCCGCACCTGCGCGGAGTTCGGCCTGGAGACCACCCGGGTCGAGGGCCGCAGCGGGGTGTGGGTCCTGGGCGACCCGGTCGAGCAGCGCCCCGCGCTCGGCGGCCTCGCCCTGGACCTCGACCCCCGCCTGAACGACGAGGAGTTCGACCCCCGCCTCAACGGCCCGGAGTACGCGCCGTCCAACGCCGGGCAGCGCCGCGAGGACCGCAAGATCGCCGCGATCGGCATCCGCGTGGCCAAGGGCGTCACCATGCACGGCTTCGCGCTCAACGTGAACCCCGACAACCAGTGGTTCGACCGGATCATCCCGTGCGGCATCCGCGACGCGGGCGTCGCCTCGCTCGCGGGCGAACTCGGCCGTGACGTGACGATCGAGGAGGTGCTGCCGGTGGTGGAGCGCCACCTGCGGGACGTCCTGGAGAACGCGGAGCTCAAGCCGAGGGTGATCGAGAAGACACCGGCCGCCTGAAACCGTCCGTCCGGCCATCAAATCCACGGGCGTACCCTTGAGGGCGCCGATGAATCAACGCTAGGGAGCCAGCCGTGTCCGCAGTCGCACCCGACGGACGCAAGTTGCTGCGCCTGGAGGTCCGCAACAGCCAGACCCCCATCGAGCGCAAGCCCGAGTGGATCAAGACCCGGGCGAAAATGGGTCCCGAGTACTCCAAGATGCAGAGCCTCGTCAAGAGCGAGGGCCTGCACACGGTCTGCCAGGAAGCCGGCTGCCCGAACATCTACGAGTGCTGGGAGGACCGCGAGGCGACCTTCCTCATCGGCGGCGACCAGTGCACCCGGCGCTGCGACTTCTGCCAGATCGACACCGGCAGGCCCGAGGCCCTGGACCGCGACGAGCCGCGCCGCGTCGGTGAGTCCGTGGTCACCATGGACCTGAACTACGCCACCATCACCGGCGTCGCCCGCGACGACCTGGAGGACGGCGGCGCCTGGCTGTACGCCGAGACCGTGCGCCAGATCCACGCCCAGACCGCGGGCCGCGAGGCCGGCCGCACCAAGGTCGAGCTGCTCGCCCCCGACTTCAACGCGATCCCCGAACAGCTCGAGGAGGTCTTCTCCTCGCGCCCCGAGGTCTTCGCGCACAACGTCGAGACGGTGCCGCGGATCTTCAAGCGGATCCGCCCCGGCTTCCGCTACGAGCGCTCGCTGAAGGTCATCACCGCCGCCCGCGACTACGGCCTGGTCACCAAGTCGAACCTCATCCTCGGCATGGGCGAGACCCGCGAGGAGGTCGTCGAGGCGCTCCAGCAGCTGCACGACGCCGGCTGCGAGCTGGTCACCATCACGCAGTACCTGCGCCCGTCCGTGCGGCACCACCCGGTGGAGCGCTGGGTGAAGCCGCAGGAGTTCGTGGAGCTGAAGGAGGAGGCCGAGCGGATCGGCTTCTCCGGCGTGATGTCCGGCCCGCTGGTCCGCTCCTCGTACCGCGCCGGCCGCCTGTACCAGATGGCGGTCGAGAAGCGGGGTGCGTACGTGGCGTCCCAGGCCGTCTGACGCGGCGTCACCCGCCCCGCCCCGCACCGGGCGGCACGGCGTGTGAATTCACGCACAAGGATCTACCCGCCAGTAATGGCCGAGAGTACGCGGTCCCGACCGTCCTCGCAGATGAGGGCAGCGGTCGGGGCCGCGTCGCCGTTCCGGCCCCGCCCACCGGGGCTTCATGCCTGTTTGACCGGTCGGTCACGCCCTGGTAACACCAATCAGTGACCCTGGAATCACGCCACGTACACCCGTACCCGGAGCACCGAGGGGGACCCTCCGTCATGCAGGCCGCTCCCGTCCGCGCCACCGCCATCCCGTCCTTCACCACCGCGCTGCGCGCCGTCGAGGCACTGCTCATGAGCGGCGGCCAGCGCACCGCCCGCCGCAACGCCTGGACGTCGGTGCTGGAGGACCGCCGTCGCGCCAGGGACCGGGTCGAGGCGCAGCGCGTCCTCGAGCAGACGACCCCGGTCCCGCCCCTGACCGTCCGTCCCTGACCGCCGCCTCCCGGCCCCGCCCCTGCCCGTTCCCCGCGGACACCGCCGTCGTCGGCGCTCCCGGGGGCACGTAGACTTCGTGACATGGCGAGGAAGGAAACCGCAGCGGACGCTGCGAACCCCGGGCGACTGAAGCAGATCGCCCTGACCTACAAGATGACCCGCAAGGCCGACAAGAAGATCGGTCTTGTGCTCGCGGCAGTCGGAATCGTCACCTTCGGTGTCTTCCTCGCGATCGGTTTCTTGATCGGTCACCCCATCTATCTCGGCATCCTGGGCTTCCTGCTCGCCTTCCTCGCGACGGCGATCGTGTTCGGGCGCCGGGCCGAGCGAGCGGCCTTCGGGCAGATGGAGGGCCAGCCGGGCGCCGCCGCGGCCGTGCTCGACAACATCGGCCGGGGCTGGACGACCACCCCCGCGGTGGCGATGAACCGCAACCAGGACGTGGTGCACCGCGCGGTCGGCAAGGCCGGCATCGTGCTGGTCGCCGAGGGCAACCCGAACCGGGTGAAGAGCCTGCTCGCCGCCGAGAAGAAGCGGATGAACCGCATCGTCGCGGACGTCCCGGTGCACGATCTGATCGTGGGCACGGGCGAGGGCCAGGTCGAGCTGAAGAAGCTGCGCACCACCATGGTCAAGCTGCCCCGCGTCCTCACCGGCCCGCAGGTCACCGCGACCAACGACCGGCTGCGCGCCCTGGGCGACCTGATGAGCAACATGCCGCTGCCCAAGGGGCCGATGCCCAAGGGCATGAAGCTGCCGAAGGGCGGACCGAGGGGCCGCTGATCCCCGTGGGTGACGGCCATGCGTCACGGCATACGTCGAGGGGGCGCCCGGAGTGATCCGGGCGCCCCCTCGACGTATGCCGTGGGCGGTGGGGGTCAGATCCGCACCTCGACCGTGCGGGCGAGCCGGTCGTGCAGGCCGCGGCCGTCGCGGTCCCAGACCAGGGCGGGGACGGCGAGGCAGAGCAGGGCCGAGCGCAGCAGGCCGCGGCCCGGGTGGACCTGGCCGGTGTCGAGGGCGACCACGCGCAGGCCGAACAGCCGCTTGCCGGGGGTGAAGCCGACCGTGCCGACGGTGAGGACGCTCAGCAGGAAGAACACCAGCAGCGCCCAGTTGCTCGTCGCCTGGCCGTAGCCGTCGGTGATGAGACCGTATGCGATCAGGACGCACAGGGACCAGTCCACGGCGAGGGCGCCGAGCCTGCGGCCCGGCCGGGCGATCGAGCCCGGCCCCTCCTCCGGCAGCCCCAGCTGCTCGCCCCGGTATCCGAACTCGGCACCGGCGTCCTCCATGGCCGCGCGCGGCCCGGACAGCCATGATCCGATTGCTTGCCTGTTGTCCACCCGTCCACGGTACTGCGCCCGGATATGACCGGGGGACGCAGGGGTGTCCGGGGGCTACCGTGGAAGAGGGGCCGGTTAACGCGTGCGAAACAAATGGGTCACGCCCGAGAAATGACCCGTCCCTAGGGTCGAGCGCAGCGTGTGCCACCCGCACTGGCCGCACGAACGATCTACCACCCCGGCGGGACGGTCGGGAGTAGGAGGAGCTGGATGTTCCAGAACGCCGACGAGGCCAAGAAGTTCATCGCGGACGAGGACGTCAAGTTCGTCGACGTCCGCTTCTGTGACCTCCCGGGTGTGATGCAGCACTTCACGGTGCCTGTCGACGCGTTCGACCCCGACGAGGAGCTGGCCTTCGACGGATCCTCGATCCGTGGATTCCAGGCCATTCACGAGTCCGACATGGCGCTGCGCGCGGACCTCTCGACCGCCCGTGTCGACCCGTTCCGCCGCGACAAGACGCTGAACATCAACTTCTTCATCCACGACCCGATCACGGGCGAGCAGTACTCCCGTGACCCGCGGAACGTGGCCAAGAAGGCCGAGGCCTACCTCGCCTCGACCGGCATCGCGGACACCGCGTTCTTCGGCCCCGAGGCCGAGTTCTACGTCTTCGACAGCGTGCGCTTCAGGACGTCCGAGAACGAGTCCTTCTACCACATCGACTCCGAGGCGGGCGCCTGGAACACCGGTGCGCTGGAGGACAACCGCGGCTACAAGGTCCGCTACAAGGGCGGCTACTTCCCGGTCCCGCCGGTCGACCACTTCGCCGACCTGCGCGCCGAGATCTCCCTGGAGCTGGACCGGGCCGGCCTGAAGGTCGAGCGCCAGCACCACGAGG